>CALANA010000118.1 GCA_937925925.1 uncultured Chloroflexales bacterium | reverse complement strand
GGGCTGACGCGCCGTCCGCACTAGCGACCCGGGCCACGGTCGCCCGGCGCGACCACGTCCGGGACGTGACCGCGTACCTTGTATCAATCACAGGGTACGCGGTAGGATCGCCCGGCCCGTAAACGGGCGGGCTACCGGTTGGCCAAGCTCGTCGGTGCGGGCTGACGCGGACGCGAGTACGTAACTCGTATCAATAATAGTCGTTCCGTCTGGCTCTACACTTTGCGACAGCGCTCAAGTATTCTTTGAGAACTGGTATAATTAACCGCGTGAGTAGATGGTGGTTCTATGTTAAACGCTTCCTGCCGATACTGATCGTGCTGGTGACCTGTAGTCTGGCACCACGTTCAGAGCCAGGATTGCACACAGTACAGTTTACGCGGATGGTCGATCTGAGTCATGTGATCAAACATGATATGCCGCATCTACCAGGCAGTGCGCTCACACGGATTATGCCCGCAGATCAGGATAACCGCACGCATATTGCTCAACTGGGTGCGCCAAATGGCACATGGCTGTCGATTATAAGCACTGCAGGTGTGGCCCCGGTGACGGTGGAGCAACTGGCACCATATGAGTTGCTTACCGAGGTCATCGTACTGGATGTGCGCGATGATGCTCAAGATAACAGTGCGTATCGCCTGGGGACAAGCGATATTGTAACCTGGGAGCAGCAACACGGCCCTATTCCTGCCGATGTCCTGGTATTACTGGCAACCGGGTGGGATATACGCTGGACTACGTCCGCCGATTATCTGCACCTGGATGCCCACCAGAACGTGCAGGTGCCAGGAGTGAGCGCGGCAGCGGTAGACTTACTGTTCAGGCAGCGTCGGGTGCGTGGATTGGGTCTGGATCTGCCAGCGACCCAGGTTGCGCTTGCGCCGGAGGTGCTGCCAGCTATGACGACCAGGCCATACTGGTTGCTCCTGGAGAATCTGACAAATGTGGAGCAATTGCCGCCAACCGGGGCAACGCTGGCGATCAGTGTGCTGAAGATAGAGGGTAGTGCGCATAGCCCGGTACGTACGCTGGCACTGGTGCCATAGCCCCTGTCTGAAAAGGGTTATGGCGTGCCTAAGCCATGCTGCTGTCATATTGGGAGGTGCAGGCGGCACCTTCCGCGAATCCTTTTTTTGCCCACCGCCAGGTTTTTTAGTGCTATCAGCATTTGTGGATCAGGAATATACAGAGTGTAAAGAACGTGGATATGCAACCAGTTGAGCAATCACCAACCAGACCCCCGTTGTCTGAGCTACGCTATCGGATACGCCAATTTCAGGCAGCAATCCAGGCCGAGGTACAGGCCGAGGAGTGGCAACTGGTAGCGCAGGTACTCACAGCCGCTGAGTATCGCCTGTTCCTGGATATGCCGCGCTATGATCAGCGGCACTGCCTGGACGTGTATACAACACTCGTCAGAGCGGGGTATAGCGATCCTTACTTGTTACGGGCAGCGCTGATACACGATTGCGGTAAGGTTGATGATGATGGGCGTGGGTTGCCACTGTTCTGGTACACCCTGGTGACCATGCTGAAAAAGGTGGCACCAGGACTGTATGGGGCAGCGGCGGCCAGTGGACGTGGCCCGTTGCATCCATTGCGCATTTACGCCGAACATGCCTGGCGCGGAGCGCAGATGGCGGCCCGTGCTGGTAGTCCCGCCGAGGTGGTCTCCATTATCCGCCATTATCATGATGTGGCCCCAACCGGTCAGGCCGCACTGTTGCAGTGGGCTGATCAGCAGCATTAGATGTATTTGATGGGGATGCGATGTATCGGGTGACCTTACCAGCGTTTGAGGGGCCGATTGATCTGCTCTTGCAACTGATCGAACGTACCAAACTTGACATAACGCAGATCGCGCTGGCGCAGATTGCTGATCAGTATCTGACGCATGTACGCTCACTGGAAGCACCCGAACCACGTGCGCTGGCCGAATTCGTGGCACTGGCAGCGCGCTTGCTGCTGATCAAGTCACGCACGTTGCTTCCACCCCCGATTCGGGCCGAGACACCAGAGACCAGTTCACTTGAGGATGATGCTGAAGCCCTGACGCGCCAGCTCCGCGAGTATCAGCGCTACAAGCAGGCAGCGCTCCGGCTTCAGGAATGGCAGGCACAGGGGCGACAAACGTTCGTGCGCACCGCTGTCCCCACACTGCCGATCCTACCCACAGTTATCTGGAATGATACACGGCACTACTCGCTGGCCGAATTAACGGCTGCCTGGGAACAGCGGATGCAACTGCTACAAACGACTGCCGCTGCCAGTCCGTTGCCACTACCACCCCGCCTGACAGTAGCCGAGGTGGTACAGCACATCCGTGATCGTCTGGGCCGGCAGGCCTGGTTTAGCTTTGAAGATTTGCTGGCGTTGACCTGTACCCGGCAAGAAATAGTGGTCTCTTTCTGGGCCGTACTGGAGTTGTTGAAGCGCCGTGTGATCATGATCGAGCAGGCTGTGCTGTTTGGCCCGATAAGCATTGGCCGTGGTACAGCCTGGAATACGGGCCAGATTAGTGAATTAGATGGCATAGATGTTCTGGATCGATCAACTCGCACTGATTGAAGGGTATGATGACCCATTTGGAACCGCAAAATCACATACATTCACTACATCCCCTGACGATCGATCTGACCCATAGCCTGCCGCTGGGCGATCTCCTGGCGCTCGGCCCGCAATTGCATGCCGATATTTCGCTGGAGGAGTTGTTGTGGGAGGTGGCCGAAACCTTGCATCGCTTTGTCCCCAGTCCGCAGGTGTATGTGCGCCTGCGCAATCCAGACACCGATGTACTCGAGGCAGTGGCTTTTGTGGGTGTACCGGAGCCGCTGCAGGCTCATCTGCGAGCCACACCGGTCGCCCCCAGTTTTTACCAGTCGCTGCTGCAGCCAGCCTTTCGTATCAGTGAGTCCTTTTTGATCCCGGCCAACCAGCACGTGGCCTGTGAGCCGCAACTCTCAGGTACACCTGGTAGTACTGAGACGGAACAGACGCACGACGTGCTGCTGATACCTCTGCGCAGTCGGAGCGAACGGCTGATGGGGGTGATTTATCTTGTGGTTTCGGAATCAGCACCGACGTTTACCCTGACCAACATCCAGGTGCTGGAGGCCTTTGTGCGGCAGGCTGCGCTGGCGCTCGAGAATGTGCGTCTGGCTGACCGGGGTGCCCGTCTGTTAGCGAAAGAGCAACTATTGGCAGAACTGGGACGTGAGGTGAGTGCCACCCTCGATCTTGATTGCATTCTGGAACGGGCGACTGTGCGCCTGGATGCAAGATTTCAGAGTGGTTCGATTGCCCTGCTCACGGCGGAGAACACTTTGTATATCGCGGCTGCAGTGCAACCTGTGGATGCAACAATTCGTACAGCACGCATCCAGCCCGGCCAGGGTATTATCGGCTGTGTGGCGCATCATGGGCGATCCTATTTCTCCAATGCCCTGGATGTTGAGGATCATGGGTATGTGCTGCATTATGCCACAGATGTGGAACTGGCTCTGTGTGGTCAACCACCCCAGGCGCGTTCATACATTGCAGTTCCTCTTCTCAGTGGAGGCAAGGTGATTGGTACGATCCAGGTTGGTCACCGTCAGCGTGATGCGTTTTCATATGAAGATGTCGATCTGCTGGAGGCCATTGCCGCCCAGATCAGCGGCCCGATCAATAGTGCTTTGCTCTATCAGGAATCACAACGGCTGGCGCAGCAAGTGCAGCGGCGGGCTGATCAGTTGACCATCCTCAATTTGTTGGCCCGCACTGCCACGGCCACGATGAATATGAACCAGATGTTGAATGAGGTGACACACCAGATCCAGCACGGCTTTGGCTATAGCCATGTCGAACTGTATCTGGTGGAGGAGACCACCAACGAGCTTGTGCGCTATGCCCAATCCGGGCGTAATCCCTCGGCAGTCGTTGCGTATCGACAGCACGTGCATCTGGGTATTCTGGGGCGTACCTATCGCACAGCGCAAACGCAGCATATTGATGATGTGCTGCGTGATCCAGAATATATAGCGGTAGATCGGCCCGATACACGAGCCGAGTTGTGTGTACCGATCATTGTGGGCGAACGCGTGCTGGGCCTGTTGAATCTGGAGTCGGAACGGGTGGCTGCATTTACCGCTGAAGATGTGAGTGTGTTGCATACCGTTGCCGATGTGCTGGCCGGAGCGATTGAGAATATCCACCTGTATCATCGTTCCCAGGAAATGGCTGTGCTGGAAGAGCGTAATCGGCTGGCACGTGAGTTGCACGATAGTGTCACCCAACAACTGTTTAGTATGACCCTGACGGCGCAGGCCATTCAGACGCAGATGCAAAAGAACCCGCAACGCGCATCTGCCCAGCTTAAGCGGCTCCAGGAGACGGCGGCGGCAGCGCTGGCCGAGATGCGGGCGCTGATCTTCCAATTGCGACCACCCGCGCTGAGTGATCAAGGATTGGTGACCGCGTTGCAGCGGCATATTGCGGGTTTGAGTCGTCGCGAAGGATTGCGAATCGAGTTACGTACGACTGGTGATGCACGGTTGGCCCGTGGGATGGAACAGGGGTTATATCGCATTGTCCAGGAGGCACTGAACAATGTGATCAAGCATGCCCAGGCCAGCAGCGTCAAAGTAACCCTGGATTTTCGGATCGATCAGCTTCAGGTGCGAATCGTGGATGATGGTCAGGGCTTTCATGTCGATGACTTGCAAGCGCGTGAGGGTCAGCACCTGGGGTTGATCAGCATGCGTGAACGCACGGTTGAACTGGGTGGCGTGATGGAGGTACACTCAACTATCGGCCAGGGGACAGAAATAATTGTCACGATAGCGCATGGTCGGCAATAGCAGGAGGTAGTGGTGATGGATCTGATCAATGTGCTGCTGGTGGATGATCATCAGGTAGTACGCCAGGGGTTGCGCGATTTTCTCGAGCTACAGGATGATATTGATGTGGTAGGTGAGGCGGGCAGCGGTGAGGAGGGAGTGCAACTGGCGCGAGAACTCTTGCCCGATGTGGTGTTGATGGATCTGGTTATGCCCGGTATTGATGGAGTGGAAGCCACACGGCAGGTAAAGGAGGCCAGCCCCAGCACACGCGTGATTGTCCTCACCAGTTTTGCCGATGATAACAAGGTCTTTCCGGCGATCAAGGCCGGCGCTATCTCCTATTTGCTGAAAGATGTGTCACCTGAAGATCTGGCGCATGCCATTCGTGCTGCACAACGGAACGAAGCGGTGCTGCACCCGGAGGTGGCAACCAGGTTGATGCAGGAGTTTAGCGCACCCCGTCCCAGCGAAACCCAGATCGATCAACTCACCGAACGTGAAATGGATGTGTTGCGCTTGATTGCCCGTGGTAAGAGCAACAGGGAGATTGCCGACAAGCTGGTGATTAGTGAGAAGACAGTCAAGACCCATGTCAGCAACATTTTGAGCAAGCTGCACCTGGCGGATCGTACACAGGCGGCAATCTATGCGTTGCGCCAACGGCTGGTACCAATCGATCTCGATGAAGGGTAGAGGAGAGCAGTGTATGGGGCGCATGACTCTGTTGGGCGTAGGCACGGGAGTGCCGGATATTGACCGTGATCATACACATATGGTCTGGGAAGGAGCCACCGGGCCGGTGCTGATCGATGCGGGTGGGAGTACCTATCAGCGGTTGCTACGGGCGGGCGTTGATCCACAGCAGATCCAGGCGATTATTCTTACCCACAGCCACACCGACCATATCAATGGCCTGTTTGCGCTGGTGTTTAGTATGTACCTGGCGGGACGGCGGGAGACACTGCCAGTGTATGGTCTGGAGCCAACGCTGGCCCTGGTGCAACGTATTCTCGAGGCCTTCCAGCTTGAGCAGTATGTCACACCCATTGATTGGCATCCCCTGGAAGCCGGGGATGTACTGCCAGTGCCCGGCGACCCGGACTGGATCATCCGCACGGCAGCCAGCGAACACAGTCGGCCCTGCCTGGCATTACGCTTCGAGGCTCGTCAGCAGGCACGGGCACTCACCTATTCAGCGGATACTGCGCCCTGCCAGCAGGTCATCGATCTGGCGCGAGGATCTGCGATTCTCATCCATGAGGCTACCACCGCCGAGCCGTTTCCAGGGCACACGACACCGCAACAGGCTGGTGAAATTGCCGCAGCCGCGCAGGTGGAACACCTGGTTCTCGTACATTTCAGTCCACGGTGGACAATGAGTGAAGCTGAGGCGCTGGCGGCCGTACGTGCGGGTGGTTTTGCGGGTCGGGCTGAGGTTGGTCAGGAGTATCAGGTGTTGGAAATCGAACAGGCAGGGTCAGTTTGACCTCGACACCATCAACACCAGACACATCAACCGCTGCCCCGGCTCCTAAATCACCCTTGTTACCACGCTGGTTACGCATCGTGCTGACGGGGCTGGTCGGCCTCCTGGCACTGGCAGGTATGGGCTATGCTTTTGCGCAACTGCTGGCCCCGCTCCGGCCATTGCAGATTGAGACGGATCAGATCGAAGGCGTTCCGCTGACCATTTTTCATGGTGCAACCACCGCCTCCGGCCCGGCAGTGATTATTGCACATGGGTTCTCCGGTTCCCAGCAACTCATGTTTCCCTTTGCGCTAGCGCTGGCGCACAATGGCTATACGGCGGTGACATTTGATTTTCCCGGCCATGGGCAGAACACAACGCCATTGCAGGGCAGTATTCTTGAGCGAGAGCAGCGTTATGCGCAACTGACGACGACCCTCGATCAGGTGATCGACCATATCCGTAGACGCGAGATCGGTGATGGGACATTTGCCTTGCTGGGGCATTCGATGGGCAGTGAGGCTGTGTTGCGCTATGCCCAGATGCACCCGAATGCTGTTGAGGCTGTGGTGGCTATTTCTACGGGCTATAGTGCGGTAACACCAGACAATCCACCGAACGTGCTGCTGTTGACCGGACAGATGGAGTTTGCCCTTCAGCAATTTGCGCTCGAGATTGTGGAGCAGGTCTCCTCCGGGCCAGGGAGAACAGGGATAACCTATGGCGATTTCCGTACGGGAACAGCACGGCGGGCAGTGTTTGTGCCCTGGGTAGAACACATCGGAGTGTTGTTCAGTCCAGTCAGCCAGCGTGAAACGCTGGCCTGGCTCGATAGCAGTTCGGGTCGTTCTTTGACCACCGATCCCTATCTAGATTATCGTGTACTGTGGTTAGGATTGTTCTATCTGGCGGCATTTGTGTTCTTCTGGCCGTTGTCGGCGGGCTTCCGGCGCTTGACAACCACACCTGCCCAACCGGCAGTCCGTGCCCAGGTACGGTGGGTATGGTGGATTAGTCTGGCTGTCTTACCGGCTGTGATGACGCCAATTATCCTGTGGCTGGTACAAGAGAACGAGGTCTTGCCGATTGAACAGTTGTTGCCGATCCTGGTCGGTGGGCCATTGGCATTGCACTTCGCACTCTATGGCGTGCTGACCGCGCTGGGGTTATGCCTGCGCTGGTTGATCACGGTACGTATGCGGCGGCCTAAACCGGCGCAATCGTCATCAGGTGCGGTTCCGACGCCGCAGGTTACAGGCCAGGGAGTAACTATGGGGATACAGGCACACCGTCAGCACCTGATCGCTGTGCTTGCCCTGACATTGCTCGTGATCGGCTATGTCTTCCTGACCTTTGGAGTGCCGGCCCAGTTATTTCTTTTGAATTACTTCCCACCGTTGCGGCGCGTTGGGATTGCGTTCGTGGTTTTTGTTGCAATGCTGCCCTATTTTCTGGCCGATGAGTATCTCACCCGTGGCAGTGATGCACCCCATGGTGCCTATGCAATAACCAAGATCTGCTTTGTTCTGTCGCTGGTGCTGGCGCTCATCCTTGATCCGTCCCTTTTCTTTCTGGTCATCGTGACTCCGCTGTTCATCCTGTACTTTATGGTGTATGGTCCGTTCAGCCGCCGCGTGTATCAGCGCACCGGCGTGATTATGATCGGTGCGGTAGCCAATGCGTTTATCTTTGCCTGGATCATCGCGGCCATCTTCCCGTTGATGCGGTGAACGGGGCCTGGTAGGTTGGCAGGCGGTCGAAGGCACATCTCTCTACCTCTACCTGCTTCTCTCTGACCGGGCATAGTCGATGCCGGCCTGTAAACTGCGATGGGTAATAATACCCTGCAGGTCAATTCCAAGCTGAATCAGTGTCAGTGCTATCTGGGGTTGAACCCCGGTTAGCATCACCTGGGCACCCAGCAGGCGCACGGCCTGTGCTGCTTGCATTAATGCCTGGGCTACCTGGGTATCAACATATATGATGCCCGTAATATCAATGATGACGGTCTCTGCGGCATGGTGCGCGACTCCGGTGAGCAACGCCTCCATAATTTGCTGCGCGCGCCAGGTGTCGATAGTACCAATAAGTGGCATCACAACTATGTTATTAGACAGCGGAATAAGCGGTGTCGATAGCTCGCGCAGTGTGAGCGCCTGGGCAATAAGCTGTTGCTCTTGTTCTTCACGCCGCACTCTATCGGTAATATCCTGAAAGAGCGTCGTGAATTGTCCCGGCCCGGGCTGCGTTGCCTTGATTGAAAAGTGTTTATCGAGCGGTGGAAAGTAGGTCGTAAAGCTTATGTGTTGCCCTCGATCAACCTGACAATATTTATCCAGATAGGGTGCTTGCTCGGTACCATAGGCATCGGTAGCGAGTTTCCCGACCACATGCGCGCGCGAAATACCAGTCATTTTCTCAAAGCCCGCATTCGCTTCTACGATGCGATAGTTGACGATATCACCGGCGTCATTGTAAATATAGTCGTGCAGGACAATGCCGTCACTAATAGTCTCGAAGAGCGCACGATAACGCGCTTCGTTCGCCTGTAGCGCAATTTCTCTACGTTTACGCTCTGTGATGTCTTGCAAAGTGGTCACCAGATAGCCGCTATGGGGGCTATAGCTGGACACATGATACCAGTATTGCCGTCGTGGTGCATAGTGTTCAAATTCGATAACACCACCTGCCAGCACCAGGTCATGATCAGTCTGAAGCCAGGTGGCCGGGGTTTGCATGAGGCTCATCCACATGTCGGTCAGGGGCTGTCCTACCAACCTGGATTGACATAATCCTGTTAGCGCTTCAAACCGAGCATTGACAACCATTATGACATAATCGGGCGGCAGGTCACTGGTATCAGACATCATTGAACTTAAGGCACATCCTAGATGCGCGTTTCGGGCAAAAAAAGCATCGGCGAGCAGGTGGGCATCTACGCCATTGAAAAAAGTTGCACATGTCAAGGGTGTCTCTCCTCTCGGTTCGTATCGTTATTCCCGCCATAGCAGAGGGACGGCTCACTGATTATCCACTACGAGCCGGCACATACATAGTGCTACCACGGTTCTTAGCGCATCGTATTGTTCGGCGGCGGTTCTGATTCACTCTGTTGCGCTAACACCAGGATTTGCGGGTGGACATCGCGCATCAGTTGATACACCTGCTTAATCGGTCGAGCGCTACGTGCATCCAGATGCTGATCGATGGTCTGCATCCAGACATCCAGTTCCACCAGAAAATAGTCCGGGGAAAATCCGCTCTCGATAAGAGTACGATCCATCCAGATCAGCCCCCCCACCAGCGTGCGTGCGCCATTAAATCGGAACTGTGCCAGCATCAACCGGGCAAGGTTGTTGCGGTGTTCCTCCATCACCTGGATGGGATTCGGGCCAATAAGATCGGGCAGTTGCGGGTGCTGCTGCATCGTCTCATTAACCGCATTCACCATACGCGACAGGTTCTGGGAGTAGGCACGGGTGGCAACAGAATCAACCAGCTCCAGTGCCTGAGCAAATTGATCAGTCAGCGATTGAATTGACATAATAATATACTCTTTGGACGGTAATAGCAGCAGAAAAGGTCGCGTCTCTGCTCTACACCATATCAAAACTTTCCTGTGGTAGATTGTACGGTGTAGAGACAAAAAAAGCAACAATACGGCGATGGTGATGCAAGAAAACCGATAGAAAAGGCGGGTTACTATGTGCAACATATCAGATCCTATGTTGCACATAATAGAATACGAACAATACAACGCTATCGTTGCTCTGCAATGAACATCGAGGGGCACCTCTTGTGAGTGCCCACATTACCATCCATTGCCACACAACGAAGCAACGAGAGCCATGCGAAGCGTTGCACAGCAATGAGGACAATGGATAATGCGGGGCATTCCGGCATTGCGGGAGACAATGCGGCCAATGCAGGGCTATGCGGAGCTATGCGGGCATTGCAGGCACCCCTTGTGGGTGCCCCGACGATCATGGCATAGTCTTTGTAGAGCGCTGCGGGCGCTGTGGGGCACTGCTGCAGTAGCGCTGCGGGCGCTGTGGGGCACTGCTGCAGTGCCGTAGCCCTGCTGCCTACGGCCACTCAGACCCGGCTCAAGCCGGGACTCCAGTCGCGCTCGATATGCCACTCAGACCCGACTCAAGCCGGGACTCCAGTCGGCTCGATATGAACCTGGGCTAACGGCGCAGACTCCGCAATTCCTCAAACAACTCTCGTTCACGCGCAGAAAGACGGCTGGGGAGCAACGCCTGGGCAGTAACATACAGATCACCACGCTGCTGAGGTGAGCGGATTGAAGGCATCCCCTGTCCATTGAGCCGAAACACACGCCCGTTCGGAGTACCGGCCGGAATGTTCAACGTCAACTTCTTGCCATCAAGCGTTTGCACCTGGATCTCACCTCCTAAAAGGAGTGTATACAGATCGACCTGGACATCTGTTTTCAGATCGTTTCCCTCACGCTGAAAGTGTTCGTGGGGTAATACGCGGACGAGCAACATCAAATCGCCCCGATTGCCGCCACCCATCCCCGGGCCACCTTCGCCTGCTATCCGCACGCGGGTACCATTGTCCGCCCCGGCCGGTATTTTGGCGGTAATTGTCCGTGGGTTACCATCGGCGCTGGTCGCCTGGATGCGTCGCTGTGTACCGCTAAACGCCTCTTCCAGCGTTATGTCAACTGTACGCTCGACATCCTGCCCTTCCATGCGCATGTTGAAGCCCCCACCAGCAGGCCGTTGGGTACCAGGCATGCCACCACCAAACAGGGTCTCAAAGATGTCACCAAAGTCAACACTGACGCCTCCACCGCTGCCGCCGCCATATGCACTCCAATCGAAACCGCGACCGCCGCCCACCTGCTCATACCGATTCCAATCACGGCCAAACCGATCATATTTTGCACGCTTCTCCTTATCCGAAAGCACCTCATAAGCTTCATTGATTTCCTTAAAGCGTGTTTCGGCCTGTTTATCACCGGGATTAATGTCAGGGTGATACTGTCGTGCCAGCTTGCGATAGGCTTGCTTAATTTCCTGCTCGCTGGCACTGCGATCAACCCCCAGTATGCGATAATAATCTTTATATTCCATTGTCAGCCAGCTCCTCAACTATGCTGTACCATGTCTGTATGTAGCGTAGAACGTGCCGCCCCGGTTGTCAAGTTTGAGTGTGACAAGTACCTGGCACCCCTGGGTGCGAGAGTGGGGCGCACTCCATCTGGCACGCGAGGGCAAGATGCCCTCGCTCCCAGGAGAAGGGGGTGAACCCGTACGTGTGACAAAGCTTCGTCACTGATCTGCCCCTGCTATGTTGCGCCCTTAAACTATGTTGCCTTCATAGTTGAGAGCAAAAGCGGCATACGGATGCGCCCGTCGGGGCCGAGCAACCCTCCGTGGTTGCTCGATGTGCCCCATTATATCAATTTGACTTCGCCCTTCCGCCTCTTTTGCCCCTGCTACCCCCTGCTCGGATGGCGTGGAGGCAAGGGGGAACTTCACATGTGCAGGTTTCTTAATTATACCTCATTGCGATGTAGCAAAACGCCCTTGCCATCCCCCGGCCCTCCCGCTGGGGGGGGCGTCCTGATGCCGCACAACCGAGCGTTGCGCAAAAAAACTGACACACGAGAGGGGAAAGGGGGGGAACGACGGTGGAACGCGGGTGCATGACACAAACACGCGGAAGGGTCACATCGAAACGGTATTACAACCAGGGTTGGACAAAAAGCTTACATCTGAAACGTAGCAGGTGCGATCGCCCTAACGATAAACATAGCGTATAGATAAACCTGGTGGTGCTAAGGACAGCACCACCAGGCCAGATACCTAACCACGCGATACAAAACTGGCCCTGCTGTGCGGCAGAGCCAGCAATATAGCAGTCGTATCAACTCATGTACCCGCTATTAGACGAGTAGTGCCTGTGGTTCCCAGGTCGATTGCCGGCGGAAGGGCGCATAGGCCGCCAGATCCCGAATAGAGCGATGAAGCACATCACGCTCTAGCGGGTCGTTGTAGTTGCGCACGAGCCGCCGAATGGGTTCGACATACTCCGGTCGAGGTACATACGTATACCGTACATCGCCCCGGCTGGAACCAGTACGAACGTGCAACACACCGTCCTCTGCCAATTCTTGCAACGCCTGAGTCACGCTCCATATATCGCGACACGAACGCTCAGACATCCTGGCCGGGGTCACATCCAGTTTGGGATTCTCATGAAAAATCAGCAACAACTGCAGCTTCGTCGGTGTATCAATAGCTTTTTCTAGCAAAAGTTGAACAGTTGGGTCAATCATCGACTTTGTCTCCTTCTTTGAGATTCCCTGTGGTCCCACCGAGCTAAAGGTCGCTTTCAAACTTGAACGCTGCCTCATAGCACGGAGGCTGCCTCCTGCACTCATGGGAGGAGCCGATATCATAACCCTTACGTTGCTCGCGAGAGATAGAGGGACGACTCTTGTATTTGTACCAGCTTTACACGCTGGTCAGCAGATCTTTTGATCTTCGCCAGCGTGTTCTTTAGACCGAAAAGAGATCGGGGCCAGACAGTCAAGTCCTGTCATTTTACAACAGGTACGCAGTCACGTGAACAAAACGTCTTTTCCGCTATGGCTCTGCCAAAAATGACAAGATGAACTGACTATACCACCTACCACCGCGTCATTCCTACTCATTTTGTGAAACATTGTTAACGGAGTAACTTATTTTAATGATTATACACCAAAACTGAAATCTGTGCTACCCTTGTTCACGGGATAACTGTTCACACGTAGGGGAACACGCAATAGGAGCTATCGTTCCCTTGCCGGAGCGTAAGTGCTATGGTACTATAGCGAGCCTATCGCTATGGTACATTAGAGTAGCAACTCTAGCCTGGACGGAGCTAGAGCGCGTCTCAAGCCAGGACTCCAGGTCTTCACAAGGAATTTAGAATTGCGCTAGGAGCATGTGCATGCCAACAATCAAAGTAGCCGTACTGGGTGCAACCGGTACAGTGGGGCAACGGTTTATTCAGCTTCTACAGGATCATCCCTGGTTTGAAATTGCCGCCCTGACCGGCAGTGAGCGCACCGCAGGGCGCACCTATGGCGAATCGTGTCGCTGGGTACTCGATCACGATATGCCGGCAAACGTGCGCGACATGCCGATCCACGGCAGCGATGCACATCTCGATACGCCGCTCGTTTTCTCGGCGCTACCGAGTAATGTCGCCGGGCCGATTGAGGAACGGTTGGCAGCAGCCGGTCACATTGTTTGCTCCAATGCATCGAACCATCGTATGGCCGATAATGTCCCCTTACTCATCCCCGAAGTCAATCCTGATCATCTAGGCCTGATTGAGATCCAGCGCCAGCAGCGTCGTTGGAGCGGTGCAATTGTCACCAATCCCAACTGCACCTCAACCCCGCTGGTGATGGCGCTGCATCCGCTCCATCGTGCCTTTGGGGTCAGCAAAGTGCTAGTCGTTAGTATGCAAGCCCTTTCCGGTGCAGGTTATCCAGGGGTACCCAGTTACGATGCTGGTGATAACGTGATTCCCTATATTGGCGGTGAGGAGCCAAAAGTGGAGACGGAACCACAGAAGATGCTGGGCACATTTGATGGTACGCAGATTAAACCGGCTAGCATGATCATTTCGGCTCACTGCAATCGCGTGCCTGTGCTGGAGGGACATCTGGAATGTATCTCAATCGCGTTGGAACGCCAGGCTCGGCCCGATGAACTGCTCGCCACATTGCGCGATTTTCGTGGTCTGCCCCAGGAGCTAGACTTACCCAGCGCCCCCCGCACCCCCATTATTGTCCGCGACGAGCCTGACCGACCCCAGTCGCGCCGCGACCGTGATGCTGGCGATGGCATGGCAACGGTGGTGGGACGCATACGACCTTGCCCGTTGCTGGTGTACAAATTTGTGGCACTGGCGCATAATACGATTCGTGGCGCGGCAGGGGGATCGATTCTGAACGCCGAGTTGATGGTAGCTCAGGGGATTATTAAATGATCTGAAAGGACATACGCGGTGATGGTGGTCTGAACGGCATGATGCAACACTATGACATAGCTTCACCTTGTTGTTTCACCACGTACCTCGTGTAATCTGAGAGGAGCAATTGGTATGCAAGCCAGCGTAACATGGCAAGGGCGTATGTCATTCACCGGAACTGCCGACAGCGGTTTCACCGTACCGTTGGGCACAACGCCGGCCGTTGGTGGCGATAACGATGGATTTCGGCCGCTGGAGTTGATGGCGATCAGTCTGGCGGGATGTACGGCCATGGATGTAATCTCGATTCTCCACAAGAAACGGGAGGAAGTTACTGCATTTGAGGTGCGGGTACAGACGGAGCAGGCCAGTGAACATCCGCGCAATTTCACCCGTATGCAGATCGAGTATATTTTTACTGGACGCAACCTCAACCCAAAGGCTGTTGAGCAGGCGATTGAATTATCCGAACAGAAATATTGCCCGGCACAGAGCATGTTGAGAAAAGCCGTGACGCTGGAACATAGTTACACCATTCACGAAGCAGAGTAAGGTGCATCAGTATAGAGTGCGGTAGCCATGCTGCCAGTAACCGTTCAGGTGGGGTGGTCAGGCGGGGCGTTGCCTCTCCTGGAGTCTCCTGGTTTTGCGGGGGCTGCGGCCCCCGCGCCCCCGGCGGTGCAGGTACCACCTGAACGGTTACATGCTGCCGCGTTGCCGCCATATGGAGTGCGGCAGCATAGCTGCCGCGTTGCCACACTACCGATCCTCCTAGCAGATCAACCGCTCGAAGGCATCGTCAGGCAGTTCCGCCAGCGACGCAACCACATAATCCGCTGTATGCGCCTCCAGATCAGCATGCGAAGAGCGTACCCCAATAGTACGCATACCAGCACGTCGGGCCGCTTCGATCCCCGCCGGTGCATCCTCGACCACCACACAGCGGGCGGGCGGAACAGCCAACCGCTCGGCCGCCAGCAGAAACACATCTGGCTCCGGCTTACCACGCTGTACATCTTCAGCACTAACCAGGGTAGCGAAAAACTCGCCCAGGTTCAGCACCGCCACAATGGTCTCAACATTTAAGCGTGGTGCCGAAGATGCTACCGCCTGGCGCCAGCCACTGGTCTTGAGGCGCTGGAGCCAGTCTGCCACACCAGGCAGCAGTGTAATTCCAGAGGTATGGACATACGTACGATAGCGTGCTTCCTTGGTATCACTAATCCGCGCTATCTCACTCTGGGACAGATCAGCCCCAAAGAACCCTCGCAAGATCGCATCATTACGCTTACCAAACGAGGCCAGAAATTGCTCATAGGTCAGGGTAAACCCCTCCGCAGTCAGCGCCTCACGCCAGGCCAACCAGTGATACTCACGCGAGTCCAGCAGTGTCCCATCCATATCCCACAACACAGCCCGCAGATGTTCTGAGTTCAAACGGTATGGCTCTCCATTTCTTCATGCACTACATACCAGCATGGACAACAGCCAGGCGCAAGATCAATACCAATCCGATCACGAAGAATAGCAGCGAAAGCAGACGCGGACCATAAGTACGACTCCAGGCCAGGATACCGCCCGACTGTCCTCCGTCTTCATCGTCTTCATCTGACTTCCTGGCAAACAGCGTCCCAAAGCCGCTCCAATCTATAAAACGTTTTACAGGTGATTTAGGACGAGCGTCTTCATCATCCCACTCATCATCCCAATTGTCATCCCAATCGTCCTGCTGATTTCGACCACTCACGTCGTTACTCCTTAAAAAGGTATAGCAATCCTCAATCAGTTGTGAAGACCCGGAGTGCAGGCTTGACGCTGGCAGCGCTCCGTCTAGCGTCAAGCCTGGATGCCACGTTTACAAGTATAATTAGGATTGCTATAGTTCCAGGATTAGAACCGTGCCACAGACAGCACAATGTGTTCGAGACACGGGTCTACCATAAAATTATACCATTCCTCGACAAGAACAGAGTGGTGAGTAACTGTTCATCCTCAAGTGAACATGCCCACCTGGGAGCACGGGCAGTGTGCCCGCACGTGCGGGCTGGCAGGCGGGACGCCCGCGCTCCCAGGCGCAAAGCGGTGACCAGATGGAAGATAACAGAGTGTTTATCTACGCCTGGATGTCGTAGCGTCGCGTCAATGGTAGGAACGTTCCAATTCCATGCGGTAACAAATCTTTTGTGCTATACTGCAAAGAGAAACGTGAAGTAAAAGCTAGAATGGACGCATAAGGAGCAGACCTATGGTCGAGCGTATTTGTCCACAGTGTCAACACGGGAATCCGCTAGATAATCGTTTTTGTGGGCGGTGTGGTGCCTCGCTGGAGCGGAACGACCTCGCTGCGCGCCCGGAAACGGGCCTGGTACCGGCAAAGGCAGTGCTCCCAGCCCAACTGAAGCATGTTGGTCAGGCTATGGCGGTGAGTCTGGCAGCCCTGGCAGCCGAAGCTGGCTTTGCCTGGCTGCGCCGGCGTGTTGATCATATCAGCCTGCCCTCACTTGCGAACCTCTCCAAACTGACAGCACTGGTACCCCGGTCGCAAGCAGAGGTAGTTGAGCAGACTCCCGATCCGGTCAACAATGTGGTGACCATTGTGAGCCAGCGTGTGGTTGAGATCTGGGATCGCGATGGGCTGATGCGCCACACTGTTGAGCGCACTATCTGGCGACGTGAGGGGGGCTAACTGGCTGGAAACCGAGAATCAACGCGCTACCCAGTACCAAATAATGGAACCGTTCACTCCTGGGGTTACTCGCACATCAGGAGCCTGGGCGACTTGCCGTATCATCCGGCCCCCGTCCGACATGTGTATGTGCGGAGTAAGCTGTCCTCGCTCCCAGGAAAAGCGTGAACACGTACTACCAGACAAGAGCAGGGAACCATCCATAACACTTGATCGTCAAAGAGGAGATAGTGTTTATCTGGTCAGGTTGTTTTCTCGGTTTTTAGCATAAGGAATATCTGTATGGGTAACTCATATGAGCAGCTACGTCGTCAGTTGCACCCACTGGGATTGCGGCTCCGGTTACGGGATACGCTCTGGCTCACGAGCCGTACCCTCTGGATCGGGACAATCGGTTTTGCGCTGGTGTTATTAGCAGGCCGGTTCATTCCGCTTCATAATCTGTCGCTCCTGGCGGTTATTCCGCTGATCCTCTGGGCCTTCGCCATGATCGGCTATTTGCTTGTCCGTCAACTGCCGCTGCAACAGGTTGCACGTCGGGTAGACAGCCAGTTGGAACTGCGTGAGCGCCTGTCTACGGCGATCGAGTTGCACGATCAGCGCGATCACGATCACCATCTGCTCAGTCAACTTCAGCAGGAAGAAGCTGCCACCGTTGCTCAACGCCTGAAACCAGGCCTGATACCACTTGCAATTGATCGACAGAGTCTGTGGCTGAGTATGCTGCCACTGGCACTCGGTCTGGTGCTACTATGGCTGCCGAACCCGCAGAACGCAATTCTGGCCGAGCAGCAGCAGGTGCAACAGACGTTGGCTCGGGTCGCAGATGAGCTAGCACAACTGGAGGAACAAATTGCCCAGAATCAAGAACTGACTGCCGAGGAGCGGGCGTTGCTTGAGCAGCAACTGGCGGAACTTCAGGAGCGTCTGCGGCAAAACACGGGCAATCGTGAGGAGGCGCTGGCCGATCTCTCGGCAACCGAGGCACGGTTGCAACAGCAACTCGATCCGCAGACCGATGCACGGCAGGCGGCCCTGGAGCAAATGGCGCGGAATCTCGAAAGCCTGTCGGGGCGTCAGCCATCCGTACGCCCAGATCTGAACCAGGCTCGGCAACAGCTTGAACAACTGGCGCAAGAATTGGAATCAATGAGCGAGGCTGAACGCGAGGCACTGGCTGAACAACTGGCACAGCAGGCCAGACAACTGGCAACGAGTGACCCACGAACGGCACAGAGTCTGTCCAACGCTGCCCAATCATTGCAAAGTGGCAACAATCAGCAGGCCGCCGAGCAGTTGCAGCAAGCGGCCCAGAACGTCCGTGATGCCCAGAGCCAGATGGCTGATCAGCAGGCTGTGCAGGAATCACTGGCACAGATTCAAGAGGGTCGGCAGCAGGTGGCCCAGTCCGGGCAATCCGGCCAGACGGCCCAGCAGGGCCAGTCCGGCCAATCGGGACAGTCCGGCCAATCGGGGCAGTCCGGCCAATCCGGGCAATCCGGCCAGACGGCCCAGCAGGGCCAGTCCGGGCAATCTGGCCAATCTGGCCAATCTGGCCAATCCGGCCAATCCGGCCAATCGGGACAGACTGGTAGTGGCGGCTCCCAGGCGGATCATCTTGGACAGGGTCAGAGTGGTACCAGCGGCCAGGTCGATCCCAATCGTCCCGGTCGAAATGGGAGCGGAGCAGGCAACGAACGAAGCAATCTTGTCTATCAGCCCTATAATCCATCTGGGCAACCCGGGGAGCGTGATTTTATCCAGGGTCAGCAGGGCGAGGGTGGGCAAACCCAACAGCGCGAAGGCGAACAGGCACTGCCGGGTGCGACCAACCCATCGCTGGTACCCTACGAGCAGGTCTTCCCCGAATATTCCCGTTCGGCCAGCGAAGCCCTTGATCGTGGCTATATTCCGCCGCATCTCAAAGAGTATGTCCGTGACTACTTTTTACAACTGGAGCCAGGGAACGCTCCATAGTTTGATATAAGGGAGAACACTATGACGACACCCCCCCAACGTGAGCCTCAAGAGCGGGCACCGGCCACACCACGCATGAATCCCGATGAGTTTCGGCAGTATGCGCAAATTATTGAGGCCGAGGTTGGACAGATTATTGTGGGCCAGCGCGACCTGATTCGCCAGACGGTAATCACTCTGCTGGCGGGCGGGAATGCTTTACTTGAAGGTGTGCCGGGATTAGCCAAAACCACGCTGGTGCGCACACTGGCCGATGTGATCGATTGTAGCTTTAGCCGCATTCAGTTTACGCCCGACCTGATGCCGGCGGACATTATTGGTACCACACTGATTAGCGAGGACGAGCAAGGGCGCAAAGTCTTTCGGTTTGAGCCAGGGCCGATCTTTACCAATCTGTTGCTGGCCGACGAGATTAACCGCGCCACACCCAAAACGCAGAGTGCGCTTCTGGAGGCGATGCAGGAACACACGGTGACGGTTTCCAAGACCATGCATCGGCTGCGGGCACCTTTCTTTGTGCTGGCAACCCAGAACCCGCTCGAAATGGAGGGTACTTATCCCTTGCCCGAAGCGCAACTGGATCGGTTTTTCTTTAAAATTATCGTCACGTTTCCGACCACGGCCGAACTGGTGGAGATTGCCAATCGTACCACCGGCGCTCGCACACCCCAGATTCGCAAGGTCGCTAATGGCGATATGATCAACCAGATGCAGGCGCTGGCCCGCACGGTGCCGATTGCCAGCCATGTTCTGGCATATGCAGCACGGTTGATCACTGCCACGCATCCAGAAAGCAAGGAAGCGCCCGCTATTACCAAACAATACATTCGGTATGGCGCGTCTCCGCGTGGCATGCAGGCGCTGATCCTGGCGAGCAAAATTATGGCCCTGCTCGACGGGCGCTATAACGTGGCGTTCACCGACTTGAAAGCAGCGGCTTTGCCCGCGCTACGTCATCGTTGCGTCCTCAACTTCGAGGCTCAGGCCGAGGGGATGAACCCCGATGAAGTCGTCCAGGGTATCATCGAGTCGGTGAAGGCCGAGTAATTATGTCAATTTAAATCAATGACCGAACCTTTATTTGACTCGGCCTTTCTGCGCAAATTAGATCAGCTATCGCTGCTGACGCGGCGGGCGATGACGGGTGACATGCAAGGCGAACGGCGTAGCCCGCGTCGAGGTTCCTCGGTGGAGTTTGCCGATTTTCGCCCCTATACAACGGGTGATGATTTTCGGCAGATCGACTGGAATCTGTATGCGCGCATGGATCGCTTTTTCCTCAAACTGTTTGTGGCCGAAGAGGAACTGACGATCCATCTCTTGCTCGACAGCAGCACGTCGATGGACTGGGGTGTACCTAACAAGTTTGATTATGCCCGTCGGCTGGGCGGGGCGCTCAGTTATATTTCGTTGAGTAGCCTCGATCGAGTCACCGTGACGGCCTTTAGTACGGGGAGCATGCAGCAGTTGCCGGGAGTGCGCGGCAAGCGTGGGGCGATACCACTCTTTCTGTTTTTACAAAAGGCAACGGCAGGTGGCAAGGGCAATCTGGCCGCTGCTTGCCACCGCTATATGCAGACGGCACGCAACACCGGGCCGCTGCTGCTTTGCTCGGATCTGCTCGATCCCGGTTGGCAAGATGCTTTACGTACCCTCTCATCACGCTCATTTGAGATTACGCTGCTGCACATCCTTGCGCCCCAGGAAATCGATCCGCAGATAGAAGGCGATTTTCGACTGATCGACAGTGAGGGCGGGGCACCGGTCGAGATTACGGCTGACCTGGATACACTGCGCCGCTACCACGAGCATCTGGCTGCATGGCGGACTGAGGTCGAGAACTTTTGCAGCGGGCGCGGGATTATCTATCTCTTTGCGGATACCAGCGTGCCGGTTGAGGATTTTGTGTTGTCGCAGATGCGCAAGCGGGGTGTGTTGCGTTAGCTACCGCAGCCCGGAATGCGATTTTTGACCACCGCGCTCATCCGATGATGTTTACCATACGTCTGCTCAAACCAGCGAAAGGAACGGTGATCACCTACCAGGGCCGCCTGTTGCATCGCACGGCAACCACGATTCTGCTGCATGCCCGCTGGGAACGTCCGCTCACTGACCTGGGATGTGTGGCTTTTGCGCCGGGTGATCACCTCTACGAGCATTTCTACAGCGACCGCTGGTACAACGTGTATGAGCTATGCACGGCTGAGGGCATCCGTAAGGGCTGGTATTGCAACATAACTCGTCCGGCGATCTTTGGTGACCAGACGATTGAGTCCGAAGATCTCGACCTGGATCTGTTCGTCGCGCCGGATCGTCAGCAGTTGCTTGTGCTGGACGAAGCCGAGTATACCGCCCGTGCGTTTGCGATCAACGACCCGGCGCTCCATCGGGCGGTACAGGCTGCACTGGCAGAGTTGCAGCATCTGGTATGCCAGGGTGCTGGCCCGTTTGCTGACGGGGCAATAAGGTATCGGGGGTGAGGTGTTGTCTATCTCTATCTCTTTGTCAGGCATGATTCGCAGGCATCGCCACTCAGAAGGAGGATAACGATGGTAGCTGAACTGCTGCCCGAAATACGAGCAACAACGGAGACCACTGACACCGCAGCGACACTCGTGTATCCAGAAAGCGATGGACAACCCATGGCCGATAACACGAAACAATTCCGCTGGATTGTCACCATCCAGGGCGGGCTGGATGCGCTCTTGCGACATGAACCGAATGTGTTTGTGGCTGGAGACTTATTGTGGTACCCGGTACAGGGCCGACCGGATATTTGCCGTGCCCCCGATGCCATGGTTGTCTTTGGCCGCCCGAAAGGTGATCGCGGCAACTACAAGCAGTGGGAAGAAGACAATATTCCGCCCCAGGTCGTCTTTGAAATCCTGTCGCCGACCAACACCTGGCAGGAGATGTTCAGGAAGCTGGAGTTCTATGACGATTATGGGGTTGAGGAATATTACCTGTATGACCCGGATCGAAACGAGTTGAGTGGCTGGCGGCGGGCCAACGGTCGCCTGCGCGTGATCGAGACGCTGGATGGCTGGGTCAGTCCGCGGCTGGGCATCACCTTCCAGCTACAGCCGGACGAGTTGTGCATCCTGCGCCCGGATGGGCAGCCGTTTCTGAGTTATCTCGACCTGGAAGCGCAGCACCGCCTGGCCCAACAACAGGCCGAGCAGGAACGGCAGCGTGCTGAGCAGGAGCGCCAGGAAAAGGAAGCGGCACTGGCCCGCGCTGAACGTCTTGCAGCCCGGTTACGGGCGATGGGCATTGAGATGGAAGAGGAATAAGCTATGTCTCTGCTGGCTCCCATGGCCTTGATCGGGGCCGCGCTCATCGGGCCAATCATTATTGCCATGTACCTGCTCAAGTTGCGCCGCGAAGAGCGTACCGTCTCGTCCACTTTCCTATGGCAGCGTATGGTACGCGATGTCGAGGCCAACGCGCCCTGGCAGAAGTTACGGCGCAATATATTGCTCTTATTGCAGTTGTTGTTGCTGATACTGCTGGTGCTGGCGCTGGCGCGGCCCTTTTTTCTGACACAGGGCATTGCCGGGCGCAACCTGATTGTGATTATCGACCGCTCGGCCAGCATGGGTGCGGTTGATGTGGCTCCCAACCGGCTGGAGGCAGCCAGAGCCGAGGCACTCCGGCTGATCGAACAACTGCCCGATGGCGGGCAGGCCACGATCATTGCGACGGGTGGGCAGATGGAGGTGCTGGTAGCCTCCACCACCGATCAGCGCGAGCTGCGCAATGCGATTAACGGCATTACGCTGCGCAACAGTGGCGACAGCGATCTGACACAGGCGCTGACGCTGGCGGCGGCGCTGGCGGCACGTGAAGAGCAGAGCGAGGTGGCGATTATCTCCGACGGGAATGTTACGGTGCCGGAAGACTTGACCGTTCCCGCCACCGTACGCTATTTCCCGATCGGACGCAGCGATAACAATGTGGCGATCAGTGCGCTGGCGTTGCAACCTGCCGCCGCCGGGCAGACATTGTTCGCGCAGGCCACAAATTATGGTGGCGCGAGCGTCACGCGGCGGATGGACATCTACCTCGATGGGGCGCTCTTCAATGCCTACAACCTGAGCCTCGATCCCGGTCGTGAGCAGAGCATCATTGTTGACATACCGCCCCAGGTGCAGGTGGTTGAGGCGCGCTTGAACGAAGGTGATGCCTTGCCCACCGATGATCGTGCCTGGGCCGTCAGTCGGGTCGGCGATCAGACGAATGTGCGTGTGATCGGGCCGGGCAACCGCTTTCTCGAAACCGGCCTGGCGCTGTTGCCGGGGGTGCAGATGACGCTGGTGCCTACGACGACAGCGACGTTTACCCAGACGGCAGCGCAGGTGCCGCTGACAATTATTGATGGGGTAACCCCAACGACGCTGCCGCCAGGGAATCTGTTCTTTATTGCGCCCCCGCAGAGTACTGCGTATTTCTCGGTGACGGGTACGCTGGAGTTTCCGGCTATGCGCCCGGTGTTTGGCGACGAACCGCTGTTACGCAGTGTCAGCGTCAGCGAGGTCAGTGTCCTCAAGGCAGCCCGGATTGTGCCGGGGAACTGGGCGCGGATAGTGATCGATAGCGATGGAGCGCCGCTGCTGGTGGCCGGTGAGCGCGATGGGCGGCGCATCGTGGTGCTGGCGTTTGACCTGCATCAGTCTGATCTGCCGCTCCAGGTGGCCTTTCCGCTGCTGCTCTCAAATATCGTGAGCTATCTCTCGCCCGGCACCGGGGCGCAGGCGGCACAGCTCGTGCCAGGGCAACCGCTGGTGGTGCCGATTGATGACGCTGTTAGCGAGGTGCGCGTGATCCGGCCCGATGGACGGCAGGTCAGTTCGCGCAACAGCGATCGGATCCAGATCCTGGGCAACCAGGCGGTGTATGATGATACCGGCGAACTGGGGGTGTATACGCTTGAGGTCTATCACAATAACCAGCTTGAATTACGTCAGCGCTATGCGGTCAACCTGTTTACTGCCGGCGAGTCGCAGATCAAACCGCAGGAGCGCCTGGCAGTGACGCAGACCAGCGGGCTACAGACGGCGGCGATGCGCGAGCGCGTGGGGCGGCAGGAGATCTGGCGCTGGCTGGCGGCACTGGCGTTGCTCGTGCTGGTGGTGGAGTGGCTGGTCTATCAACGTAACGGGATTACCTACCTGCGCGAGCGCTGGCGTCAGCGCAGTCGTGCAAAAGGGTCAGCCAGCGCCCGCTGATGATGGTATGGCAATCCTACATCTGAAGCCGAGACTCCGGTGTTGTCGGCTGGAGTCGGCCCGGCTCAAGCCGGGACTCCGTTGCTCCCGGCTGCTCCAGCCCGGCTGCAGTCGGGACTCTGGTGTTGTTGGCTGCTCCGGCCCGGCTCAAGCCGGGACTCCGGTGTTGTCGGCTAGAGCCGGGACTCCGGTGTTGTTGGCTAGAGCCGGGACTCCAGGTTTACAATGCTGCCGTAGGCGCAAAAGACGTTGTGTTCACACGAGCGCGTACGTCCTAAATTTGTATAGTATGTATTAATGATATTTGATCAACTCCTGAACGATCTGGCACAGGCACCGGTGGCCGCCGATGCGACGAACCAGTATGCGGACAATGGCGTGGCCGGGAATGCTGTGCGCCGTGCCAATCTGCGGCGGGCGTTGGAGCAGGCGCAGGCGCGGCAACCCCTACTGCTGCTGGTGGGCGAGGCACCGGGCTATCTCGGGGCGCGGCGCACGGGCATCCCGTTTACGAGCGAGCGGATTATGTTACGTGGGATCGATCCACCGGGGTTGTTTGGTGCGGCACGCGGGTTTGTGCTGGCTACTGACGATGGGCGCATCTCCGCCGAGCAAACGGCGACGATTGTCTGGCGTGAGATCGCCTGCCTGGGCGTTGTGGCCGTGGGTTGGAACGCCTTTCCCTTCCATCCACATCGCGGCGATAACCCGCAGAGCAACCGCACCCCACGTGCTGCCGAGCTGGCGCTGGGCTTGCCCTTCCTGGCACGTGTCTGTACGCTCTTTCCGGCGGTACTGGTCGTGGCAATGGGCAACACCGCTGATCAGGCGCTAACGCGGTTGGGGGTGGCGCATCACAAAGTGCGGCATCCGGCCCAGGGTGGGGCACGGCAGTTTGCAGCGGGCTTGCGGGCGGTGATAGAGACTGGTTCGGCCCCCGGCGGCTAAAGCCGCGCGCAACCCGGGCGAAGCCCGCCTACGCGGGCTGGCCCCCGGCGGCTAAAGCCGCGGGCAACCCGGGCGAAGCCCGCCTACGCAGGCTGGCCCCCGGCGGCTAAAGCCGCGGGCAACCTGGCGAAGCCCGCCTGCGCGGGCTGGCCCCCGGCGGCTGAAGCCGCGGGCAACCCGCTGGCCCCCGGCGGCTGAAGCCGCGGGCAACCCGGGCGAAGCCCGCCTGCGCGGGCTGGTGCCCGGCGGCTGAAGCCGCGGGCAACCCGGGCGAAGCCCGCCTACGCGGGCTGGCCCCCGGCGGCTGAAGCCGCGGGCAACCCGCTGGCCCCCGGCGGCTGAAGCCGCGGGCAACCTGGGCGAAGCCCGCCTACGCGGGCTGGCCCCCGGTGGCTGAAGCCGCGGGCAACCTGGGCGAAGCCCGCCTACGCGGGCTTGCGAGGCCACGTAGGTGGCCTTCGCTCACCTTGCCGGGGCGTTGACGCCCCCGGCCCTCGGCGCAGGCTCGCAAGGCCACGCAGGTGGCCTTGGCACCCCTGGCCGGGGCGTTTACGCCCCCGGCACCCACTCCACTCATACCAATGTGACTTCGCCCTTCCGCTCTGGATCAGCGGTGTGGATGGCGATCAAGCTCTCTATGTGTGGGGCACGCGGTAAAGGTTCATGGTGGGGCGCTGTGAGCGCTGCGGGCGCGGCGGGGCGCTGTGGGGCGCTGGTTTCATTGGTATGCATGGCGGGGCGATGTGGGGCGCTGCGCGGCATTGCGCGGCATTGCACGGCATTGCAGGGGCATTGCAGGGGCATTGTGCAACAATGATCGTAGGGGCACCTCTTGTGGGTGCCCACATTGCCATGCATTACCCGGCAACGATAGCGACGATAGCCTGGCCTGGTCGTTGGGGGGCAATGAGTGTCAATGCGGGGCATGGCACAGCATTGGGCGGCATGGCGGGGCGCGACGGGCGCGGCGGGGCGGGGCAATGTTGTCATTGGTATGCATGGAGGGGCGCGGCAATCTTCGCATCGCAATCAACGCAGCGGTACATAGAGTACTTGATGCTCCCACTCATGCGGTAGACTGCCCTGAATTAAGAGGATGAGATCTTCAATGACGACGCCAATCGGTGCAGTCTGGCTCACCTCAATTACACCGGGCATGGGCAAGCCAGCGCGCACGCGTGCATACGCATCAGCAATCAAAGTTTCAGCATCATGCGTGAGGATCAACCGCCCTTCGGTGGCAGCCCAGGCCAGGACAGTTGGGTCATCGGTGCCACGCAGACCAACATCTTGCACCCGCACAAGATCGAGATGCGGAATGTGCCGCAGCAGGCCGCGCACGATCGCCCGATGGAGGTTTTCATCAGCGAGGAGTTTCATGCGCTTGTCTGGCGTGCCAGGAGGCGGGCGCGTAAGCTATGCGAATCGAGCCGGGCTTCGATCTGCGCTTGCAACGCAGCGCGACGCTGGCGCCGTTCCGCGAGGTAGGCATCAACCGCTGTCTGGTGTTGCAGGTAGTAGGCAATCACCGCATACGCATCCGCCACGCTTACGGTAGGGAAATTCTGGGCCATCTCTTCGGGTGTGTCACCCTGGGCAAAGGCCGTAATCAGCGTATCAATGGGCACCCGCGTGCCCCGCACGAGCGCAACTCCTTGCGGCGTCAGCGTAATTGGCAGGACTGGCGGTTCAAGTGTGAGAGTCATCAGCAAGCGACCTTCCAAAGATAAAACGTATATTCTCAATTATCCGATCAGCAGAGTGGTTTTGTCAAGTCGCTCTGCTTGACGCTCCATCGGTGTTACCTGGAGGGCGCATTGCCCTGCCCGCAGCGCCGCCCCCATGTCATGCTGACGCAGGAAGCATCTCACGGTATGGCAGTGCTACATTGCTCGACCCGTAACGCCTCTTCCATGTCATGCTGACGCAGGAAGCATCTCACGGTATGGCAGTGCCACAATGCAGCGCGGCGCTGTAGCACATTGTTTTTCATTGCGGGGCGTTGCGGGCACCCACGAGCGGTGACCCGACGATCATCGCATGATCATGGTGGAGCAATGAAGAGCGATGGAGGGCGCGGCGGGCGCGGAGATGTTGCCATTGATATGCATGGTGGGGCGTTGCGGGCACCCACCAGTGCCCCTACGATCATGACATGATTATTGTGATGCGGGGCGGAGCGCTGCAGGCGCTGTGGGGCAATGTTGCCACTGGTATGCATGACGGGGCGTTGCGGGCACCCAACAGAGGTGCCCCTACGATCATGGCATGCATTGTCGGGCATGGATGCGCACGTTGTAATGACGCTGCGGGACAATGGCGGGCGCGGCGGGCGCGGCGAGCGCGGTGGAGCGCGGCGGGGCGGGGCGGGCATGATGCACTGGGTGGCAGTGGCTCCGATTATCATTGACAGACCCTGCCACTGGCGCTAGAATCGCACTGTATCTGATGTGGATTGGATGAGACAGCGATTGCACGATGGTCATATATGCCGAACTACTGGTTGCTCAAAACTGAGCCAGGGAGCTATAGCTTTGCCGACCTGGAGCGTGATGGTGCGACGGTCTGGGATGGGGTGCGCAATACTGTGGCGCTGAAGCATATGCGCAGTATGCAAACCGGCGATCTGGTACTGATCTACCATACTGGGACGGAGCGGCAGGTGGTGGGCATGGCTGAACTGACCAGTGCGCCCTATCCTGATCCGCAAGCCGATCTGACCGACAACCAGAGTGGGGCAGCGCCGGTTGTGGTTGATGTGCGTCTGGTGCGCCGTCTGGCACGTCCAGTCAGCCTGGCGACGATTAAAGCCGAGGCCTTTTTTGCCGATTTCGCGCTGGTGCGGCAGAGCCGTCTCTCGGTGGTGCCGGTCAATGCCGCGCAGTGGGCGCGGTTGTTGCAACTGGCGGGCGAGGGATGATGGTGGCCCGACCCGGCTCGAGGCGGGACTCCCGGTCGGGGGCGGAAGGCGGGTCTCCCGCCCGACTCGGCTCAAGCCGGGACTTCGGTCGGCGGCGGAACGGGCCTCCAGTGGCCCGACTCGGCTCAAGCCGGGACTCCCATCCGGGTGCGGAAGATGGGACTCAGGTTCGGGGCAGTGGAACTGATCGCTCTGATTGCTATGAATGTGCATTGGTATTGCACATAATCTTTCAATCTGTGGTATAGTATCAGTTACATTTCAGTTACAGGTTTACGAGGCAACCCCAGTTGCTGTAAGGTGTTACTGTGGAATCAGCGACGATTCTGGTCGTAGATGACGAAGAACCCATTGTAGATCTAGTGGCGAGCTATCTCAGCGCCGAAGGCTATGTGGTGCAGCGGGCCTATGATGGCCTCTCGGCACTGAACCTGGCACGCAATGTGCGTCCTGACTTGATTGTGCTGGATGTGATGTTGCCCGGCATTGATGGGCTTGAGGTTTGCCGACGGTTACAGCAAGAAAATCCAGTCTATATCTTGATGCTCACCGCTCGTGCAGAAGAGGTGGACAAACTGATCGGACTTTCGATTGGTGCCGATGATTACCTGACCAAACCTTTTAGTCCCCGCGAACTGGTGGCGCGCGTCAAGGCCATTCTCCGTCGTCAGCGTCAACCGTTAGATCAGATCAGCGAACGTCCGGTACTGCAATTTGACCGCCTGGTTATTCATCCCGAACGGCGCGAGGTCTGGCGCGATCAGGTGCTGGTCGAGTTGACCCCCCGCGAATTTGATCTTCTCTACGCTCTGGCAAGCTATCCCGGACGGGTTTTTACCCGCGAAGAACTCCTGCAGCGGGTGTGGGGGCGTGATTTTGCGGGCATTGACCGTGTGGTTGATGTGCATGTGGGTGTGCTACGCCGTAAGTTGGACGATGACCCGGCGGCGGGTTTAATCCAAACGGTACGCGGCGTTGGCTATAAGTTTGTGGGTAGGTGAATGTATGCGCTGGCATCATCAGTTGCGCTGGAAGCTGTTTATTTCGCACCTGATCATCTTTTTGATCGCGGTGGTGATCCTGCTGGCAACCGCGCATTTTCTAGCCAGTCGCAGTCTGTTGGACGATATGCCCGCGCTGCCCGGAGGAGAGCAGCCAGCAGCAGATCAAGTGGAACGGTATGCTGATCTGAGTGAACCATGGTTAAAGCACTTTCAACTGGTGGTACAACAATCACTGCTGGTGGCCTCGTTCTCGGCACTGGTTGCTGCCGTCACGGTAAGCCTGTTTGTCTCCCATCGCATCGTCGAGCCACTGCATGCGATCTCCACCGTCAGTCAACGCCTGGCGCAGGGGTTTTATCGTGAACGTACATTGATCGGCTCTGATGATGAACTGGCCGAGCTGAGTCGCAATGTCAATCAACTGGCGGAAACGCTGGAGCAGACCGAACAGCGGCGGATGGCGCTGCTGGGCGACGTGGCGCACGAGCTACGCACCCCCCTGGCAACGATTGAAGGCTATATGGAAGGCTTGCTCGATGGTGTTGTGCAGCCCAGTCGTGAAACGTTCTCGCTCGTTCTCAGCGAGTCGGTGCGTCTCCAGCGGCTGATTGAGGATTTGATGTTGCTCTCACGGGTAGAAGCTGGTCAAATTCCCGTGATTCCGCGGCCAACGGACATGCGCGCCATACTGGAACATCTGGTGGCCCAGTTTCAGCCCCAGCTTGCAGCCGATCAGGTGCAACTGATCTCGGTCATTGCGCCGGATCTGCCGTTGGCCTGGGCCGACCCGGATCGGGTGAACCAGGTACTCATTAACCTGCTTGCGAATGCTTTTCGCTATACGCCCGCCGGTGGCACGGTAACAGTGCGGGCACATGCCGATGCCACACGCCTGATTATTGCGATCCAGGATACCGGGATTGGGATTGCGCCCGAACATCTGCCGCAGATTTTTGAGCGCTTCTATCGGGTGGACAAATCACGCGCCCGTGCTAGCGGTGGTAATGGGATTGGCCTGACCATTGCCCGGCATCTGGTGTATGCCCATGGCGGCGATATCTGGGCCGAAAGCCCCGGTCTGGGGCATGGGACGACGTTTTCCTTTACGCTACCGATCGATCCGCAGACCTTGCAGGCACTGGAAGATGGCGATCAGCAGCAGATGCTCTTCAACCAGCTCCGCCCTGCCGAGTATACCCCCGATCAGACCGTGCGGCAACACAGGCACCGTCTACGAACACGGAATCCGGCATGAGTGATCAGAACACCCATGTTTGAAGTGCTGGCGTCGTCGGATTGGGCGAGACCGTTGTTGCTGTTGCTGCTGTGGATGTTCATCGTCCGTCTGGCGTTCTGGACACTGGATCGTCTCTTTCCCCGTATCGAGCGTATTCCTGATGACCGCGCTCAACTACCAGAACGTCCTGATCCTGTATTGGCATCCGTTGCTCCGACGCTAGCTGGCCGGGGAGAAGGTGGACAGGAACGCCCTGAGTCGATTTTGCTAGCCCACGAAGCACGCACAGCTCCCAGCCAGATACCCCTGCTTGCTACACCAGACTGGCTGGCTGGTTACTGGCGCGCTAATCTGCAGATGACGAGCATACTGCTGGCTACCTGGTTTCTGGTCAGTCTACCGCTGATCGTGCTGTTGCCTCCGCTGCTGGTTGCTCCCGCCACTCCCGGATCGAGCAGTATACTCGCTCCTTATGCGCTGCTGACAATAAGTGGTGTATTGGTGTTCGGTATATTCCTGATCTTCGGATATGCGTGGCGTATGGCCGGTCTCGATCGTGCGACCCGGCCAGGTTTGCCATTGATCACCACGACAACTGAACAATCACTTCAACATACCCTGTTGTTACGCCTGGTTTTGAGTTTTGTCCTGGTTATTCTGGTGATCGGGCTGTATGATCTGCTCTTTGGGTTTGCGCCACGACGCATATCCTGGGTGGTGGTGATCTTAACCATAAGCATGTACGTGGGGATTGGCTGGCGAGCATGCACTTTGACGCTGGCAGAGTATTGTGTAGCCAGTCGGCATATTCCGGGCAGGTGGAATGGATTGGCGACCGGGGCGATGTGGATGAGTAGCGCATCCTTTGTAGGACTGGCGGGCATGCTCTGGTTGCCGGAGTATGACGGATTGGCCGCCACGATAGGGTGGATCGGTGGCTATGTGCTGCTGGCACTGCTTTTTGCTCCGTATGTGCGGAAATCCGGCCAGTATACCATTACCGATTTTATTGGCTTGCGATATGAGGGGGTGCTTGCCCGCATCATTGCGGCCCTGGTCACGCTGATTATCGCCTTTCTGCTTATGACTGCGCAACTGATGAGTATAGGTATGATCGGCAATGCCTTGCTGGGGGTACCCTATGCGCCTGGCGTTGTGATCGGGGTGGTGATCATGCTTCTCTATATCTGGCGTGGGGGTATGCAGGCCCTCCACGGGACGCAGGTAGTGCAGGGATTCATCTTGTTCATCGCTGCGCTTATCCCGCTGATCTGGGTTGGGCAGGCTACGATGTTACCCCTTAGCCTCGCACCAGCGATCAATAACAATGGATGGCTGGTTGACATGACACCCAATGATAGTGGTATCTGGAACACGCTGGCTTTTGCGCTCTGCTTGATGTGTGGAACGGCCAGTATGCCCCATCTGCTGATGCGCAGTTGCACGGTTGCCAGCGTGTGCGAGAGTCGCAGTAGTCCAGGCTGGGCGCTGCTCAGTGTGGGGATGATCGGCCTGGGTATTCCCATCTACGGGGCCTTTTTCCATCGGGGCTTGAGCGGATTGTCGGCTGACCAGTATGCACTGGTGATCACAGCGATGCGTGAGGAACAACTGGTGGGGATGCTGCCTGATCTGACCAGTTTGCCTGCAACGGTTGTGGCGCTGATCGCTGCGGGTGGATTGGCGGCTGCGCTGGCGGCTGCCAGTGCGTTACTTTTTGTTATGTCAACTACAATAATGCGCGGATACCGGCCTGCACAGCGAGTCCCAATCCATATCAAGACACCCCAGCAGCGCATAGTACGCTTGCGGACGATGCCTGCGGGATTTTCGCAGTCGCCGCGCTTTATCCGCATCACCATGCTGGTGGTGGGGCTACTGGCAGCGGTGACGGCGCTGCCCCGCTTCGGTTTGATTGTGTATATGGTGACCTGGTCATTTTCGCTGGCGGCAGCGACCCTGTTTCCGGTGCTGCTGCTCAGTATCTTCTGGAAACGGGCCAGTAGTCCGGCGGCGATTATGGGGATGATCAGTGGTATGGCTGTCACGGCCATGTATATCACGCTCAATTATATCAACCCGGAGATTAACCTGTTGCAGATTAGCCACTATGCGGCGGGCATTTTTGGTATGCCGGTCAACTTCTTTGTCACCTGGGCCATCAGTCGCTTTGGATTCTCCATAGCACCGCAGACCAGTGCGCTGGTGGATAGCTGGCGCTATCCGTAGCGTCAGCGACGAGACGAGCCTTCAACAATGCCGCAGCAACTTTACGAAAACTTTACAGAGACTTTATCAGCAGCTTAAAGCGCTCGTTTACGATAGAGCTATCTCATTTTTTTCTCCATTTGTGAACATCCTGATCAGAGAACACTTTGACCGAAAGGAGGTGCGCCCAGGAACCGTACCTGTGCATCCGTATGGCCGCTGTTTGCTGCAAGATACCTGGCTCATTGGGGAAGTGGGAAGCCGTTGATGAGTTAGAACAGCAGTAAACGGTTGGTGCAGCGCGGAGTATCGCGTGGATGCGGTTCTCCTTTACTAAGACCGATACCAATACGTAGGCATGTATTCAGAACCATCTGTACAGACCGATAGTCTCAAGTAAACGGCAAGAGGAAGCATTTGAACCTGGTAGGAGGAACAGGACATGGCAACGGGACGTAAAGTGGCGGTGGTTGAAGGTGGTGAGGAGAAGGCGATCGCCTATTGGAAGGCCAATGTTCGGCTGATTTTCATTCTCCTTGCGATCTGGGCGCTTGTTTCATATGTGGCGGGCATTATTCTGGCTCGACCCCTCGTTACCATTAACCTTGGTCAGGTACCCTTAAGTTTCTGGTTTGCGCACCAGGGATCAATGATCACCTTTGTGGTCTTGATCTTCGTCTACGCCAAATTGATGGATGGAATTGATAATAAGTTTGACGTACACGAATAAGGAGGTGTGACCATGGATGCCCAGACCTGGACGTATATTCTGGTGATTCTGACCTTTGGTATTTACATCTATATTGGCTATGCATCACGCGTGAAAGACACCAAGGGCTTCTATGTTGCGGGGCAGGGTGTGCCGGCGATTGCGAATGGGGCGGCCACTGCTGCGGACTGGATGTCAGCGGCCTCGTTTATTTCAATGGCGGGTTTGATTTCGGTATTAGGCTTCGATGGCTCGATCTACCTCATGGGCTGGACGGGCGGCTATGTGCTGCTGGCGCTGCTGCTTGCACCCTATCTGCGTAAGTTCGGCAAGTATACCGTGCCCGACTTTGTGGGCGACCGCTACTACTCTAAGACGGCGCGTGGGGTGGCGGCGATTGCGGCGGTGTTCGTCTCGCTGACGTATGTGGCCGGGCAGATGCGTGGTGTCGGCGTGGTCTTTAGCCGCTTCCTGGGCCTGGACATCACCTGGGGTGTAGTGCTGGGGATGGTTATTGTGGCCTTCTTTGCCGTGTTGGGTGGGATGAAAGGGATTACCTGGACGCAGGTCGCCCAGTATGTGGTCTTGATCATTGCGTATCTCATTCCGGCGGTGGCAATTGCTGTGATTTTAACCGGAAATCCAATCCCGCAATTAAGCCTGGTCTTTAGCGATATTACCGGTAAGTTAAATCAGATCCAGATCGATTTAGGGTTCCGGGAATATACCGAACCCTTTGCCAATCGTAAACCGATTGATGTGTTTATGATCACGGTTGCGCTGATGATCGGTACGGCTGGCCTGCCGCATGTCATTGTACGCTTCTACACCGTGCCGAACGTGCGGGCCGCACGCTACTCGGCGGGCTGGGCCTTGCTGTTTATTGCCCTGCTGTATACCACCGCCCCGGCGGTAGCGGTATTCGCACGCTACAACCTGCTTAATACGCTCCATGGCGCGCGGGTTGTATCGACCGAGACGGTTGCCGGGCGTGAAATTCTCAACCTGCAAGATGCGCAAGGCAGAGACATCGAATGGGCTTCATCCTGGCAGCGCACTGGCTTGATTAGCTTCGTGAACCAGGATGGGCAGATCAGTATGCAGGCGAATGACAAAGGAACAACGTTTGCCCACGCAACGATTGACAATGATATTATCGTCCTCTCAACCCCAGAAGTGGCGCGGCTGCCCGCCTTTGTGATTGCGCTCGTGGCGGCTGGGGGTCTGGCAGCGGCGCTCTCCACCGCGTCAGGCCTGCTGCTGGTGATTTCGAGCGCCTTCTCGCACGACATCTACTACCGCCTGATCAACCCGAACGCCAGCGAGGGATTACGCCTGCTGGTCGGTCGAATTGTGATTTTCCTTGGGGTGATCGCCGCCGGTTACTTTGGCATTAATCCGCCTGGCTTTGTGGCCGAGGTGGTCGCGTTTGCCTTTGGCCTGGCAGCGGCCAGCTTCTTCCCGATCATCGTGCTAGGTATTTTTGATAAGCGAGCGAACGACAAGGGCGCAATCGCCGGTATGTTAGTAGGCTTGATTTTCACGATGGTGATGATTTTGATGATGCAATCGGTCAAAATCTTCGGTACCGCTGAACCGTTGATGGGGCCATTCTTTGGCATCACCGCCCAGGGCATTGGCACAATCGGCGCGATCCTGAATTTCGCAGTAACGCTGATTGTCTCACGGGCCACTGCCGCACCACCGCAGGAAATCCAGGATCTGGTCGAGTCGGTACGTGTGCCTCGTGGCGCGGGATCGGCGGCAGCGCACTAATCATAGTGGTTGCTGCTATGTTGACACGGTAGTACGTTGAAGCGGGAGTACGGTAGCACAAGCAACGGGCTACCGTGTTCCCGCAAAAGCGTCTCCGTTCTAACGCTTCATCACCTCATCGCATCACGCATCTGCGCCACGCACCCCATCATTGCCCACCACGTTCTCGATGGCCGCCGCACCCCGGAGGGACGCGCTACGGCACGCGCCTCATTGCCGCACACCTCACGCATCCGCGCCTCATCGCCGCGCCTATGCATATCCATGTCATGGTGAGCCGGGCAGGATGGCTGTGAGCAACCGTGACCGCTACCCTGCCGGGAGAGGAGTGGTAACGTGGGAATGCGCCGCGAACCATCTCACCGCGTGCGCAGCGGATCGGCATCGCCCACCAGGTCTCCGATGGCCGCACGCACCCCGGAGGGACGCGCTACCCCTCGCGCCTCGTGCCCGGTTTGACGAAAAGGGTGCTTTCCCTCTATACTTGTCCCCAGCCAATCAGATCCAGAGTTGATATAACCACTATGTCTATCCATACCTTAGAAGAAATTACCCATTTTCTTCGGCAACGGCTCCCGTTCAGCCAGTTACCACCCGAACAGGTGCAGCGTATTGCCAACGCCATCCATGTGGAAGAGTTCGCCGCTGGACAGGATATTCTGGTATATGGCGGAAAACCGGCAGCATACCTGTATATTATTCGGGAGGGGATTGTCGATCTGTTGCGTGAAGATGGGCCGGTACGCACCGTGGTCGATACCCTCGAAGAAGGCGAGATTTTTGGGCATCCTTCGTTGATTCGCCGCCGCCCCCCGATTGTCACCAGTCGCGCCCGTGGCAAAACATTGCTCTACCTGCTACCGGCAGCGATGTTTTATCAACTGTGTCGGGACTTTCCCGTGTTTGGACAGTTTATCACCACCTCGGCGATTGAGCGCCTGGGCAATGCGTTTCAGGATCGGCGTCCGGGTGTGCTTCCCGAACTGTTTCAAACCCGGCTGCGTGACTTGGAGCAACACGAGGCGATCCTGATAGCGCCTGATACCACCGTGCGTGAGGCGGCACAGATTATGCGGGATCGCTACCTCTCGTGCCTGATTGTTGATCTCACGCCACCGGGGATTATTACCGACCGCGATCTGCGCAGTCGCGTGCTAGCCTGTGGCTTGAGTGATGCCACGCCCGTCTCTGCCGTGATGACTGCGCCGGCGCTGACCTTATCCGGTGAGCGGCTGGTGTTTGAGGCGTTGTTGTTGATGCTGGAACGTAAGTTTCATCATATTCCTGTTACCGAAAATGGGAACGTCATCGGTGTTGTCACCGACACCGATATTCTCCGTCGCCAGAGTCGCAGTCCCCTTTTTCTGGCCGATCAGCTCTGGCGGGCGCGGACAACCGCTGATTTGCGAGCCTACGCCGACCAGGTGGCAACGACGGTCGGGGCGTTGCTCGATACCGGCGCACGAGTCAGCGATATTGGGCAGGTCGTGGCGGTGGCCCATGATGCGTTACTCACACGCCTGTTGCGTGATGCGGAAACCGATCTCGGCCCACCACCGTGTCCGTATGCCTGGCTGGTACTGGGTAGTGAAGGGCGGCACGAGCAGACGTTGCGTACCGATCAGGATAATGCGCTGGTCTATGCCGATCTTGCGCCGGCGTCGGCCGAGAGCTACTTTCTGGCGCTGGCTGAACGTGTGGTGGAGCGGCTGGTAGCATGTGGCTTTCCCCGCTGTCCCGGCAATATCATGGCGACCAACCCTGAATGGCGGCAACCGTTGTCGATCTGGCAAGACTATTTTCGGCGCTGGATCCACCTGCCGGAAGAGGAGGCACTCCTGCGGGTGGGCATCTTCTTTGATTACCGACGCGTGTATGGGGAATTAGATGTTGAGCATGTTTTGCGCCCTATTATTGTGTCCGGTCGTAAAGAACGGATCTTCTTGAGCCGCCTGGCGCGGGCAGCGCTGCGCCAATCACCGCCTATCGGCTTTTTCCGTCAGTTTGTGGTCGAACACCATGGCACGACCCGTGATTTGATCGATCTGAAGGAGCGCGGCTCGGCGTTGATTGTCGATCTGGCGCGCCTCTTTGCGCTGGAGGCCGGCAGTGCCGAAGTCAATACGCTGGCCCGGTTGCGGCTGGCGGCTGGCCGGAGCAGTTTGAGCGAAACGGGCGCGGAAGAGTTGATCGCCGCGTTTGAAACCATCAACTTGCTGCGCCTACGCCACCAGTATCGGCAGATCCAGTCCGGTGAACAACCCACCAATCAGATGCCAGTCTCACGTCTCAGTAAATTGGAACAGCAAGAGCTAAAGCGTGCGTTTCGCTCGGTTGCGCATATTCAGCGCAGTGTTGAGTTTTCTTTCCAAACGGCCCGGATTGGTTGATCTGCCCCCACAACCATTCCAATCACGCGCCAGTATGCTATAATAACGGCGGTTGGAAGAGAGGCTAGAGCAAGCCGATCCTGATTATACACGGCAGTCCAGGCTTATTATAAACGGGAGTCCAGGCTGGAGCCTGGGTCGTACTCTGTCCAGGCTTAAACCTGTACTCCTATACGAGGTACGACAGATACGCACGCATTGGCGTATCTGGCAGCTAATTATAAACGGAAGTCCAGGCTGGAGCCTGGGTCGTACTCTGTCCAGGCTCCAGCCTGGCTCCTATTGGCGTATCTGGCAGCACTGTCCAGGTTTCAGCCTGGACTCCTATACAAGGCACGACAGTCGCTTGTTGCTAACGTCTTTTTCGCCTACGGCAGAGCGGTACTTTTTTGTTTTGCTTCCCATATTTTCAATGTGAGGAAAAAAGGTTTCTTCCACACTATCGTAGGCGAAAACAGTGGGTGGATGTCCCACTTTTCTATAGCTTATTCAGTCTTGCAATATAACACCGTTGTGTCTGATTGCGCAGCATGCAGGCTGGTCAGCACACGGTTCTGGTATGCATGGAAGATTTCGAGCAACTCGATTATTATGAACTGCTGGGGATAGCACCGGGTGCCTCAACCGATGAGATCAAACGTGCGTATCGTCAGCAGGTAACGCGCTACCACCCTGACCGCTATACGCATACATCGCCCGCTGAACAGAGCTATGCCAGCCAGCGCACCCAGCGCCTCAACGAGGCCTATCGGGTGTTAAGCAACTTCCGCGAGCGGCAACTGTATGATCGCAGTCGTTCGATCGCTCCCTCACGCCAGGCTAACAGGAACTGGCCGCCTGAGGTTGAGACACCCGGACCAGCACCTGCATCGCCCGCTCCCGGAGGCGATCAACAGGCAACTCTGTATACCCAGGCCCAGGCGCACCTCAAAGCGCGACGCTATGCAGAAGCCATCACGTTGCTGCGACAACTGCAACAGATCAACCCGTTTTATCGCGATAGTGCCGCGTTGCTAGCCCAGGCCCAGTCTGCCCAACGTATGGCACCTGATGCCGATCAGCGTCGGCGTGCTGGCTCGTTACGTGCGATCCCACCCTTGTTGTTCTTTGGTGGCAGTGGAGTGGTGGTGATTGGATTATTAGTCGTGGTGCTGTGGCTACGGCGCGAACCAATGCTGGTGGCTGGAAATGTGGCACCTACTGTAACAGCGACGCTCATCGCGCAGTCACCAGCATCCGACTTTGAGGCGACGGGTGATATACAATCACCAACCAGTACCCTGCGCCCGGCGACCGCCACCCTGGTGCCAGCGACCGCCACGCCGCTCCCGGCGACCGCCACCCTGGTGCCAGCAACCGCCACGCCGCTCCCGGCGACCGCCACCCCACGTCCGGCAACCGCCACGCCGCCCCCGGCAACCGCCACACCACGTCCGGCGACCGCCACCGCTACGATTGTACCAGCAACAGCGACACCATTGCCAGCTACGGCCACACCGGTGCCGACAGCACCAATTGTTGCCGTCGATTTTACACCAGGCACCTTGTTGTCTGCTTATGATTTTCTCGATCCACAGGGTTGGGCCGAAATACAAGGATTGGGCTGGAGCGTTGGCCTGGCGAATGGGCGCTATGCTATTTCTGCGCAGCCAGGCGTCGGTCAGATCTGGAGTTACCGCACCGCGTTCATTGGTGATGTCACCGACTTCAGTATCGGGGTCGATACACAGGTCAGCGGTGGTGCCGGGGGCCTGATCTTTCGCTTTGTTGATGGCAGCAATTATCTGGCATTTCTGATCGATCCCGAACAACAAACCTACTGGTTTGAACAATGGATTGGGGGTGGGTTGCGTATTCTGGCCGAAGGGCAGACTCAGTCAATTCAACGCACAGCAACCAATCGCCTCACCGCCCAACTGAGCGGGAACGAGGTTGAGTTGTTTATTAACAATCAGCGCGTAACCCGGATGATCGTTGATGCACCGGCCACGCAACTCTATGGCCTGGTCGTGTCTCCTGGTGCAGTGATAACCGAAGCCTTTTTTGATAATCTAGAATTACGGGCACTGGCTGATACCCCGTAGTGCGCCAGTCTCCTCATAGACGTGTTATACCAATTTGACGTAGCCATTCCGCATCCTTTGGTTTGTCGTACGCTTACGCATACGACCAGAAGACTTCCCCTGGAACGAGCTGTCGCGG
>CALANA010000117.1 GCA_937925925.1 uncultured Chloroflexales bacterium | reverse complement strand
AGGATTGCGCGTAACCGTTCAGGTGAGTTGGTTGGGAGGGGCACTGCCCTCCAGGAGGTTCTAAGGGTTTCGCGGGGGCCTGCGGCCCCCGCAACCCCCGCTGGCGAACGTTCCGCTGAACGGGTACATATCTATGTTCCCACAACAATAATACAGAATACGCAAGGAGGATTATCACGTATGCGCTTACAATTACCCAGCATCTTGCTGCTCATGGTGTTACTCGCCGCCTGCGGCACTCCCGCTGCTACTGAACCGACCCCTATCGCCGTTGCGCCAACCCCTATCGCCGTTGAGCCAACCACAGATCCAGGGCTAGCAGCACCGACAGAGTCACCAGTGCTGGCTGAGCCGACTCAGGACACGGGCGGGATGCCAGCACCCGGTATGCAGGTGTACGCGATTGTGCCCGAGGAGTCACAGGTGAGCTATGAGGTCGGTGAGGTCTTCTTCCGTGAAGGCAACCGATTTTCCACGGCGATTGGCGTCACCCAGGTTATTACCGGCGAGATCAGGTTTGATCAGCGTGCGCCGCAGTATAGCACGGTTGGCCCGATCAATATCGACATTCAGGCCTTTACCTCTGATGATGCGCGACGCGATAACCGCATTCGTCAGGAGTGGCTGGAGTCGGCCCGCTTTCCCATTGCCACCTTTGTGCCCAACGCTATCGCCGGCTTACCTGCCAGTTACACCTATGGCGAGGAGATTACCCTGCAAATTACGGGCGATCTGACTATCCGTGATACCACCAATTCGGTGACATTCGAGACCACCGGTAGCATTGCCGAAGATGATACCATGACCGGGACGGCAACAACCAATATCAAGATGACCGATTTCGGCTTCGACCCCCCAGATATTGCCGGTATACTCAAGGCCGAGGACGATGTAAAAATCACGTTTAACTTTGTAGCCCGTCCAGTATCTACCAGCAGGTAATCAACGTCTAGCGGTGTATCAGGGCAGGGTACAAGTTACAGGAGACAAGATGACCAGGCAGGGTAATACAGCTTTCTATAACCTGTAACCTGTAACCTGTAACCTGTAACCTGTTGCCAGAGGATGCCTCACACCGTACACTCCGTGACACCAAACATACCATATGGCTCAATCTGGCTTTTCACTGAGCTAAAACCTGCCTCGCGTGCCCAACGTTCTAGCCGTGACAGAGGCCGGGTACACATAATCCACGGTTCGCCGCGACGATTAGTCAAAACGTTGGCGATCAGTTCAAGTTGCGGATGCGCAACCTGTGAGGTAAAGAGCAACGTTCCACCGGGCGCAAGTATCTGGCGTATGCCCAGCAATGAACGGCATACAGCGGCATCATCAATTAAAATCTCATACAGCCCTGACACCAGCACAATATCGGGCAACGGCGTGATCTGCGCCAGATCAGCAAGACGGGTTGCGTCACCACATTCAAAGCGCACCCGAGGGCGTAGCTGTAACTCGGACGCAAGGCGTTGTCCCTGCCAGAGCGCAGCAGCATCGGTATCACGGCAGGTCAGATGAACATCGGCAGCATTGGCCCCCGCAACAACCTCCAGGACATACCGCCCCGGTCCGGAGGCGGCATCCAGGATATGCGTCGCCAGACCTTGCGCATGGCGGGCACGCACGTGTGCGGTGAGCATATCTTGCACCAGCACTTTACGCATGCGGCACGCCTGCCAGCCCACTTGATTGAGGAAGATGCGATCAAACCAGCGTCCCAGCCAACCCACGCCAGATGCTTGATTCTGGTACACATAGTCTAACATCAACCCTGAGTCAAAGCCATGCTGATACCCTACCGCAACACCAGCGCTGAATGACGCACCCAGGCGCAACAGTGTCCGTATGAGCGTATAACGCAGAGCGCTCCGGCGCAGTTGGGGCAACGCACGGGTATTCGGGCTTGTAGCAAGTTGCATAGAGACTCCTTCACTGTCTGGGGATCAATCCGCATCAACCTTATCCTGTGAGCATAACATGCCTGGTCTGCGGTAAAACTGCGGTAAAACTGCGGTGGTCAGATCGGAGGGGTTACGATGTTGTGATGCAGCAGGACGTATGTCTGCATCGTTGAGGAACAACTCTGGAATGGTTCCGGGTGAACACTAGAAGACGCTCTACGTGAACAGCAGATGGGGCAGGTCATAGAAGCCGCTCGCAGCGGAACTTGCACGATGCAACAGGCGTGTGGCGCAGGCATCTCTGCCTGCGCCACACGCCTGTGTGAACATTATCAGATAATTTCTGTTACTGATACGACTTACGCGGTGAGCTTCCGTACCCGCGATACAACCGGGTCGATCTCAATGTTGTGCGGATGGAGCTTCCCCATAGTCAGATCAGGCAGCACTGGCCGGTTCTGTACGATGGAGCAGATCGAGTGTCGCATATGCCAGTGTCAACTCACCATCACTCAGACGCGACAGGGTCGGGTCATTGGCATACATCCCTCCTGAGAGCGTGAGTAATACTTGCAGTGCTGAGGGACGTACTCCGTCGGATGGTGCTTCGACCGAAGGCTGTATACCCCAGACCCTGGCATTTTTCCGACAAAAAAGGTGCGTGTGAAAACTCATTGCACTTACTCCTATGTATGAATACATCACCATATAGTGTAGAGCTTTGCCCGCCAGAAGTCAAGTCGTTGACATACTTTTTGATCCATGCTACAATCAATACCACCTTTAATCCAGTCCAGTGAGGCTGATAAGGATCTACGTTGGTATACACTATGTGCATACATAGGAAGGGTACCCTGTTGGCGCAGACCGCCAGACAGTCGGTTTTTCGTCTTTCCTCACCAGAAAGCCTTATTTTCTTATCACCTACGACCCTGAACATACTATCGCTATCTGTTATCTTCATATCCCAGAGACGCAGACTGGTTGAGTCTGCTTGCGCCGAAATGGAGGCACCACTATGAGTCCAGGCGCGAAACAAATTTTTAATGCGGACGAAATTCGCCGTGCGCTGGTACGAATTGCGCATGAGATTGCCGAGCGCAATGAAGGTGTACGCGACGTAGTACTGATTGGCATTCGGCGGCGTGGGGTTCCTCTGGCCGAACGCATTGCAACGGCACTGGCCGATTTTGAGGGCCAGCAAGTGCCCGTCGGCCATCTTGATATTACCCTCTACCGTGATGATCTCAGTCGGCGCTCAACGACGCCACGCTTGCAGAAGACCACCATCCATACCGACATTACCGGGCGAGTGGTGGTACTGGTTGATGATGTGCTATACACCGGGCGCACCATACGGGCCGCGTTGGATGCCCTGGCCGATCTTGGTCGCCCAGGGCGGATTCAACTGGCTGTCCTCGTTGATCGCGGGCATCGTGAATTGCCTATTCGCGCTGATTTCGTGGGCAAGAATGTGCCAACTGCGCGTGATGAACAGGTGGAAGTACGATTGCACGAAGTGGATAATGAACCGGATACGGTACTCATTGTACGACAGGATATGTGAGAGAGGACGGCATGCAACTCCAAACTAGTGCAACTCAGAACGCTGAATCCAACCAGGAACGCCGCCGCCACGTTTTCGATCTGGATGATTTTAGCCGGGCCGAGATCGAAGAGGTGCTGGACACCACCGAGAGTATGAAGGAAATCCTGTCGCGCGAGATCAAACAGGTGCCCACCCTGCGCGGGAAGACAATCGTCAATATGTTTTTTGAGGAGAGTACCCGTACCAGAATTTCGTTTGAACTCGCCGCTCGCTCACTCTCGGCAGGGGTGATAAACTTTAGCGGGCGCGGTACGAGCGTTGAAAAAGGCGAGTCGCTGGTTGATACGGTGCGCACCTTACAGTCGTTGGGGGCGGATGTACTGGTGATCCGACATTCCCAGTCTGGTACACCCTATCTCGTAGCCCAGCATTTTCAAGGTTCTGTCATTAACGCCGGTGACGGGTGCCACGCCCACCCGACCCAGGCTTTGCTGGATCTGTTTACCATCCGCGAAAAGCTGGGGCATATTGATCAGCTAAAAGTTGTTATTATCGGTGATATTCTGCATAGTCGCGTGGCTCGCTCCAATCTGTGGGGACTGACAAAGATGGGGGCCAGAGTGACGTTATGTGCCCCCCCCACGCTGTTTGGGGCCGCCCGCTTCTGGCAGGCGGCCTGGCCTACCATCAATATTTCCTATAACCTGGATGAGGCACTCGATGGGGCCGATGTGATTATGGCCTTGCGGCTGCAAAAAGAGCGCCAGCAGGCCGGTTTACTGCCTTCCTTGCGCGAATATAGCCGCTTTTTTGCCTTGACCGACGAACGCCTGGATTATGCCCGCGATCATGCGCTGGTTATGCACCCTGGTCCGATGAATGAGGGCGTCGAGATTATGCCGGAAGTGGCGCTTTCATCCCACTCGGTGATTAGCGATCAGGTAGCCAATGGCGTTGCCGTGCGTATGGCGCTGCTCTATCTATTTACCACCTGACCGTTGGGTAACAGCCTGCGTTGCATGGTGGAATTTTCCAGGAGATTACCACGCCGTGGTACCACCGTACCACCAGCACCTGTGCGACCACAGGGGGAGACAGGGCCAGCGATTACGTGGGTTGCTCTAAAAGAAAGACGAGAAGATGCGTTATCTGATCAAACACGGTAGTATTATTGACCCGGCCCAACGGGTAGCCACGATTGGGGATATCTTAATTGAAAACGGCAAAGTAGTACAGGTTTTTGATTTAGCGGAAATGGCACCAGAAAACGAAGCATTGGGCGAGAATATCGAGGTCATCAACGCCCTCGGCTGCGTGGTTGCACCTGGTTTTACCGATTTGCACACCCATCTACGCGAGCCAGGCGAAGAACATAAAGAGCAGATTGCGACCGGCACCCTTGCTGCCGCTCGTGGCGGATTCACGACGATCTGTGCGATGCCCAACACCAATCCGCCCCATGATCGGGCGGCGGTGATCCGCCAGGTACGCCAGATTGCACGGCGCGAGGGGCATGTGCGGGTTGATATTATCGGCGCGATTACGATTGGGCGGCAGGGGCAGACCTTAACCGAGATGGCCGAACTGGTGGAAGCGGGGTGCATTGCGTTTAGCGACGATGGCAGTCCCGTGCAAGATCCGACGGTCATGCGCAATGCCTTGACCTATGCCAGCATGCTGGGCGTACCAATAATGAGCCATTGTGAGGAGACACGCCTGAACGCCGGATGGGCGATGCACGAAGGAGTGGTGAGTACGCGCCTGGGGTTGCCCGGCTATCCAGCGGCAGCGGAAGAAACCCAGATTGCGCGTGACATCGCGCTGGCAGAGTTAACGGGAGCGCACCTGCATATCTGCCATGTCAGCACGGCCGGCGGAGTGGCGCTCATACGGCATGCCAAACAACGCGGCGTGCGGGTGACCGCCGAGGTGACACCACATCACCTGACGCTGACTGACCGCTGGGTGCTGGGGTCACTGGCCGCCTTTGATCCCGAGATACCACCACCTGAACCAGTGCGCACAACCGGCAATCGTCGTGGCCGCAAGAAGGCTGAGTCGGTTCAGCACGGTCTGGGCATCCGTTCCTGGCTCGATCCGCGAATTTTGCCCCCGTATGATACCAGCACCCGTGTCAGTCCTCCACTCCGGGGTGAGGAGGATCTGGAGGCGTTGATCGAAGGACTACGTGATGGTACAATTGACGCCATTGCGACCGACCATGCGCCGCATGCACGTGTTGATAAAGAGTGTGAGTATGGCCTGGCAGCTTGCGGTATCAGTGGCCTGGAGACGGCGCTCGGCCTGGTGCTGACGCTCGTCCATCGGGGAGAAATGGATCTGGTACACATAGCGGCCAAACTGACCGAAGGGCCAGCTCAGGTACTCGGTCGGGCACCGGCAACACTGCACCCCGGTGCCCGTGCTGATGTGGTCGTATTCGATCCGGATCATCCCTGGACGGTTGATACGGCTCATTTTGCCTCGCGGGGCAAGAACAGTCCCCTCCAGGGCCAGCAACTAAAGGGGCAGGTTATGTTGACTATGTCTGGCGGAGTGATCGTGTTCCGGCGTGGTGATTTTGGCAAAGATATCAGAACCATCCGGCACGCTTCGCGGCTGGATGGTATTCTCTCTGGCGAGTAGGGTAGATGATAACCGAACGACAACGACGGGTCAGTGAATGGTTGATGGAAGATGCGGGTTTGACCGGCGATCTGATCGATAGTCAGGCCACGCCGATCATAACCTGGGCTACGCGCCTGGCGGCCAGCATTGCCGCCGATGAAGCTCGCTCTGATGCAGAGGTTGATGCGGCTGTCAGCGCGATACGCCGCGCAATTATGCGCGTTGCCAGTGCTGCGACAATTGATGACTCGCCCGCCGATCTGCTGACCCGGCTCCAACAGACTGTGACCCAACTGGCTCCTGAACTCCAGCCTTTTCTGCCACCTGATCCGGTTGACCCGACAGATGCGGCTGATGATAGTGGTCAAGAACCGCCCGTTGATCAGCCACCGTCCGCTGGTGATGCCGATGCGACTGAGACGGATGATGATGAGTATAACTTCGCGCATCAGGCAGCGGCCTGGTCGTCGCTGTGGCAGCAGCGCCGGCGCTTGCGCAGTCGGTTGCTGGCACGCCGCCCGCGTCGCCGGTAAGGAGCTGCCGGGGGCTGGCAGGGTACCTGTTCACACTTGGGGTACCACACACCCCTGGGCGCGAGAGCGAGGCGTCTTCCATCGGGCACGCGAGGGCAAGATGCCCTCGCTCGCAGGAGAAGGGTGAATACGTACCTGGCAGGTAGGTGTAAGCTGCGAGCGGGTCGCATCTGCTCGTCCGAAAAAACGATGCATTGTGGTACGATACCGTGGTGTTCTGCGCATACCTGCGTTCAGGTTCGCTATGCCTACGGTATGTTACGTGTGGGACGTGATCGAATTTGTCATAGGAATAGAGCGCCTGCCCGAAGGTAGGCCCAACTGGATGCACTACAGAGTGTCATATCCAGTCGGGCCTTGTACCGACGTTCCACGGTGCATCCCGCCTCGACCGAGTATCGACGCAGAGCATCGGTACACGACCGGGCCAGGCTCTTAGATAGTAAGGCTCCATGATCCGCAACATTTCCTTATCCCAGAGCAACTGGTTCCCGTTCGGGTATGACGTTCTGCATCGCCCCCGGCCACAGCCGACGCCCAGCCAGCTTTTCAGCCAGGCTCTGACCGCACGCACGAACCAGAGTTCGTCTCTCAAAAGCGGATTAGCCGCAAAGCCAAAGGACACTGCGGCCAGATCGAAAGCAACGCCAGCCAAACCCAAACCCACAGCGCAGCCCAGGGCCGCCGCGAAGTCCGAAGCTACGACCAGGTCACGCTCGCGCAAGTCGCGCTCGCCGAAACCACCATCGATCTGGATCGTCATCGGTATCCTCCTGGTGTTGCTGGTTGGCTATCTGCAGCAGCAGGGCTATATTCATCTGGAAGACCTGGACTCGTGGCTGGCTGATAGTGCCGCCCCGCCCGCGCCGCTGGTCTATGAAGAAGGGGCCGGGAGTATTCAGGCCTTCTTTACCACGCCCTGGCTGATCTATCCCGATCGGCCGGCGCAGCGTACGCCGCCACCACACGAGCGAGCGATTATTGCTGATATTGATGCAGCTTCCTCCAGCGTTGATCTGGCTGTCTTTGAATACAATCTCATGAGCATTGCCGAGGCACTGGTGCGGGCGCAAGAACGCGGCGTGGCCGTGCGGCTGGCGCTGGATCGTGAAAATCTGGAAAAAGTCGAAATGGCCGAGTGGGCCGGCATCGTGCAGGAGGCGGGCATCCCGATTTCCTGGCAGGAAACGACGGCTTTTTTGCATAGCAAGTTTGTGATTATTGACAACAGTCTGGTCTGGATGGGATCGTGGAACGCGACGAATAACGACACGTACCGCAATAACAACAACCTGCTGCGCATCACCATGCCGCCAATTGTCGAGAACTATGTCGCCGAGTTTGAGCAGATGTTCGATGGCGCATTTGGCAACGCCAAGTCGAGCCTGGCCCCCAACCCGGTGATCGAGGTGGGCGAGGTGCTGATCGAGAACTACTTTTCCCCTCAGGATCGGCAACTCCCGCGCCTGGTGGAGTGGGTGAACGCAGCACAGTCAAGCATTCACTTTATGGCCTTCTCGTTCACCAGCCCTGAGATTGCGCAAGCCATGCTGGATCGGCATGCCGACGGGGTACTGGTGCAGGGTGTCTTCGAGCAACGCAACGCTGGCGGAATCGGGGCCGAATTTGAGAATCTGCAGAGTGGCGGGATCGATGTGCTGGTGGACGGCAACTGCTACACCATGCACCACAAGGTAATCATCATTGATGAGCGCACGGTGATCACCGGCTCGTACAACTTTACGCGCCGCGCTGAAGAAACAAATGACGAAAACCTGCTGATTATTGATGACCCCGAATTAGCCGGGCAGTTCATGGAAGAGTTTGAGCGCGTCTTCGAGCAGGCACGCAACCCGACACGGTGCGGAGCGTAGCTTGAAGCGCAAAGCGCAAAGCACCAGGTGGACGCTCCTTTTCCAATGCGCTCCGCGCCACACGCCTCCGCGCCGCGCTCGCTACGGACGCTTTTTTAACGCAAAGGCGCAAAGGCATCTGCGTTCGCACGTTCGCACGTACTAACGCGAAAGCGCTGCACGCCTCCGCACCTCGCGCCTCGTCGCCTCCGCGCCTCGTCGCCTCGCGCCTCCGCGTCATGGTTAGGCAGGCAGAGTGGCAACGTGCTAATGTGCGAACGTGCGAACGCAACGCGGCAACCAACCAACCAGAATCGTTGCGCCTTTGCGTTAAAAAGTCCGCGCATCAAGGCGCACGGCGCGTGGATTAGCACGAGGCGATCTATGCTATAATAATTGCCGAGACGCATGGTCATACAGGCATCTGATTACACACACGAGAAACACTGATGCAACTCTCCGTCCCGGAAACCGCAAGCTTGATCATAGTTGGCCTGCTATTGCTTCTGCTCGGCTTACAACGACCGACCTTCATCTTTTCCGGGGGCACCGTGTCGTTTAAGCCGTGGTATATTTTCCTGCCGCTGATAGTAATCGGGGCATTGTTTATTTTGCTAGGGTTTCGCTCGCTGCTGGCGGAACTGAGGAATGGAGACCCGCCTGACACGGCGTCGACCGTGGTAGCCATTGCCACAGCGACGTCGACCGTGGTACTCCCCCCAACAGTGCCACCGACCGTACCATCCATCAGCACGCCGACGCCAATCCCCGGTGTTTCCCCCATACCACGACCAGCATGGATCCCCGAACTGGTCGAAGTGCCCGCTGGCCCATTCCTGATGGGCAGCAGCGATGACGACCCACTGGCCTATAGTGACGAAAAGCCCCAGCATGTCCTGCACCTGCCAACATACTGGATTGGCAAGACCCCGGTGACCAATGCCCAGTTCCGGCCTTTTGTGGAGGGCGACGGCTACACTAACCCGGACTACTGGACAGAGTTTGGTTGGCAGTGGCGCAGGGACGAAGATATACGGCAACCTGGACTCTGGAACGACCCGCAGTGGAACGGGAATTCACAGCCGGTGGTGGGCATCAGTTGGTATGAGGCGGTGGCCTACACCAACTGGCTGAGTGCGCAGACCGGTCATCCTTACCGCCTGCCGACCGAGGCCGAGTGGGAGAAGGCCGCCCGTGGGCCAGATGGCCGGATCTATCCCTGGGGCAATGACTGGCAGCCGGAACTGGTTAACAGTGGCGAAAGGATCGGCAAGACCACACCCGTTGGCAGTTAC
>CALANA010000116.1 GCA_937925925.1 uncultured Chloroflexales bacterium | reverse complement strand
TAGCAAGCCTATCTCAATAGAACCCGGGAGTGCAGGCTTGAGCCGGGATGAAACAATCCCAATGGTAACCGGGAGTGCAGGCTTTAGTCGGGATGAAACAATCCCCAGATTTAGCCTGGATTCCCGGTTTTTACGACTCATGTAGGCTTGCTATATCTTCAGGACTTACGCCGTCGCGTGAACCCAACGTTCCTTCGACTACGCTCAGGACAAGCTTTTTCGTCTTCGGCCGCATGGAAGGGACTCTTTTTTTCCGCCACATTTTCGCCGTAGGCGAAAATGTGGCGGAAAAGAAGACAAAGTACCGCTCTGCCCCATTCGGCTCCGCTCAGAGCTTGCCCTGAGCGCAGTCGAATGGGGTAAACTCCGGCGAAAAGGCGAGGTGAACATACCACCGCCTAAGTCCTGTCTTGTTATACTCAACGTAGCAGAAATCATGCCACTTTACAACCGAACCGCGTCGGATAGTGCCTCAGTCTTGGGATTGACCGCCGACCGGTGGTAGGTGGAACTGGGAATCGGTCGTAAGTATGAAGTGGACAGATACACCTGGCCCTGGAACGTTTTATTATACGCTGGAGGATATTGATACGCAGGGGCTAAGTATCATGCATGGGTCGATTAGGGTGCAGGTCGAGCCAGAAGCGGTTGCTCTGCGCCAGCGAAGCTATCTGCCAGTGATCCTGCGCCGATGATCCTGTGGTCATCCCCCCCGAACTGCTTCGCATAGTTCTCTTGCCGCTCGATGATGAATCGTGTACAATGCGGTCAGGTTTAGATCGCACTGACCAGTGCGATCTAGTTTTGCATGGTATGTCATTTGTGTTTGAGTTGTCCCCTGGGTATCACGGGGCAGTTCACTGTAACCAGACCGCGTGCGAGGTGCGATGTCAACCATTGATCTACCCACTGTTGTCACCACGACCGGGGCGCAAACAGGTGAAACATTTCTCCGCGAATCGCATCGACGCGATTCGTTCTTCACCATCGAACATGGCGCCTATCTGCTCTTAGGTATTGTGTCGCTGATCGCTCACCTGTGGGGATTGGGCGACCGCGCTCTGCACCACGATGAGGTGTTACACGCGACCTACTCGTGGTACATCTATGTTGGCCGCAGCTACATCCATGATCCGTTGCTGCACGGGCCATTCCTGTATTATTTTGGAGCGCTCATCTACTTCTTGTTTGGCGACACCGATTTCACTGCCCGCCTGGGGGCAGGGTTGTTTGGTACGGTGTTAACGCTGCTGCCTTTCCTGGTGCGCCGCGAACTGGGGCGACCGGCGGCGCTGATGGCGGCGGTCTATTTGCTGATCTCGCCGGTGGTACTCTATGTCGGTCGTTTCATTCGCCACGACATCTACGCGATGGTGTTTGAGGTGCTGGTGTTTGTGGCGATTGTGCGCTATGGCAGTACGCGCCAGGCACGCTGGCTGTATATCGGCATTGCCGCTTTTGCGCTGATGGTCGCCAATCTGGAGACAAGTTATCTCTTTTTGCTGATCATGGGTACGCCGCTGCTACTGCTGTTTCTCTGGCATCTGTATAAGCCGGGGATTGCTATCCTGGGCGGGCTGGCGGTGGCGCTGGCGGCACTGGTGTTTGTGCTGCCCGGTCATGCCGAGGTCGATGGCAGCCATACCGCTATTCGCAACCAGGAAACCGGGTTGATGAACTATACGCCCGGCCCGATCTTCGGTTGGTATCCATTGGAAACCAATGATAATGCCTATGCCCTGCGTATTCGTAATCGTGCCGATAATGATGGCGGGCGCTCACTGGCGGCGAATATTGGGATCTACTTTGTGGATCTGTGGCGCTTTTTTGGACACCCGGCCATCTTAATTGGCATTGTTCTGTTTCTGGGCATTTCCGGCCTGTTACTCTGGCTGATCTGGTGGCGTCAGGATGGTGACGGCAAGAGCGCCTGGCAGCGCGCGCGGGAGCAGGGCGACTCGGTGATCGAGGTGTATGCCAGTCTCGCCGCTGATCAACGCTGGCTAGTGGCGCTGGCGATCTTCTTCCTGATCTACACGCTGCTGTTCACGGCTTTTTTGACCAACCTGCTCGGTGTTGTTACTGGCACCACCGGCTCGCTGCTCTACTGGCTGGCGCAACACAATGTGGAGCGTGGTGGTCAGCCAGGATACTACTATCTGGTAATCCTGTTTATCTATGAACCGCTGGTCATCCTCTGGACCGTTATTGCTACCGTGCTGATCGCAAAGGAAGGCATCAGTCGCTTCCGCCAGGCGCGGGCCAGTAAACAACCATTCGTACTTGATGGCTTCCTGACGCCATTGCTGCTGCTGTGGTGGTCGCTGGGGGCGTTGGGTATTTATTCCTGGGCCGGCGAAAAGATGCCCTGGCTAACGATCCACATCGTAGTGCCGCTGATCTTGCTGGGTGCCTGGGGTGCCCAGCAGGTGTTTACCAGTTCCTGGTTGCAGCCTGCTGCTCCGTCTGATGCTGATCTCCCTGCTGACGACACTGTTCCGCGCTCGTACCAACCCCACCTGCTGTTCTTCTGCCTTTTTACGGCGATTGCTGGCTTCGGGTTTGTGTTGATGACCACGTTTATTGGGAGCGAGATGCGAATCAATGTACCAGCGAGGGTTGTGCTGCTGCTGTGGCTGGTGTTGTTCGCGTTGCTAGGTGCAACGGCTGGCCTGCGCTGGGGATGGCGCTGGTCGTTGGGGATGCTGGCCATCAGCATCACGCTGCTCGGCAGCGTCTATACGATACGCAACTCCCACCGTCTGTCCTTTTTAAGCGGCGATGTGCCGCGTGAGATGATGATCTATACCCAGACGACGCCCGATGTGATGCATGTGGTGCGCCAGCTTGAAGAGGCCTCGCGGCGGCGCGGGGGTGGTCTGGATATACCGATACTGTATGATAACGAGACGGTGTGGCTCTGGTATTTTCGCAACTTTCGTGCTGCGTCCAATACCGGGCCGAACCTGTCCGGGCCACCCGCGCCTGAGATCCAGGCCGTATTTATGCTCCAGGAGAATATGAGCCGTAATCCACAGATACGTGAGTATCTTCAGGGTTTTCGTATGCAGCGCTTGCCGTTGCGCTGGTGGTTCCCGGAGGATAGTATGTACCGGCTGCGGGAGAACTGGCGTACGGAGCCGATAGAGAATGTGTCGCTGTTGGGCCGCGTTTTGCGCGAGCCGCTTGGTGACGAGACAATCAACCAGTTATGGCAGTTTCTTATGTTTCGTGAGACCGGTGTCGCGCTTGGTTCTACCGACTTTGTCGTTGCCGTGCGTCCGCTGCTGGCGGATCAAATCGGTTTCGGGGTTGGAGCCGAGCTAGTTCCTGAGCAATAAACGAGGCAGATATGGCTGTAGAAACTTTTCCGCGTTCGCCACAGCGTTCGGTTTTGAACCAACCGCTCGTCCTGACCAATATCAATCTCGAAGTTGTGGCCTATGCCGTGATTATCCTTGCAAGCCTGATCGCCCATCTGTGGGATCTGGGTGCGATGGCGATGCATCACGATGAGTCGATTCATGCCTGGACAAGCTGGCGCTTCTATACGGGCAGTGGCGATTTTGTGTGTGCCAATAATAATCGTTCGGCGACCTACTGCTATGACCCGGTGTATCATGGGCCATCGCTGTATGTGCTAACGTTGCTGTCGTATTTTCTCTTCGGTGATGGCGATGCGCAGGCGCGGCTCCCGATGGCGCTGGCTGGCGTGGGGATGGTCGCCTCGTGCTGGATGCTGCGGCCCTATCTCGGTCGTAGCGGGGCGCTGATTGCGGCGTTGCTGCTGGGCTTCTCGCCCTCACTGCTCTATTTCTCTCGCTTTGCCCGCCACGATGGTCTGATGGTGCTGTGGGAACTGTGGATGGTTGTGAGTATCTTTCGCTATCTGGATACGGGCCGCCCCTTCTGGCTCTATCTGCTGGCGGCCAGTCTGGCGCTGGCGATTGCGACCCACGAGTTGTACTATATCCTCTTTTTCATCTTTGGCATCTTTCTGCTGGTGCGCCTCCTGGCCGAGAGCGGTTTTGTCCGACGGTTAAACCGCGTGCTGCTGATTGCGCTGGGCGTCTGTGGGCTGTTGATGATCTTCAATCGTCCGCTGCCGTTTGGACAGGGTTTGTATCTGGGCGAGAAAGCGTTCCTGGTTGGCTCGACATTGCTGCTGGCCTGGCTTTCGATCCGTGTGTGGGATCCGCGCCCGGTGGTTATTCCGCGCTTTCAAAAACTCTGGTATGAAGAACGGGCGGTGCTGTGGACGGCGCTGGGCATTCTGGCGGGGATCTATGTGGTGTTGTATACCACCTTCTTTGCCTATCCCCGTGGCGCGATTGACGGGCTGTATGCGGGGTTGGCCTACTGGCTCGGCAGTCAGCACGAGTATGCGCGCGGCGATCAGCCCTGGTACTACTACATCATGCAGTTGCCGCTCTATGAGCCGCTGGGGGTGGTCAGTGGTATTGGCGCGGCCATTTATCTCTTTACGCGCCGCTCGCTGCTGGTGGATCATCCCGCACCAAAGACGCCGCGAGCCAGCGGAAATGAGCGCACACATGTGGATGGTGCGGCAGGAACAGATGGCGAGCGGCTAGACCGCCGTGAGCGCCATTCACCAGAGACCATGCAGGTGTCCTCTGCTTCGACGATGGCGGCGACGCTTTCGCCAACACAGACGTTGTTTCCGCTGCTGCTGGTGTTCTGGTATTTTAGCGCGACGGTGATTTTCTCCTGGGCCGGCGAGAAAATGCCCTGGTTGCTGGTGCATATGTCCCTACCGGGGAATCTGGTGGCGGCCTGGGCACTGGCACACCTCATCCAACGCCTGGACTGGCGTACGCTGTCCGAGCAGCGCCAGGTCTGGCTCGTGCCACCTGCCATTCTATTGTTGTTTGTAGCATTGGGTGTGGCGCTGTGGCGTCTGGGTGGAACAGGTGCGGGCCAGGCCGGTCAGATCAACCTGTTGCAAGGGTTGGTGCCGCTGGTGCTGGCGGGCGGGATTATCTATAGTTTGCTGACAATTGGACAGCACGTCGGGGTGCGGGTGACGCTGACACTGGCCGGGCTAACGGTGGCCTGTTTGCTCGGTATGTATATGATTCGCTCCAGTTGGCGGGCGGTGTATCGCCATCCCGATACGCCGATCGAGTTGCTGGTGTATACCCAGACCGCGCCCGATGTGCCGCGCTACATGCAGGATGTGCGTGAAATAGCGATTAACCTGACCCGTAATCGGCGTACAGCCGACGATGTGACCGGTGGCTTGTCAATGCCGATCATTCTTGATAGCGGTAACAGCGAAACCGGCGAGGGGTCGCTGGCCTGGCCGATCCAGTGGTATCTGCGCGATTTTCAGCAACTGAAGTGGTTGCCGGGTGATCAGTTTCAAAACAATCCCTCGCTGCAAGCGTTTGAGGTGGACTTTGCCGATGGCCGTCGAGGGTTGGCACCGGTGGTGATGCTGCACAAATCGCATGTGACAACCGAGGTGCGCCAGGCGTTGCGCGAGGGCTATGCCCAACCCTATGGCGAAGTCGGGGTCTTTAACTGGTGGTTCCCCGAAGGCGATAAATGTTCTCCGGCTAGCCCGGGCTACAAGCGCTTTTACTATAATTTCTGGACACCGCCCGAGGATTTTACCGCATCACCACCAGCCGGGTGTGGGCGCGATATTTCTGCCGAACTGCATGCGCCCTGGAGTCCCTTTACCTGGCCGTTCAACCCGCGCAATTGGGATACCCTGTGGAACTACGCGATCTATCGCCAGTTGCCCGATCCACTGCGTCCTGGCGCACGTGAGATGGAGGTCTGGGTGCGGCAGGATCTAGTCAGTGGGATGGACGCGATTGTGCCGACCGAAGGTGTCGCCAGTGCGGCCTTGCTCCGACTGGTGGCCGACCAGGTGATTGGTGATGCCGGCCAGTTGACCAGTCCAACCGGGATTGTGGTTGATCGTCGAGGCAATGTATATGTCGCCGATACGCAGAATCATCGCATTCAGGTGTTTGATGCCCAGGGCAACCTGACGCGCTCGATTGGTCGTTTCGGCAGCGGCGAGAACCAGTTCTATGAGCCACGTGGGATTGCGATTGATGCCCAGGGCAATCTGTATGTGGCTGATACCTGGAATGCGCGGATCGTGAAGTTGAGTGCGAATGGGACGTGGCTGGCTGCCTGGGGTGAGGGCGACGAAGAGCGCGATGGGCGGCGGTTTACCGATACCGGCGGTACTGAAGCGGGGAACGCCGCCAATCCGCTGGGCTTCTATGGTCCGCGCGGGGTGGCAGTGGACGCGAATGGCAATGTGTATATTGCGGACACTGGCAACAAGCGCATTGTTGTCACTGATGATGAAGGTACGTTCCTGTACCAACTCGGCTTTGCCGGGGCGGAGCCGGGTCGGTTTAGTGAGCCAACCGGGGTGGGCGTTGATGATGTGGGCAATCTGTATGTGGCCGATACCTGGAATGGCCGGGTACAGGTCTTCCAACGTAGCCCTGGTGCAGGTCGGCTGGGCGCGATCCCGATCATTACCTGGCGCGTCAGTGGCTGGAATCCGAATACCTATGAAGATCCGTCAATTGCTGTCAGTGGGGATGGCCGGGTGTATGTCAGTGTGCCGTTACAACAGCGCGTGGTTGCCTCGAACTTACGCGGCGATGTGCTGCTGCGCTGGGGTGGAGCTGGCATGGACGAGGCCTCGCTGAACGCACCCAGCGGGATCGCTGTTGGCCCGCAGGGTCAGGTCTATGTGGTTGATCGCAACTCCAATCGCGTGTTGCGCTTTACTTTGCCCCAGATCCGCGCCGGGGAATAGTTGCGTTCATGGTGTTTATGCAGGGGTAGTGACGATGTTCCGCATCAGCACTACCTCTGTCGGTTCGCCGAATGGGTGCTATGACGGTGTCTTGTACGGCATGGCTCTGGCAGGCCAGTCTGCTTCCTAAAGGGGTGCGCTACGGGACGGCGACCTTGCAATCTCTGCGTCTCTGCATCGTTGCGCCTTTGCGTTAAAGCAACGGACGGGTCAGGTACGCGCCTCGGAGAGATGCGCTACGCGATTTCGTGTAGTACATTGTCGCACCAATTCCCCTTGAATATGTCCCCATATGCGCTACAATGAGGTATTGGGAACATGATACACAACTCCGTGACAGCAGGCCCTATGTAACCTGTAACCGATCAACGCTACCGGGCTTTTATATCCAGGGAGGAAGAACATGACCATTCTGGCTGGTTCAGGGAGCAGTCAGCACACCGATGCGTATCAAGCCGGGCAGGAGGCCGCCGCTGGCGCACTGGCAGCGCTGGCTAGTCATACGCCTCAACTGGTGATCGTCTTTACGACCGAACACTACGATCACGCCACTGCGTTGCAGGGCATACGCGCCAGCACCGGAACGGTTCCACTCATTGGGTGCTGCACGGGTGGCTTGATCACCGCGCAGGGTATTCTGGAGCGTGGGGTTGCCGCGCTGGCGCTGTGTGGCGATGATCTTGAGGTGGCACTGGCGCTTGAGCCAGATTTGAGTACCCGCCCGGCGCAGGCCGCCCAGTCCGTGGCCGAGCAACTGGAGGACTATCTGGCACCTCTGTCCAGCCCCAGGCACAGTACCGCCCTGATCTTTACCGATGGGCTGACCGGGGCGCTGGCGATGGATACGGCTATTCACCATGTTGCAACCATTTTCGGCCCCTTCTGTCCGCTGATCGGTGGTGCCGCTGGTGACAATTTGCAGTACCACCAGACCAGCCTGTTTGTCAACGAGCGCATTCTAGGCGATAGTATTGCCCTGGCACTGCTCACCACGGCAGCACCGATTGGCATTGGCGTGCGCCACGGTTGGCAGCCAATTGGACAGCCGTGTGTGATCACCCGCAGTATGGCCAATGTGATCTATGAATTGGATGGCAGACCGGCGCTTGAAGTGTATCGCAGCCTGTTTCCACACAGTGAACTGACCCTCGAGAATTTCCGCGAATTCACACGCTATCACCCGATCGGCTTTCCCCAGGCTACCGGTGAGTTTCTGGTGCGTCTGCCGATGCAGGCCAATGCTGACGGTTCGATCGTCTGTGTGGGTATGTTGCCTGAGTATGCGGTGATGTATATTATGCAGGGCGACCCGGTCTCGCTCCTGACCGCAGCGGAGGCAGCAGCACAGCAGGCTATGACCGCCTTACAGGGTGTGCCGGTTGCGGCGGCAATCGTGATCGACTGTGTGACTCGCCCGCCTCTGTTGGGTACCAGAACTGCGGACGAGATTGACCATATTCGCGCTATCGTTGGGGTAGAGACGCCGATCATCGGCATGTATAGCTTTGGTGAAATTGCCGCCGATACTGGCCCGGTTTGTTTTCACAACAAGACGGTAGTGGTCGGGGTGATCGGCAAACATTGAACGTGCAAACCGGGGAGGTAGCTGTGTCTCAGCTCAACCGTGAAAGTGAACTGGCTATTCTGTATGAGATCGCGTCGATTTCCAGGCATTTACGAGACAGAGAGACGATACAGGATCTGACGTTGGAGAAGGCGACGCGGTTGCTGGGAGCTGAGATCGCGGTGTTGTATCTGACGGCCACGAGCGATACTCAACTGCATGCCTGTGCCGCTCGTGGGATACGTTTGAAAAAGGTGTCCAGTGTGCTGGTACCCGTTAGCCCGACGCTGAACCTGGGGCAGCAGTTGCTGGTCTGGACGGCCTGTCACTCGACGCCCTTTCCTGTCCCGGTGTTGCCCGCAGAATATCCGGTGCAGGCGGCACTGGGTATCCCCATCAAGCGGGGCACCAGTTTGCTTGGCTGGTTGTATGTGGCTATTCTGAAGCGCGCCGCGTTTGATCCACGTGTGGTGGTTCTGTATGATGTGCTGGCTGACCAGGTTTCGAGTACGCTGGAGACAACGCTGGCATGGGAGCAGGCCCGGCAGCAGCAGTTGATGTTGGCCGAAGCGAACCAACGACTGGAGCAAGCACTCAGCGCCGTACACGAGGCATACGTCCGGCAGGAGCAATTGCTACAGACCATTCAGGATCTGTCGGTACCAGTCTTACCCATCGGCGATCAGGCCCTGCTCGTGCCGCTGATCGGCTATATTGACTCGCAGCGGGCACAGCAAATTCAGACCACCATGCTGGCCGCGGTTGGGCAACAACACCCCCGGTGTGTCATTCTTGATATGACCGGTGTGGCGCTGCTGGATCCGACGGTGGCGCAGATGTTACTGGCGACGGCTCGGTCGGCGCGGTTACTGGGAGCGCAGGTGATTGTATGTGGGGTCACGCCGCGAGTCGCGGAGGTGATCATTGCGCTGGATAGCGACCTGACGATCACGACTGTGAGCGATTTACGGGCGGCCATGCGATTAGCGCTGTTGCGACGGTAGCGAGTTGAAGAGTCGCGTTGAAGGTTGCGGCAAGCTGTGTGCTACGGCACGACGATAGAGGTTGCGACGGTAGCGAGTTGAAGAGTCGCGTTGAAGGTGGGTCGATAGTCACCTGTCACCGGCAGACGCCACCACCTCGCCCAGATCGGCCTGCACCAGCACTGCACCGGTTGCCGGGTCGAACGCGCCACCCACCAGCCGATAGCGCCCCGGCGCAAGATCAGCGGGCAGAGCCAGCGCTGCCGGGTCGAGC
>CALANA010000115.1 GCA_937925925.1 uncultured Chloroflexales bacterium | reverse complement strand
CTCAAGCCGGAGATACTCGGAAAATACCAGGATTTATTAATACCCGAAAGGTACTATCCCTGCATAGGTGAACATTACCTATAGTGGAGAGGGTAGAAAAGCCAAAGAAGGGGCACGGGGATACGTGGTGGGGGCACGCCTGCGTTGACTCTGCATATTCAGGTTGAGCAGCAATCGGTGGGCAATTTCCAGGTTGCATCAGACTGGCGCACCTATAACCTGCTGTTGCCCGCCGCAACCAACGCCACGCCGTCAACCGAGCTGGTGGTTACGCTCCATAGCCCGACCTTCACGCCCCGCACCTATGACCGCGCCAGTGATGATGGGCGCACACTGGGTATAATAGTGGATCGGGGAAGGGTCAGGTGAGAGGTGAGAAGTGAAGTGGACGGTGATCGGCATCGTGCTGTTGGCACTGGTGCTACGTCTGGCATTGTGGTCACAACCACTCCACAAGCCAGCGAATGACGAAGTCGAATACATAACAGTCGCGCACGATCTGCTGCTGGGGCGGGGATGGATCTTTTATGATACCTATCACTGGCTGCGTGCGCCGCTCTACCCGCTCTTTCTCGCGGCATCGCTCTGGCTGGCACGTGGAAACCTGCACCTGGCAGCCCTGCCCAACATTGGGATCAGCGTGGCTACGGTGTACCTGATCTACCGACTGACTGATACGATATGCCACACGCCGGATTTGCTCCAACGATCCGGCCCGCGTCTGCAACGATATGCGCCGCTGCTAGCTGCCCTCTTTGCCGCTGTCCTGTTCACGTTCAACACCTTTGCCAGTCTGTATATGAGTGAAACGCTGTTTAGTTTTCTCTTTGCCGCCTTCTTGATCTGTCTAGTACAGTGGCAACGCTACGTTGTGAGCATGCCGGATAGAAGATCTCAATGGTGGTCACTCCTGAAAGATCAGCGATTGGCTTTCTGTCTGCTGGCCGGTATCCTGTTCGGGTTGGCAACTTTAACACGCTCAGCAATGCTAGCCTTTCTCCCAATCGTGCTGGGGTGGATGGGATATATGACATCTCCCGGTCACCTGCAACAGAGACATTGCCAGCCTACGCCGGGCAACGACCGCCGATTACCAGGCGATGGGATCATCTTTGCACTGTGCGTTCTCCTGACTATTGCGCCGTGGACATTACGTAACTGTCACGCCTATGAACGCTGCATCCTGGTAGAGACAGGTCTATCCTACAATGTGTGGGCCTTCAACGAACCGATTGAGGATCAAGAGACCATTCTTCGCACGCTTGAGCAGATTCCTGATCCGGCGCTGCGGGCAGAAGAGGCTACGCGGCGCGGTCTGGAGCGACTACGCACAGACCCTGCTATTTTGCTGCGCAAGCTATGGCCAGAGTGGGTCAACCTCTGGCGAGTCAAGATCATCGAGGATCGGTTTTTACTGGCCGATTATACCTCTGACCCACCGCCAGTGGTGTTCCTGGCAAGTCTGCTGCTGGATGATCTCCTCTACCTTACTATTCTGATCGCCGGAGTACTGGGTATGGGCCAGGCCGTCAGGTACCGGCATTCGGGTGCTATGTTGCTCGTACTGTGGAGCCTCTACATCATCGCCACGATCGTCCTGACTCATGGTGAAGGACGTTATCGGCATTTCCTCTTTCCTGTCCTGATACCCTTTGCCGCTATTGCTCTGCTTCAGGCGGGGGAACGCTGGAACAGCACCATGTTGCAACGTCAGCCGGGGGATACGCGGCAGACGAGCTTAAACCTGCCGTTCCTGTTTAGTAGCCTGCTGAGTGTCCTGCTGCTCTACACCGTCATGATCAGCTATCCCTGGGAGTGGGCCAGAAAGGGGAGCGTGGTCAGCCTGTATCATCTGGCAGGCCAGGTAGCGCTGGCGCAGGGCAATCTAGAACAGGCAGCGCTCGCCTACCGACATGCACTCGCAACCAGTGATACCCCGGATACCTGGATTGCGATGGGCCACATGTATCGCCGGCAAGGCGACTATGTCCGCGCCGAGGCAGCCTATCGTTCAGCCTGGCAACAGGATGGGAACTATATCCCGGCGATGGTTCATCTAGGAGATGTGCTACGGGCACAGGGCCGTACTGCCGAAGCACGCAAGGCGTTTACTGGACGCTACGTTTTTGAGCAGGCGGTGATTGATTGGAGTTGGCACAATCTCCTTCCACCACCGACAGCACACATTGACGTGGGCAACGATCTGGACTTTGGCTATGTCTCTGGCGTTTATGCAGACGAGACACAACAGGGAACATCGGTGCGCTGGACAGGACGGCGGGCGTTGTTTCGTCTCAATCATCAAGCCATTGAGCATACAACGCCTCCTGCCATACCGCCGGCTGAACTACCGCGTTCGGTGCTTGTCCAACTGCGTCTCGCCGCGCCGCATCCTGACACCGAGACCGTGACAGCCACCGTCTGTATGGTCGATACTGACCGGTGCCAGCCGATAGCAGTCGAAGCGACCTGGCGGGTTTTCAATCTCCTGTTACCTGACGATAGAGATAGCAGCGCACTGATCGAATTGCGCAGTCCAACCTTTGACGCCCCCGACGGTCGCGCATTGGGGATGCTGGTGGACTGGATAACGATTGCGGCCCAGACAGACGCGACGGTACCGAGACAACCACAAGCATACTCAACCGGCTATTCGCCGTCCACCACTGGAAGCGGTTGGGTATCTCGCTTCGAACGAACCATGAACAAGGAACCGAGCGCCAGAACAAAGCTCACCAGATAGACAAACCAGCCGAGGATCGGGAGTCGGCCCAGGAAGACGAGCAACGCAACCCCCACGAGCAGGGCGACCAGATCGTTCAAGTCACGCCTCAGCCCGCGCCGCACCTGCCAACCCAGCCAGAGTCCGGTCACCAGCGGGCTGAGATACCAGATGACCGCCAGCAACGCAAACAGGAACAGGAACAGAATGATGCCTGGCAACCATCCCCAAAAGACGAACGTCAGGAAGATCAGCAGCGCCGACGCCAGCGGCAAAAACATAAACAGCAGGGCGATCAATCCCCCCGATAGCACCGCTCGCCCTGGATTGGCCGCCAGCGTCTGGGCCGGACGTATCAGCGTGCCAGGAGCAAAGCGCAGCACCAGCCAGCCCAGTAGCGCAAATCCAGCCACGATCAGCACCGTGCGTACCAGCCAATCCAGAAACTGGTTGACCGGTTGTGACCGTGCGCGTTCCCCTGCTTTTGCCACAAACGCAACATTGGTCGCAACAGCTTCTGGAATAGGAACCTGTTCCGCGCTGGTATAGCGTAGTGTGCCAGCCACACGGGCTGCATCTAGAACAACGAGTTGTTCCACATCCAGTTGGGCCGCACCAGCAACCTCAGCCGCCAGCACCAGCGATCCCGCAGCCGCCAGCAGATCGCCCGCAATCGCGCCATCCACAAGCGCCTCCCCCGCGCCTAATACCACATCACCGCCGATCCGCGCACTCTTGCCTAGACGTATGCCCTGCTCAACAGTACGCCGGCCAATGGGAAATGGAAACCCACCTGCTCCGCCACCGGCGGCCATCAGCAGATCATCGCCAATCGTGCCACTGATCATGATCCTGGCGGCTCCCAGGCGTGCATCATCCTGAATGGCACCTCGGATATTGATTTCGGCAGCGGCAATGATAGCATCTTTAGTAACGATACCGCTAATTTCAACATAGTTACCAACCGCGATCAAATCACCATCGATCGTTCCATCAATATAAATTGTGTTGGCAGCTATATACACATCATCCGTGATCACCTCGCCAGCAGGAAGCCGGTAGATCTCGGTGCTGACGAACTCGGCCGCCAGCGCTGTCCCTCCCAGGAGCATACCTATCAACACGGTCAACAACACCAGCAACCGGCGAACTTTGCCCTTTCGTCGCTGCATATGTGCCTCCTTTCTGCATTATCACGTTTGTGCCAGGGTAGATCTCGTTCTCTCAACCTGGGAACAGCAACCTCATACCAATGTGTCTTCGACCGTCTGCACCCGTTGGTCAGTCTTCCGCTTGCTCCCACGACAACGAGCCTTCCCGCCTCCCCTGCGGGGCGGGCGGGGCGGGGCATGCCCCGCCCGCCGAAATCCCGTTCTGATGCGGCGCGGCGACGCCGCACCGCATCAGAACTCGTTGTACCTGCTCACACGTGGTGTGTGCTATAACACCTGGGGTTGAGGGCAGGATGTATTGCATCGAGGATACGAGGGCAAGATACCCTCGCTCCCAGGAGAAAAGTGAAGACGTACGAGACAAAGTCCTGTTGTAGTACTATCCCAGATGTAGGAAGCGCATCATACCAAAGGCCCCGCTCAGCAGAACGGGGCCTGACATACACCGATGGCCTGCACTTACTCGACGATCAACACCCCCCACATACCGGCCTGGTACTGACCCGGAACGGTCGAAACATAAATATACCGGCCCGGTGCCGGAGCGGTGAAGGTAATGGTATCACTCTCGTTTTGTTCAGCAGCCAACAATTTGGTATGAGCAATCATGAGCGTCGTATCTTCGGGGAGATAGTTTACTGCCGCACCACCCTCTGCCGTCGCCCCTCTCATCGCAAACGCCGCTGCTTCCTGCTGATCATCAGTATTCAGCAGCACCCAGTTGTGCGGATTCACAATCGAGGTATTTTTGAAGAACAGCGTGACAGACGCACCAGCAGGGATGGGGCCAAGTTGCTCCTTGTTGAACAGTAGTTGCTCCCCACGATTGGCAATCTCTAATGCCACCCGGCGTCCGGTACCCGGCAACGGTGTTGCTGTTTCCGGCGTCTCTGCTGGTGTCATAGGAACGGTTGGTACGACTGGTGTCGGCTCAACCGTTGGTTCCGGTTCTTCCGATGCTATCTCCGGTTCCGGCGTAGGGGTTCCAGGTGGGAGCACCTCCTCTGTCTCTTCCGGCGTGGCCGCTTCCTCTTCCAGCCTGGCGGTGTCTTCGTCTTCTGTCGGCGCTTCAGCCGCTTCCTCTTCCTCGGCTGGCAGCGCTTCATCCTCGGCAGGGGCCGCTCCCGGCGCGATCGGCACCGCTTCCGACCCTACAACAAGACTGACACTGCCCGTACAGCCACGCAGACACCGAACAGCATAGGTTCCCGCCGTGTCATACGTTACCAGGATCGACTGGCGCTTGAAGCTGATGGATGACCGTTTCGCTGTTGCCGCTGGCAGATCAAACGCTGCACTGCCGGATCCGGCCTCCAGGCTCAGACGCACCGGCTGGTCGCTCAAATTGGCTACCACGAATTCTACCGGAACACCCGGTTGCAACCGCACCTCTTCGAGCAACGGGTTGCCCTCTGCATTGATCGTGATATATTCCCGTTGATACTGTATCACATCGGGCATTGACGGCACAGGAGATACCACCTCCATAGCATCTGGCGTTACCGCAGATACGGCAGACGGGACTGAAGACTCGTCTTCACTCATCGGAATCCCAGGTTCAGCACACGCAGCCAGCAACGAGCATACCAGAATGACGATGATCAGCGCTCTCCGACTGATGGGCCAATCCGCTTTTTGCATACCATACTCCTTCTCAGTTATAGGACTTACGCGGTGATAGGCGATATTGTCAATGCGTCTTTTCGCCTTCGGCAGAGCGGTACTTTTGCCAGTTTCCTCTCTATATTTTCGCCTACGGCGATAGAGTGTAAAAAGCCTTTCTTCCACACTATCACAGGCAAAAAAAGACGTTGTGTGTGAGTGATCGCGTAACTCCTGCCAGTTAAACGTGTTTACACAAAACGAAATCTCTTCCCTATCCTGACGCAGCATCTATTATGACATACCCTGTCCATAAAGAGCAAAAAGCCCCGTTCGCTTGAACGGGGCCTGTGCCTATTGTTGCATTCTGGAACGGCTATCCATGGAGGTACCAATGATAGCTTGAAAGTTACCCACTTCCTGCGATTTATTGCAACGTCAACAGATAGGCCACCAGATCATTAATCTGCTCCTCGGTCAGCACCTCGCCATAATTCTGCGGCATCAATCCAGCCACAAAGCCTTCCACCACATAGTCGTTCGGCTTCACGATTGAATTATGCAAATACTCTGCTGCCGATTGGCCTGACACGGTCGTGGCGGCCCGACTGCCCACACCAGCTAAGTTCGGCCCGGTAAAGTTACCACGACTGGCTTCAACATAGTGGCAGGTGTAGCATCCAGACGCGATGCCACCGCTAGACTGGAAGACTGGCTGGTTAAACAAGGCCTTACCGGCCGCTGCATCACCACTGACGGCCGCTTCCGGTGCCGCCGCTTCCGGTACCGCTGCTTCCGGTGCTGCCTCCTCAGTGGGGGCCATCGTTGGGGATACCGGTGCCGCCGTCGGTGTGGCTGGCGCAGCTGCCATGGTTGGTGTAATCGTGGGGGCAACGACCGGGGTCGCCATTGGCATTGCGGTTGGCTCGGCCGCTTCCTCGGTTGGCTCGGCCGCTTCCTCGGTTGGCTCGGCCGCTTCCTCGGTTGGCTCAGCCGCTTCCTCGGTTGGCTCGGCCGCTTCCTCGGTTGGCTCAGCCGCTTCCTCGGTTGGCTCAGCCGCTTCCTCACCCTCAGCCGGTTCCGCTTCACCCGCGCCAACCACGACGCTGACGGTACCTTTACACCCACCGAGACAGACAATCTCGTAGGTACCCTCATCGTCATAGGTCACAAAAATCGACTGGCGCGTAAATGTCACCGTCGAACCTTGCTGGGTCGATCCGGGTAAATTAAAGGCGGTGCTACCACCACCCAGATTGATGCCCAGACTGACATCATTCTCGCTCAAGTTCGAAACCACGATCTCTACTGAACCACCAGGATCAAAGTTCACACTTTCCGGCCCTAACTCGCCATCCTCGTTAATGATCAACTCCTCACGCTGGGACTGAACCACATTCGGCATCCCCTCAACTGGCGGTGCCTCACCAATGGCGGGAATCATGTCGATGGGCCGTGGTGACGGCGATGGAGTCACTCCCCGTCTAGCCGACGACCCCTGTTCTGCACATGCTGTCAGAAGGGCAAGGATCAAAACCAGCACGACAAACGTCCCGCGACCAACCTGCCAACCTGCTGTTTGCATAGCACTTTCCTCCTCATAGATCTTCATCTCTACCACACTACATCTTGCGAAGCGCAACAACGCCGATGTCCACATATCAGCATGCAACGCCTCTGACGGTTATAGCAGTCTAAAAGCTACCGTGGCTGCTTAACCAGCCATAACGCGGAAATAGGTGCGAAGCTGGCGATCGCGGTCATCACCAGCACATTATTGTTCTGCTCTTTGAATATAATCACCAGATTATACTATCATGCCTATTGTAGCAGAGACTAAAACAGAGGTCAAGTTGCGCGTAAGATTGCGATTGTGTATACTGTCTACGACGCTTTTCTTTCTGGTAAGGTCAATGAATGTCTCTTCAACCTATTACATATACGACTAGAACGATCCAGCATGCGGTGCTAAACGAAGTGCTACTGCTGGTTGGTCTGGCCGCATTGCTCTGGGTAAAGTGGGCACGCGGGCAGCTCGATTTTTATATTCATCCCCGCTATGCCACTCTGGTGCTGGTCAGCGCGATCATCCTCTTGTTGATGGCCGGTGTCCGACTACGGCATGTATTTGCGGCCCACCCAACCCGCAATCCAGGCTGGACCTATCTGCTGGTAGCGCTACCACTGGTGTTTGGCACCCTGGTTCCGGTGCAACCCCTGGGTGCCAACACCTTGATCGCCCGCGGGCTGGAACCATCAAATGCGGTACATGTGTCGAATTGGCAACCATCGCTGGCGAGCGACTCCAGTGAGTGGGATCTGCTGCAATGGGCGGTAGCGTTGAGCTTTTATGGCCCGGAGTTAGATGATCGGCCGGTGGATGTCATCGGGTTTGTTTTTCAGGATGCGCGGGCTGGTGCCGATCACTTCTATGTGGCACGCTATGTGATTACCTGCTGTGCCGCCGATGGGGTGAGTGTGGGCATGCCGGTGGCCTGGCCTGGCGGTGAGACGTTGCCACTCGATGACTGGGTGCGCGTGCGCGGCACGCTGACGACCACGGTGGTGGCAGGGGTTGAACAGGCCACCATTGTGGCCACTGCGGTTGAGCCGGTCGCAGCACCGCCGAGTCCCTATCTGTATCCCTGAAACCCCCGGCTACACCGCTATGGCATACTATATCCGTATTATCCTGGCATGCTTTGCGCTGCTGTTGTTGCTCGGCATGATGATCTGGCGTGGGCCACAGACACGCGACGTTGCGCTGGTGGCAACCACCCCGGTGGGTCACGAAGTCGCGCCAGGTACTGCCATTAGCCTGACCTTTTCGCGCCAGGTTGATCGCCGTTCAGCCGAGGCACGGTTTACACTGACGCCCGCCGCACCGGGGCGCTTCTTCTGGGATGGGCCAACACTTACGTTTCGCCCCGATCAACCGCTGCTTTCCGACACGACCTATCAGGTAGCGATTGCAGATGGCCTGATCGATAGACGCGGCCATCCCAACAGCGCCGCACTAAGCTGGACATTCCACACACGCCGCCCACGGCTGCTGCTGGTTGGTAGTGCGCCCGATGGTACCAGCCAGATTGAACTGGCCGATCACGACGGCAGCAATCGAGAGGTCATCGCCACCGATTCAGCACCGATCACCGACATTATCCTGGCTCCCGATCACCGCCAGGCGATCTACACACGCCAGGCGGGACGGCGGTTGGCACTGATGTTGCTCAACCTGGAAGAGCGTTTTGTGCGCCCGCTGGTCGATACACCCGATGCCAGCGCCAGCGGCCCAGCCTGGTCGCCACTGAGTGACATTATTGCTTTTGAACGGGCATCTATTCAGGATACCGTGATCGAACACCCACGGTTATGGCTGGCGCAACCCGATGGTACGTCGCTGGGGCCGCTGTATGGTGATCAGCAGTATGCCTATGCGCCGGTCTGGTCGCCAGGCGGCGATCTGTTGGCGTTTCTCAATGGTATTGAGCAGACGCTTGAAATCTTCAACTTCACCAACGAACGCCGCCGCTTTCCGGCTCACACCAGCGATCCGGCCACCTGGTCGCCGGATGGTCGAGCGCTGGTCTATGCCAGCACTACAACCAGCATGGACGGGACTGGAAGCAGGCTGCGACGGGTGGATCTGGACAACGACACAGTTCAGGATTTGACGGATGGTACGTCTGCTGATCGCCATCCCACCTGGTCGCCGGATGGGGCATGGATTGCGTTTACCCGCCACACCGACAGTGGCGGTAGCCCGATCTGGGTGATACCGGCTGATGGTGGTATGGCTCGCCAGGTGACGTTCGCCAGCGATGACACAGACGATATACAGCCCACCTGGGCACCAGACAGCCGTCATATTGCCTTCATCCGCATTGATCACGTCCAACGCACGCGCAGCGCCTGGATGGTCGCGGTTGAGACGGGTGACACCTGGCCGGTGCTTGATGGTGTCGATCACCTGGCATGGGTGCGCTAAATCAGAAATAAAAGTTGATCATCACACCTGCCAGCAGCGTCAACAGGAAGCACACCACCACCATGATCGCCACTGTGTGACGGCGAAACGTCGTGGTGAGCAGCAGCGCGCTCTTGATGTCGATCATTGGCCCGAAGACCAGAAAAGCCAGAATAGCGCCGGGGGTGAAGGTATTGACAAACGAAAGCGCCACAAAGGAATCGACCGTCGAGCAGATCGACAACACCACCGCCAGCGCCATCATCACGACCACCGAGACGATCAAGCCATTTCCCAGTGCCAGCAACCCCTGCTGTGGTACAAGCGTTTGCAACGCAGCCGCCAGCATGGCACCGATCACCAGATAGCGACTCATCTCAAAAAACTCAGTGCTGGCGTGGCCCAGCACACGCCGTACCGGGGATACCGCTACTGGTTGCTCACCTGGCAGGTCGCCCTGCTCAAGATAGTTGCGGGTGTCATCACCACCAGGGATCTGGCACACCCGGTCAGCCAGCACCATCGCCCGCCGGGGTGGAGTACCGACAATCACGCCCACAATCACGGCAAAGAGGATCGTCAAACCGAAACGCCAGGCCACCATCTCCCAACTGGCAAAGGCGACATAGGTCGAAATCAACACAATTGGATTAATCACCGGGGCCGCCAGTGCAAAGGCAATACCGGTCGGCAACGACGCACCTTTGGCGAGCAGGCGCCGGGTGGCCGGAATCGAGCCGCACTCACAGACGGGGAAGGCAAATCCGAGCAACGAGCCAACCAGCGCCGCCAGGCCAGGATTGCGTGGCGACAGACTGCGGATGCGCTCTTCCGATACATATAAGTGGATACACGAGGACATTAACACTCCTGCCAATAAAAAGGGGAGCGCCTCGATAAAAATACCCAGAAAAACCGTCACAAATCCCTGCAGCCGACTCGTCCACAGTGACAGGCTGGCCGGGACAGCAATATCGCTGGCAACCCAGAGCAACACTAGCAGCAGCAGCGTCAGGCCATGGGGCAACAGTCGCCACAGCCGGGTCAGCCGCGACAGACGCGGAGTGTCGGTGAGGACGAGCCGGGGATCAGAATGCACACGCATGCAGCCAACTTTCTGATTTCAGCATAATCGGGTATCATCATGCCGCGAATCACCAGCGCTGTCAAATGACAGGCGGTACGTACCTGTTTCCATCTGGGGGTACGCGCGGTCGTCAGCGTTCATGGTGCGCCTGGGAGCGAGGGCGTCCCGCCCTCGTTGCCAGTGGGAGCGAAGGCGTCCCGCCTGGGCACGCGGGCGTCCCGCCTGGGAGCGCGGGCCTCCCGCCCCCATTGACTCCGCGGCGAGGGTAAGCTGCCCGCGCTCCCAGGCGTACATGCGTTGCCTCCCGGTCGAGGGCACGCTGCCTGCCCTTCCTGATGCCCGCGCTCCCTGGGCAGCGGAAGACGAACCAACGGATGCGCAAGATCCAAGTCAAATTGGTATTATACTACGCAGAACACAAAGTGAGTTGCATAGGTTGACGTGTGCCACTACAACTGATACATTATCTCAGTGAAACTGTTACCATCAATCTGACAGGCTACGGTGTTCGGCACCGACCACTAGTATAGTACCAGGAGAGCCGCAACGATGCCCTTATATGTCTATAGTTGTGCCGAGTGTGCCATCGAACTCGAGGAATTGCGACCGGTTGATCAGGCAGACTGGCCACCGGTTGAGTGTCCAATTTGTCATGGATTATGTCAACGTGAGATAAGTTTGTTCAGTGTGCAACGCGCCCAGGTTACTGCTCAACCGCGCACGCTTGTCTCATCAGCACGGCGTTCAGCATATCACGGCCCGGATTGCCCTTGTTGCCGTCGCTCATAGAAACATAGATACAATGACTTTACAAGATCAAACCATTATTATCCGTTCGGCAGTTGCGGCTGATGACTGGGCGGTTTACCGCCTGTTCAGTGCCCTACATACATTTAATGCGGAACTCGATCCCTATTTTATGCTGGCCGATGGCTGGGAACGGGTATTGAATGAACATCTGGCGTATGTCCGGTCAACCGGACATGGGATGACGCTGCTGGCCTGGCAAGGATATGAGCCGGTTGGCCTGTTAATGATGGGGACTCATAGCGACTCACCCCTGTTTCGACATCGACACTGGGCCGAACTGCTGGCAATCTATGTTGCGCCAGTTGCACGCAATGGACAACTGGCGCAGCAACTGCTGCAGTCAGGCATTGCCTGGGCCCAGGAAAAAGGCTATGAGCGCATTCAGTTGTATGTGACGGTGTCGAATAAACGTGCCCGCCAGTTCTATACCCGCTCTGGATTTCAGCCTGTGCAGGAAATCTGGCGTCGCAACATTGGCCCCAGTTCGATTCCCCCACCCGATGATCCGGTCTGGGAAGCGATCTATGCGCGTGACCAGGATCTGTTGACACCCAATGCGCATCAGTTACTGATTGATGAACCTGACCATGCTGGCAATAACACAGGTACCAGTGAGTGTCCCGGATCAGACACCCGGCAGCAGCCATCACGCGATGGAGACAGGATGGACTCCGGGTACGATTAAGTTCAACCTTCGCACCCGGTTGTGACGCGGAGCATCGCACCCGGGTGCTACACAGACATGGTATCCTACGCCGTTGCGTCACGCAAGTGCTGCTCTAGCGTAGCGAGGTCGGGCATGGTCGGCAAGCCGAGCCGAATGGTGCGCAAACGGTCTACATCGCTGATCTGGTAGATGAGACCCGCCAGGCGTAATGGAGCATCAGGGAAGCGGAGCGCAAGCAAGGCAGCGAGTGCTTCGTGTTCCGTGCGAGCTTCCCGCTCGGCAGCGAGGCGAGCTTCCCGCTCGGCGGCGAGGCGAGCTTCCCGCTCGGCGGCGAGCCGGGCTTCCCGCTCGGCGGCGAGCCGGGCTTCCCGCTCGGCGGCGAGCTGGGCTTCCCGCTCGGCGGCGAGGCGAGCTTCCCGCTCGGCGGCGAGGCGAGCTTCCCGCTCGGCGGCGAGCCGGGCTTCCCATTGCGCTTCCTGTTCTTGTAATGCCTGTGTTACTGCATCCTTCACGACGTCTTTCACCAGATACTCAATCAGATCTGAACTCATCAGTTTCTCCCGGGTTACGAGATTTATAAAACGCACTGGTTCCATCAGTGGAGCCGCAAACACCCCCAGGATCGTCAGCAGATCCGCCTGCTGCGGTGCGGGTGCTGTCGCCAGTAACGTGCGAGCCGCCTGCTCCACTAATGCCGCGTCTGCTCCCTGCATCAGCGGACTGAGGGTTGCCAGCGCCAGATTGCCCGTCGCCAGTGCCGCTGCTGCGTCCTGCTCCCATAGCCGGATACAGCGCACTGACCACTCGTGCTGTACCTGCCCATCAACCGCCATCGTCAGCGTGTCCCCCGTATCATCGCCGGGCTTCAGATAGACGATTGTCCCAATGATCGTCGTGTGCGGTTCCGATTGTCCCACCAATCCCAGATAACTCAGCACCCGCCACAAGACCGCCGGATCGGGGTAGCCTTGCCATTCCAGCAGATGAAGATACTCCTGTCCCTGCGGACTGCGAATCCGGAACAGCGTGTCAAGTGCCCGCTTTGTGGTGGGCAGTTCGCGCACCACCACTTCCACCACCCGGTCAGCCGGGACGCCGAGGAACGGCAGCAGATCGGCGGCCCGCAGCGTCGTCAGCACCTTCAGCGGCATGTCGGTGTGCATGGTTCTCCCCCCGCATGGATCGGCCTTTGCTTGCGACTATTGTACCACACACAGGACGGATGTGGCCCGATGGAATGCCCTGGGTCGCGTTAGCGACTGGCTCCTAACACGACAGCATGATGAACGGGATTCCACCACAGAGGGCGCAGAGAACGCAGAAGTAGGCGCAGAGGTTCCTGTGCTAATATCTTCTGCGTCCTCTGCGGTAAGAAAAATCTCGTTGTAGTCCTACGTATCATTACGTCATTGCCTCGCGCCTCACGCTCTACCACACATACCCAGGGCAACATCGGATGTCACTTCCGCTAGCTATGCCGCCCGCATAGCGTACACGCGCACTGCGTCCGCGTAGAAACGCCAGACTGACGTTCGCATCCGGGGTTGCAACAATCTGTTGATACTCGGCGGCGATAATCGGGATCTGGTACTCGTCCAGTGTATCTGCATCACCAGCAACATGCATGCGCTCGAACAGCAAACTGTACCAGAGTTGACCACAGACCTGGCACTGGATGACCGCTTCACACCGGCCCGGTTCATAGCTGACGGTATGAATGCCCTGGCATACTTCACAGGCACATGCGTTTGTTTTATTGTACGTCATTGTTTTCACTTAGAAATTCATCAGGACAGCACATGACTGCATACTGATCGGGTCTGGTACAGACACAGAGCGTCCGTACCAGTTCTGTCCTATCATACCCCCTGGCTACAAAGCTGTGCAAACAGGCGCTGTCAACATTCTTGACAAACCAGACCATAACTGATACATTATCTCATAAGTCCTGGAGAGAGTATGGATCAACTCGCACAACGAGCGCTTACCTTTTCAGCAAACCGTAAGCGCCGGTACGCTCGACTCAACGTCTACAGCATTACAACACAACCAGTGGCCCATGATCGTCACAGTGATCACCATGGGGATGATGCAGACGACCATCAACCAGGTAATCTATATGATCACCATGAGGCACCGCCTCGTGTCCACATCCTTGATGTCCGCACTGGCACGGAATAGGAACACACTGGTTGGGATTAGTGGCACTTATTTCAAGCACATGCTCGTCATAGTGTCCCTCGTGTGGATGGTGCAAATGCCCATCGTGTAAATAGTCGATATGATCGTTGTGTTGGACACGGGTATGCCCACAATGTTCGCTATGTACATGCGGATGGTTGGGATGGATGGTACAACTCATAACAACTTCCTTTCTCAGCAAATTGATCCTACCAATAGTCAGAACTACCTCATACAGCAGTGTTGATCCTACCACGAGGCTTTCTGGGTATGTCCCACCACGCGAGACACAACGCGCAGCATACGGAATCGACAGTTCCAGGACGTATTCTTGTTGTGATACAACATCTCTTTTAGTATAATGCGCACCAGATCTTTCCACGTGAAAGAACATAGCGCTATGATACCATTTTTTAGTTACTGAATCAAGCGAGATTTTGTCTCATTCTGGTCGCTCTGGTTTCAGTGGACATTCAGCCTATTCACAATAACCGGGAGGAACAGATACCTATGGTTATGCCACATCGTGATCAGCGCGTTCCGGTTACCGTCTTAACCGGCTTTCTAGGAGCAGGCAAAACGACTCTGCTCAATCGTATTTTGACTGAACACCACGGTAAGCGTATTGCAGTGATTGAGAATGAATTTGGGGAAATCGGAATCGATCACGAACTGGTGATTGGGGCTGACGAAGAAATTTTCGAGATGAACAACGGCTGCATCTGCTGCACCGTGCGCGGCGATTTGATCCGCATTCTGGGCAACTTGATGAAGCGGAAGGATCGGTTTGATCATATTTTGATCGAAACAACCGGTATGGCCGATCCTGGCCCGGTGGTGCAGACCTTTTTTATGGATGACGAGATGCAGCAAAAACTGCGCGTTGATGCTATTGTCACCCTGGTTGATGCGCGGCACATCTGGGAGCGACTGGACGATAGTGAGGAGGCCCAGGAACAGATTGCGTTCGCCGATGTGATTTTGCTCAACAAAACCGACCTGGTTAACTCTGCTGATCTGGATCGCCTGGAAGAACGACTGCGCCGAATGAATAGCAATGCGCAAGTCTATCGTACCCGGCATGCCATGCTTGACCTGGATCACATTCTGAATATCGGTGGGTTTGATCTGAACCGGGCGCTGGAAGTCGATCCCCGCTTTCTTGAGCCAGAATATCCCTTCGAATGGGGCGGTGTCTATACACTCGCAGCGGGTACCTATCAACTCCGCCTGCAAGCCGGGCCTGATCCGGCGATGCAACTGGCGCTGTTGCCTCTGGGAGCTGTTCCGAACGATGATCTGGATAGGGTGCAGGAACAGGCAGTTGTCCTCTTCTCCGAGGACGAGACGCCGCTGGATGTCGGGGCACGGATCGTGCCGGATCACCGTTTGTGGCAGATCGCGCTGCCAGCACCGCACTCCCACTACACACTCAATATTGCAGAACCGGGACACTATGCGCTGTTTACCGAACATCACCCTGACGAATTTGCCGCCGCGCTGTATCAGAACGATATGCTGCTTACACCACGCATCACCCGCGAATACAAGCCCGGCCACGAACATGACGAAGCGGTAACGTCGGTCGGTATCGTGACGCTGGGGGATCTTGATCCGCAAAAGCTAAATGCCTGGCTGGGCAATCTGTTGCGAACCCAGGGGCCAGATATTTATCGTATGAAGGGCATTTTGAGTATCAAGGATCAGCCGCAACGCTTTGTGTTTCAGGGCGTGCATATGCTGTTTGATGGCCGTCCTGACCGACTGTGGGGCGATGAACCGCGCCACAACGCGATGATCTTTATCGGGCGCAATTTAGATCGTGAGCAATTACACAAGGATTTTCAGGCATGTCTGGCATAGGTAAGTTGCGAGGACACCAGCCTTCCCCACGCCTCAAGGTTAAGACGACACCGGTCTGGCACACCGCTGTTGATGATCACGTCATCGCACTGGCCTGGTCGCCTGATAGCCGGTGGTTGGCGGTGGCCGAGGTGAGCGGCCCGATCCGTGTATTTGCGGGTGCGACCGGTCAGCTACAGGCGCAGATGACCGGCCATACATTGGGCACGACGGCAATCGATTGGCATCCGCAGCAGCCGTTGCTCGCCAGCAGTGGACAGGATGGCACGACTCGTGTGTGGGATGCATGCAACGGAAATGTACAGCACACCTTGTCCGCGCCGGCTGGCTGGGGCGAGCGCGTGGCCTGGAGTCCCCATGGCGATCTGCTCGCCAGCAGTGCCGGACGTACTATCCGGCTGTGGAATAGCGCCGGCCAGTTGCTGCACGACTGGGCCGATCATGCCAGTACGGTGTCCGACATGCAGTGGCAACCTGGCGGACGATTGCTGGCAGCAGTGGCCTATGGCGGGGTTACGCTCTGGTCACCGGATCAATCCCTGCCCACCCGGCGCTATCAGTGGCAAGGCTCCACGTTGACGCTGGCATGGAGTCCCGATAGTACGTTTATTGCCACTGGCGACCAGGATTCGACCGTTCACTTCTGGTATGTGCAGAGTGGGGTAGATTTGCAGATGTGGGGCTACGAGACGAAGGTGCTGGAGCTTTCCTGGCATTACAGCAGCCGGTATCTAGCTACCGGGGGTGGAGCAACGCCCTGCGTCTGGGACTGTGCTGGCCCCCAGGGGCCAGAGGGCACACGCCCGGTGCAGTTGCAGGCGCATGCACAACCAGTGCGTGCGCTGGCCTATCAACACGCCGGGTCGTTGCTGGCTTCGGGCGGTCGTGAGGGCGGAGTCGGGCTGTGGCAACCGGATCGCACCCACAAGCTCCTCACGTGGATCGATGGCTATCCCGGGGTCACGCAACTGGCCTGGTCAGCCGATGATCAACGGCTGGCAGTGGGGCGCGAAGACGGCACCGTTGATGTGTATGCGATCAAGGGGGCATAAGACCAGAATGACCATGAACAATCTACCAACAGACTGGGCTAACCGCTGGATGGGCGGCTTTTGTGCGCTGGGAGCCATTGGTGGCTTGCCGGTGCGCGGCGCGAATTATGCCGCGCATCCGGCACTGGAGCAGATGCTGACGCTGGTGGCGACATCTGCTCCAGTGCCGGACGATCACCTTCCACAACTGGCCGAGGTACAGGCGGCATGGTCAACTGCGCTGGGCGCATCGGCGGTGATCCTGGTGCGCAGTCCAGATCAGGCGCGAACATTGCTGCTCCAGGCAGCCGGTGTAGCGACAGGTGAGCCAGTGGCCGTACCGGCTAATGCTACCCGTGCCCTGGTCGAAGCGGTGAAACACTGTGGTGCCCAGCCGCGCTTCCTCGATCTGGATACCCGGCTTGCGCTATGCACCGACGCAGCACGTCTGGCCGAGGTGCGCATCGTGTGGGCACAGCCATTGGGCGGAA
>CALANA010000114.1 GCA_937925925.1 uncultured Chloroflexales bacterium | reverse complement strand
GGGGGCCGCAGGCCCCCGCAACCCCGGGAACAAAGACGAGGAACAGACCAATGATCGGAAACGAAGTTGCGGGGGCCGCAGGCCCCCGCGCAACCCCGGGAACCTCCGGGCGGGGTCGTGCCCCGCCCAACCACCCCACCTGAACGGTTACGGTCAAGAGTGCTGAAGACAACGAACAGACAAACGCTCGACACGGATTAAAGCACGTCTTAATCTGGTATAAAGACGGGTTCCTCGGTGTTTCCTCGGTGTTTCCTCTCTATTTTCCTCTCTTCGCAACAGGCTATACGTGCGGTATCCTACCCTCATAGGAGGCTACACGATTGTCACCGTCATGGTTTCTGGTTGGCCTGGATAACACATAGGTGCAGCAATGGCGGGTACAATGATGTACCGCAGGTGCTGGCTCTGATCAGGTCTATCGTACAACTCTCTGACGTGACAGGTCTCTGGCAACGCTGTCGTCAGTTCTTAATTCACCAACAACGGTGTTGGCGGATCTCTATAACAGTGATGTTGAGAGAGATTATATTTATCTCTATCTTATACAATAATTCAATGATGAATGAGAGCTGGCGACAGATGCATTATCGATCGATTGCTCAACACACAAGGAGCGATTCCTTGAACCGCCGTGCATTAATAATTGGCTCAAATCACGTATTGGCAGGCCAGATCCAACATATCTTGCGGCGGCGGGGTATGGAAGTTCTGATTGCTACCAGCAACGCACACGGACTAACCTGTGCATTCCAGCAGCAGCCTGATGTGATCATTTTGAGCAGCGAGATGATAGAACGGATGGGTATACAGGTGTATGAGGAACTGAAACGTGATCCACGCACCGCATCCATTCCTATTATTGTCCTGAACGATCCAGCAAACGATGTGAAAGATGTAAATATAGGATTGAATGATGGTGATTATCAGTTTGCATTGAATGCCTTTATTCCGTACACGATAGTTGATCTCCTCTGTACTATGAAATCACGTTAGTATTCTAAAAATCTTTCTGTATGTATACTTAGACAAAAACATCAGAAATCATATTTTTATACGGTCATAAATTCGTGTAAAACATGGTTTTCTAGATTGTTTCCAACCAGATAAAATGGCAGTATTATGTATTTCTATATTTCTCGGTCGCCCAATTGTTATGAAAGTATATCTATGATACAACATACATGTAACCATCATCATCTGGGGGTACATCTTGATCAAATGCCCGGTATACTCGGTGTAGCAACCCGTCATCTCACCCAGACTACAAGCATCAACCCGATCAATCCATATGTACCAGACGCCTATCCTGAGGAATTGCTGGGAATGCTACTAGATCAACCAGTAGCCCTGCTTCAGGCATCGGCTGCATCGCTCGGCTTGTATGATCCAACTTCCGACCGCATTGTGATCAAGGTTGCCCGTGGAGACTGGTCAATGCTGGCAGGGCAGCACTTTGATCGAAGCATCGGCAAAGCCGACCAGGTGATGACCAGTGGTCAACCCTACACCTGGCATGTTCACGATCAGAGCCATCACCCATTTGAATGGGTGGAAACTGCCAGCACCGTTGTGTGTGTGCCGCTGTTTGCCCAATTACTGCCCTTTGGCGTCTTGTGGATTGGGCGTCAGGCCGAATTTACCACCCACGAGCTACATGTACTGATGAATATTACGGGCATTGCCACGCATGCTATGACCGCGTTTATGTCCTCGCAACCGAATTATGTCAGCCAGAATGGCTTTAGCAGTGAAAAGATTTTGGATTTCTGGGTTTCTCTTCTAGCATTGCGTGACAGTGATACCGATACTCATAGCCATCAGACTACGCGTATGCTGATGCGGCTAACAAAGCGTATAGGATTATCTCGCATTGAGCAGGATCAGGCGCGCAAGGGGGCGTTGCTGCACGATATTGGCAAGCTGGCTATTCCCGATGCCATTCTCTTCAAGCCTGGCCCGTTAACACCTGAAGAATGGCAGATCATGCGGCGACATCCGGTTTATGCCTATCAAATGCTGTCTTCTATACCATGCTTTCGGTCTATCCTTGATATTCCCTATGCCCACCACGAGCGTTGGGATGGGGCGGGCTATCCACGCGGATTGGTCGGGGAAGCCATTCCACTGAGTGCCCGCCTGTTTGCCGTTATTGATGTGTGGGATGCGTTACGTTCGGATCGGCCTTATCGCCGAGCCTGGCCGGAGGCACGGGTGCGCGAATATATTCAATCACAGGCAGGAAGGCATTTTGATCCCCGTATAGTGCCAGTGTTTTTAGAAATGCTGGCCGAGGATGATCAGTATATTTCTGAGTGGTCACAGTAAGGACTGGTTTGTCCAGCCAGTCAAATATATCCCTGTCATCAGGATACACAACGTTCTGGGTCAGGATATAGATCTATAGCACAAAGGAGTGCCACATGCAATTTACAGATACTCCCGAGGAGGTATGCTTCGCTGATTCGATGTTGTCTCATACGGTTGTGGCGCATCTGGATCTACAGGACGAAATCCATATTCTCGTTCAGGCTATCCACCGCGTTGAACACGAGCCATACACCTATCTGGTGGCCCATCTCAAAGAACGGCTGCGGCTCCTGCAGGCTGACGCCAATCGCTCAATGGTGTATTCATGATTGAACGTACACTGCGGCCGGGATTGCCCTCGATGGAAACGCTGGAGGGGTAGGTACCAGGCACTACCCGTATGTGCATCACGTTAACCTCCGGCCGAGGGTTTGGGGCCACGCCCCTCCGCCGAAATTCCCACATGGGCGGAGAGCGCAGGCCCCATACCCCACCGCGACGCAGGCTCGGTGGAGGACGAATGGTACGAACATGCGGACGGGTCACATCGAAACGGTATAACCTGCTTATGCCCGTCCCTGCCGGGTATCACTGCGTTCGATCCCGCCCATCACCCAGCGTACCATGCCTGGTTCTAGCCGATCAAAGGCCAGATAGACCAGCACCAGCAACCCGATGCTGGCAGCGGCCAGATGGCGGTTGCTCAAGTTAATCACCACAAACATGATCAGATTGAGCAGATACAGTAACTGCGGTAGCCATTCCATCCGCACCACTGGCGTTAACGGTGGCCAGACCGATGTATGCGCATTCTGGCGCAACCATACCAAAATCCAGACCAGGAGGGCGCTGATCGTCCACCAGGCCGCAAAATTAGAAAGCGGCACGCCGTAATAGCCACCACTATCGTGCCAGATCCAGTACCGATTGACATGGACAGCAACCGGCTCAATCGTAACATCAAGCAGTGTCGCAAACGATGCGGCTGCCAGCGTTGTAAGAACAACATTGCCCAGCGAGGTCTCAGAGGTACCAGGGTCGAAGGCCATCAGCCGATCGGTAATACCTACTGCTGCCGGAATGACAAGGAGCCAGGCAAAGGGTATCGCCAGTGGCACCACATGTATAATTTTTGGTGCAAGAACCTCGGTATAGGTATACTGACCGAAGGGAAAGCCACTGGTCTCACCCAGATGTTCAGCCCACCAGGAGATGAGCAAGATCAGGAGCGCAGCTAGAGTGCCGCGCCAGCGATAGCGAGCCGTTAGCCACAGGCCCATCATCGTCCCCTGGAGGATCAACAGAATCGCCCCCATCCCAACACCCCAGGCCGGGACACGATCCAGCGCTATCAGGAGTATGCCCCACGGATACACAAAGAGATAGATACTGAGCAGGCCTATCAGCAGTGAACGCAAATCCGTAGAACGTCGAAACATAATCAGGTTCCAGTCTAGCTGTTTGATATGAGCAGTAACACTATAGCAAGCCTATTGCAAGGAGTCCAGGTGAAAGCCTGGACAGAACGAGTACTCCAACGAGACTTCCCCTGGAAAGAGATTGCGAGGGACGGAGGGATCTTGCATGCAACGCCCCTCCGCCGAAATCTCCTTTAGAAAGAGAACATGTGTGGGAGCCTGCGGCCCCTGCGCCCTTAACGAGACGAAGTCTCGGTGTAGGGCGAGACCAGGCTTTTGCCTGGACTCCAGTCTTCACAACTGAGATAGGATTACTATATAGTGTACGTAAGAGTGTTACCAGAGGATCTATCTTGACTGGTGAACAACAAAAACAGGACATACGCGGTCGGGTGAACACCACGTCCCTTCACCTTCGCTCAGGACAAGCTTTTGCGCCTGCGGCAGCAAAGTACCGCTCTGCTGAAGGCGAAAAGGCGAACTGGCCATACCACTGCGGAAGTCCTAAAGAATCTAAAGGATACCCCATCCACCACCACCGGGTGTTTCCATGCACAGACGATCATGAGGAAATAACTCCAACGTACCTTTGCCCGGTAGTACCTGCTCGCTACCATTGGCACGAATCAGGAGATTACGCCCGGACATACCAGTTGCACCACCATGCAAGCCATAGGGTGCGGTCGTGCGCCGCTCGGTTAAGAGACTAACCGTAGCAGCCGTGAGAAATTCAATCTCACGCACCAGACCCATGCCCCCATGCCACCGCCCCCTGCCGCCCGAGTCGCCACGCAATGCGTACCGATGTATGCGCAACGGAAATTGATGCTCCAGTGCCTCAACGGGCGTATTCAGCGTGTTGGTCATATGCACCTGTACACCATCCAGCCCATGGGCTTCCGGCCGGGCACCCATGCCACCTCCCAGTGTCTCATAGTAGGCAAATGGTTTCCCCGTGGCATCAACCCCACCGCATGTCCAGTTATTCATGGTACCCGCCGAAGCTGCCGGAATGTGTTGCGGTAAAGCCTGCGCCAGCGCACCCAGAACAACATCGACAACGCGCTGCGATGTTTCTACATTGCCGCCGGCGACTGGCGCTGGTGGGTGTGGATTCAGCAAACTGCCAGCCGGAACGACCAGCGACAGAGGACGGAAACTACCGGCGGAGGTCGGCATATCCGGGCCTCCCAGGCAACGGAAACAGTAGTGAACGGCCGATTCCACGACAGCATAGGGCGCGTTGAGCGGGCCACGACACTGCTCGGCACTCCCGGTAAAATCAATAATCGCGCTATCACCTGCGATCTGGATCTGGACACGAATGAGCAGCAGTTCACTGCCACAACCGTCGTCATCGAGGTAATCAGCATAACCATAGGTGCCATCGGGTATACTCGCCAGCAATGCCCGCATATGCCGCTCGCCGTAATTGAGCAACGCTTGCAAATGGGCCTGTGTCCAGGGCAAGCCATACTCTGCCACCAGTTCTTGCAACCGTCGCGTACCCAGCGCATGGCACGCGAGCTGGGCCGCTAGATCACCACGCCGCTCGGCCGGCGTGCGTGAATTATGGCAGATCAACGTCACCAGGTCGGCATTCAACTGGCCGCGGTGTTGCAGGCGCAGCGGCGGAATAATACATCCCTCCTGGTACAGCTCACGGCTCATTGGCATCGAGCCAGGCGTCATGCCACCTACATCAGCATGATGCGCACGGCTGGCAACATAACCGAGCAAAACGGGTGTATCAGATGGGGCGCAATGAACGAAAACAGGCGCAACCATCGTTATATCTGGTAAATGCGTACCTCCAAGGTAGGGATCGTTCAAGATCACCACGTCCTCTGGTTCCAGGTCATAGCACTGTAACACAGCGGCTACCGAGCGCGGCATCGCACCCAGGTGAACGGGAATATGCGCCGCCTGTGCGATCATCTGGCCCGTCGCATCAAACACGGCACAGGAATAATCCCGACGTTCCTTAATATTGGCCGAGAATGCCGTACGCCCCAATGCTGCTCCCATCTCCTCGGCAATAGCCGCGCAACGATGGCGAAAAACCTCAAGGCTAATCGGGTCTACCTTTGATTGCGATATATTCATCGTAGTATGCATCTTTTCATATTATAGAAGTGGCAGAAAATGCTGTCAAAACCAGCCAGATAACGCTTTTTTATGATGTCAGGTTAACAAAGTGTCAGTTGTACAGAGCGGACGTTTTGTGGTACCATGAGAGTCCACTTCAGATCATTGAACGCAGCATGCTACCAGATATTCGTATGGAGTAAGGTTATGTCAGTGCAGACGGATAGTGATTCTCCCGTTCTACGCATACTTACAGTCGAAGATGATAGTCATATTGGACGTATCATCCAACTGGCGATGCCCGATCTGGGAGTGCCTTATGAATTTGCTGCGGTGTTGAGTGCCGAAGAAGGCCTTGAACTCTGGCAGCAACAACCTTTTGATTTGCTTCTTACTGATTATAATTTGCGTGGCATGAATGGCTTAAAGCTGATTACCACGCTCAAAGATCAAGGCTTCAATGTACCGATGGTGCTGATCACCGCCTATGACAATCCCCAACTAGCACGTGAGGCACGCGAAGTCGGCGTATCCGCTTATATTCCCAAACCTTTTTTTATTGATGAACTGGTCAACGTGGTGCGCCGGTTGACCAACGCGAAGGCACGTACCGTCAATGGTACGATCTGACATAGCATTGAAGCGAGGGATCACCAATCCTCGAAACCTGCTCACCACTCTCTAGTGTGCCTCTCGACACACAATACCACCTCTCTTCCTTCTTGCATCGCCTATCGCCAACACCTCACACGCCGCGAGTTAAAACCTGTGCATGCGGCTGACCACGCATAGCGTTTGATAACGACTCATATGCCGGGAGCTAGCAGGCTCTGACTCGTGTTCTAAAGAGCGCTTCAGGATCTGGATCTCATACCAGTTTGACTGCGGCCTTCCGCATCCGTTGGTCAGTCTGACGCTTGCGCATACGCCAACGCGCCTGTCCGTGGAAAGCGATGTCGCGGGGGATAGATGCGTTGGATGCGTTGCATGCAACACCCCTACGCCGCCCCCCCGCAGGGAGGGCGCGGCTTCACCGCTCCGCACCAGAAAAGGAACATGGGCGGCCCACCCCCATACCCCCCGCCGCGACACAGTCTCGTGGGAGGCGGAATGTTCAAGTCGAAACGATATTATTCTAACCGTTGTGTCGTATGCCGTTCCGTAACCGAGGGTGGAGCAGCAATCGTACTGCCGTTGTCCGAACTACCCTGAATGTGATCCATAAACGGCCTGATCAGATCAACCGGTAGCGGGAAAATAATCGTACTATTCTTCTCTATTGAAATCTCACTCAGAGTCTGGAGATAGCGAAGTTGTAAGGTGACCGGTTCACGTGCTATCACCTCTGCCGCTGCTGCCAGTGCCTTCGACGCCTGGAGTTCACCTTCGGCATGGATGATCTTGGCGCGCTTCTCACGTTCTGCCTCAGCCTGTTTTGCCATTGCCCGTTGCATGGTCGAGGGCAATTCAACATCCTTAATCTCAACAATGGTGACTTTGATCCCCCAGGGTTCGGTCTGTTCATCAATGATTTGTTGTAATTTTTGATTGATTTTGTCACGCTGGGACAGCAAGTCATCCAGTTCAACCTGACCCACCACACTCCGCAACGTCGTCTGTGCGATTTGCATCGTGGCTCGAATGTAGTCCATGACCTTGGTAACGGCCCAGTTGGGGTTCATGACTTGAAAGTAGAGAACGGCATTGACCTTGATCGTCACGTTATCCAGGGTGATCACCTCTTGCACGGGCACATCCATGGTGATCACACGCTGATCCACGCGGATCATGCGCTCAAACATAGGGATCACAAAGAAGAGACCCGGGCCACGCGCACCCATCAGACGCCCTAAGCGAAAAATCACGCCCCGCTCATATTCGGGGATAATCTTGATCGCCGACAACACGACCATCAAGACGATAAAGGCCAGTACACCCAGGCAGGCAAATAGAAAAACACCACCGTTCACGGTTATCTTCTCCTTTTCTATCATTCACAGGACATACGCAGTGGTATGATCAGCTCGCCTTTTCGCCTGCGGTAGCATCAAAGAACCTCTTTTTTCGCTCCCCATTTTCGCCTACGGCGAAAATGGGGAGCGAAAAACAGCAAAAGTACCGCTCTGCCGAAGGCGAAAAAGACGTCTGGTTCGAGCAACCGCGTAACTCATGTCATTCAGGATTGGAATGCTTGTCTATGAGCAGCATCATCGTCAGCATCAAGGCGGCGCACCACCAGCCGCAAGTCATAGATCGCCATCACGCGCACCCATTCGCCCGGTTCCACTTCTCCATCTTCACTAATCGCACGCCAGAGCGCTCCCTCGATAAATACCATACCTTCTGGTTCAAGGCGCTGACGCACTTCTGCCAGTCGTCCAAGCATGCCCTCCTGCCCCGTGGCAATCGGTTGAGTACGAGTGCGCAGAATAAGCCAGATACTTGCCACAACCACAACCAGCGCTATCAACACCACCAGCATAATCGCCCAGAGCGCCACAAACGCATTCGGCGCCTGAACGGTATCAACCAGGGTCAACGCACTCACAATCAACACCACAATGCCAACCACTGTTAGGGCACCCTGGGAGGGTACATACAGATCCATTGCCACCAGCATGAACGCCAGAAACAAACCGGCAACACTGATCCAGCGCACGGGTAAGGAAAGCATACCGACCAGCGCACTCAATATCAGCACGATGCCGATCCCGGCAAAAATCATGGTGCCTGGATTTGCCAGCTCGGCATAGATCGCCACGGCCCCCATGACCAGCAACAGAAAGGCAACAGTCGGATCAGCCAGCAGCAAACGCAACTGCTCCCAGAGCGTCGGGCGGATCGGTGTTAATTCACGGCCCAGGGTTTGTAGTTGCACCTCGGCTCGATTCTCCGGCTGGATCGTCCGCCCCTCAAGCAGGGTCAACAGTTCGTCCGTGTCGCGGGCAATGATGTCTACAACAGGCGGGTTGGTGGCAATCGCCTGCTCATTCGTCAGCCACACTCCGGAGCGCACAGCGCGATTCACCCAATCGGTGTTGCGCCCTCGATCGGCATTCCAGGTGTGTAACTGTTGCTCGACACTATCCAGCAAAAGTTCTTGTGTCTGTTCGGTCAACAAATCGTCTATTTCCGCCAGGGGAGTCGGGGTACCAAAGCTCGTATTGGGAGCCATGGCGGACACATGCGCAGCGCTGAGGAAGAAAGCACCGGCAGCACCCGCATGGGTCTGTGCGGGAGCAACATAGACCACCACCGGTATCTCGGCAGCGGCAATGCGCGCAGCAAAGGGACGTATCGCCCGTAACACCGACCCCTGATTGTTCAACTGAATGATCAAAGCCGTGGCATTACTGGCCTCCGCCTGGCGTAGCGCCCGCTCCAGGTAGTTAATGGTAACGTTCGTAATCGTCCCCTGTACCTCCACGATATAAATCGGGCCAGATGGTTGGGCATGGGTTGTCTTCACCGTGCTATTACTGATATGGATGAGCAACAGCAAGCCTAACCCGATCAGGCTGTAGACCCACCTGCAATACGTCATAATCTATCCATTCAATCGTTTAACGTTTGCCAGCACAACCATGATACCTGGTGTAGGGTACTATGGCAACCGGGTGCTACCACATCTGGATAAATATGCTCCTGGGTGGCAGTTCCAGCGTCAACTGGTTCCAGGTTGCAAGCGAGTCGAAAGATAAAGAGATATGGATACCAACCCCCTGCACCCCGCCGACCGTCGAATCCGACGCTTGCTTCCTGGCCTCCGTTCGCTTACGGTGTGCCATCTCTGTTTCAACGGTCTTTTGTCTCACCCGCCGCATAACGGTTGGGTTCAGCCGTACGCGGAGCGGCGTCAGATGCAGCGCATGGTTGGGCGACAACAGATCACGGCGAAAGGACATCGCTTGCTGCCTGCAAGCCACTCAAGTACGCACCATGGGCGGTTCCAAAATAGTCCTTACTGGTTGCTTCACCGGCAAAGAACAACCGTCCAGCAAGAGGTCTTGCCAGATCAGTACGCATTGCGGGTGTTGAGTTCAGGGCATTGTAGGAGTAAGAGCCACGCGCAAAGGGATCCGCATCCCAGCGTGTTATCTGGTAGTCGATCGGGTTCGGTATGTTGGTTCCAAAGATCGTCTTCAGCGTTACCAAAGCATCTGCGACGACTTGCTCGTCTAACCACCCTTCAATTTCACGCCCGCGGTCGGCAGCATTGAATCCAAGCAGAATGGGCAATTGCGTTGCCCGCTTGAAGCTGACCCACTCAGTCCATTCACCATGTTGTTCTGGGACATACCCAAGCCAATCCATGTCTTCCGGCCAGAATGCTTGCGGAAACCGAAGGAAGCACTTGTTCAACACCCCCATACCCAGTTTGTTGATGGCATTGCGCTTCGCTACAGGCAATTGCGGAACGAATCGAACGTCATTGTGCTGCAAAACGCCAAGTGGCAGCGTAACGACAACGCGGTCAGCGACGAACTCGTTGTTGGTGGTGCGGACTCTGACCTCTGGCTCCTGCCACTGGATTTCCTTGACGACCTGAGAAAGCTGAACGTCAACATCCCGCGCCAAATACTCGGTAATGACTGTGTATCCCTGCGCAAACAGAACATCATCACCGTCGAATTGTTCTCCGCTGTCGTACCAGTGCGCTGAAAGGCGACTGGCACTGCCCGCATATTCATGTTCGATCTCGCTCGACAAGCAAAAATTCAGGAAACGAAGAGCCGCTCGATTACCTGCAAATTTTTGCTCCAGCACAGCGACCGCCTGGCGGACAGAAGTATCTGCATTCGCGTCTTGTGCTTCATGCAAGGTGTTGAACATCTGTTTCCTGATGCCATCTAGCTGCGCTTCTTCTGCCTTCGAGAGTACCTGACCGTTGGTGTTGTAAACAACGGTGCGCTCGAAGCTTGTGACCAGGCGCTTCGCTCCCAACTGGTTAGCCAGGTCTGTGATTGGATTGCCTTCAACCCCCTGTATCCATGATGCCCCTAAATCAAGGGGCAAATCAGGCCATTTGCTGCTCGTCCAGGTTCGTCCACCAATCCGGTCTCGCGCTTCCAATACAAGCACTTGCTGTCCTGCACGCCTAAGCTCTCTCGCAGCGGCCAACCCCGCCATCCCAGCACCAATGACCAGAACTCGCTGACTTCGTGGCATACCGCCCTGATCACGCCCGCTATCACATGCGCTGGTAGTGCTACCCAGCAGCACCAGAGCCAGCATTTTCAAGAAATCACGTTTATGCATCCTGCTTCTTACACACTCCTTCCACGAAGAAGCAGCAGCGATTTCGCTGTTGCCAAGAAATCACGTTTATTCATCCTGCTCCTTACACACTGACATTGCCGCCTAACGGGTTGCATTAGCCGCCGCGCAAAGCGCGGTTGGCCGGAAGCACGTTTTAGGCCACCTTATACCAATTTGACGTCGCCCTTCCGCATCCTGTGATCCGTCTTACGCTTGCTCATATGACCACGAGACTTCCCCTGGAAAGAGATTGCACGGGGCGCGTAGCGGCGTTGCATGCAACGCCCCTCCTCCGACATACCCACATGGGCGGGGGCCTCCGGCCCCCGCACCCCCGCCGCGACGCAGTCTTGTTGGAAGACGAATGGCAAGAACATGCGGAAGGGTCACGTCGAAACGGTATTACTCCTCTGTGAAATAGTCTGAGTCAATACGTCTCAATTCGTATGAAGCCACCAAAGATACCCCAACGTTGTGATCAATCATCAACTGTGCCAGCATATTGCCATCAATCAGGACGATCTTACTATCTATCCGAGCAACGTAGTCCAGTGCATCTTTCGAGAAGGTAGACGTTGTGATGAAAATGCCTTTTCGAGCACGCTGTCCCTGCAATGCACCGGCAAATTTCTGTATCTCAGGACGACCCACCACATTATCCCATCTCCTGGCCTGAACATAAACGATATCAAGCCCTAAACGATCTTCCTTGATGATGCCATCGATACCACCATCGCCGGATCTGCCAATGGCCTCTCCAGCATCCTTGCGCGTGCCACCATACCCCATCCTGACCAACAAATCGATCACCAGCCGCTCGAAAAATGCTGGCGACCGATCGTTGATCATCTGCAAAAGTTCAACGGCCAATCCTTGACGTAGTTTTTGATAGGCTGCTTCGATCACCTCTTCGGGCGTTTGCGTTTCATTGCTTTCCTCATCTTCGGCCTCGTCCGATCTGATCCTTGTGGTTCTCTGGAACTCGACGAATCCGGGGAACTGCCTGAGAAAAACTATATCGATCCTGGGGGGATTTTGAATGAGAGTCTGTTGACCACGTTCTGTGATTCGATAATAGCCACGCCGTGTAGTCTCCAACATTCCGGCTTTTTTCAAATAGGTACGCGCCCATCCCACACGGTTGGAAAAGATCGCCTGCTGTCCGCTGGGCAACAACTCGCTGCGTTCCTCGTCAGTGAGATTGAACTCGTCGGCAAGGGCCTCTATAGTCTCTCGCAGCGAGTGTTCTTGTCTATCACTAGCAAACTTGAGTAAGGGCAGCATGATGGACTGAAAATCTGGAATCGTCATCTCTACCTCATTGAGGATTATATGGTGGCTGTTCCCCGCTGCACAAAACGCCGCACCCGTCGCTCAAACTCCGAGCGCGGCAACAGCACTTTGCGCTGACAGGTCTGGCAGCGTAAGCCGATCTCGGCTCCGATCCGTACCACACGCCAGGTATCGCCACCGCATGCGTGCGGTTTGCGCATCTGTACGATATCACCAATCACAATCTGCATCGGTTCAGCCATAGCACTCCCTCCTCCTGGATCACGTCTCCCGTCGAGCCTGCTGCCACAATGCTTCCAGTTCCGATACGGTCATTGTCGAAAGTGGACGACCCTGTACCTGTGCCAGATGTTCGACCTGCGCAAAGCGACGACAAAATTTGGCGTTGGCCTGGCGTAGCGCACTCTCGGCATCCAGGTTAAGCCAGCGCGCCAGATTCGCCGTGGCAAACAACAGGTCGCCAAACTCCTCCTCGATCCGCGCCTGGTTAGAGGATGCTGGTAGGTCATCGTTGGGTGCAACCTCGGCCAGTTCCGCCAGTTCTTCATGCACCTTGGCCCACACCTCGCTGATTGTACTCCAGTCAAAGCCGGCCCGTGCGGCCTTCGTCACCAGTTTCTGCGCGGTTGGTAGCGCTGGCAACCCTGGTGGTACACCATCAAGCGCTCCAGATCGCTGGCGACCCTTTGCGGCCCGTTCCTGCGCCTTGATCTGCTCCCAGTTGTGCAACACCGTATCCGTACCAGCACCAACCAGGTCGCCAAAGACATGCGGATGACGCCGAATGAGCTTGGCACTGATCTGCTCCAGTACATCACCCAGGTGAAAATGCCCGGCCTGACGTGCCATTTCGCTGTGAACCAGCACCTGGAGCAGCAGATCGCCCAGTTCCTCGGACAGCGCGGGCATATCGCCTGCATCCAGCGCCTCCAGCACCTCATACACCTCTTCCAGTAATCCTGCGCGCAGCGTCTGGTGCGTCTGTTTGCGATCCCAGGGACAGCCATCCGGCCCAAGCAAGCGCGTAACCACCCAGACCAGGCCATCCAATCCGCGCTGATCAGCCGAGGGTGGCAAGGCTGGCAGATAGCAGGCCAGGATTGCCTGGGGTATGCCTGTGACCGTTACATCTGCCAGCGTTCCATTCCAGATCCATTCAGCCTGGCCCTGAGCGTTCAGACCGGCTAACCGCAGTGGATGCGTGGTAGGATAGCGCAGACACAGGGTCGTTTGCACCTGTTGGACGAGCCATGCAGGATCATAGGCTTCACGAAGCCAGGTCGGACTGATCCAGATCAGGGCCGGGCGAGTGGGTAGCAGTGGATACGGCACCAGTGGCGCAGCGTAACGACCAATACCCTGCATTTCGCACCAGGCTGGTGAAGCAGCGTCTGTATCAGTGTCGTCCGGTGTGATCAGGGACATAGCGTTGATCAGTTGTATGTCTGCACGAGGGTTGACAGACTCCAGCGCATCACAGAGCGTGTCTCGCAGACTCACGCCCGGTATAATCTGGATCGTGAGTGAGGTATCGGTTGCCTGTAGCTGCCGGAGATTGACAGTCAAGGCATGATCATGGGGATGGCCGGGCAGGGCACAGACCACAGCGCCATCCTGTGCCATCCGTTGCACCAGCGCCAGCGCTGCGGGCATCTCTGTCGGTAACGGGTGCAGCACTGCGGGCGATAGATGAGCCAGAGCCGGGTGTGCAGGGGTGGGACTGACGATCAACGGGGCTTGCTCCAACACCATGCATGCCGCACGGGTGAGAAGGGCAGGATCGCCGGGGCCAATACCGATCAGAGTTATGGTGTTCATCAGGGTTTAATTTTCTCAAATTCTTTGCGGTTCTACTCATTGCACAACGGTGTACGTCCTATAGATACGAATGGTAGTCCCGATTGCCGAGCTTGTCAAGAACATCTGAACAGGTATCTGGCGTCATACAGATCATGCACTATTTAATCATCTCTTAACATTCGCATGATACAATATGAACAGTTTGCCTCGTAAATAGAGCAATCCTCTTATCCTTGTAACCCTGGAGTCCAGGCGTGAGCCTGGACGGAGCGCTGCCAGCGTCGAGCTGGACGCTGGTGCTTCACAACGAATGGAGGATGGCGACAACAGGACATACGCGGTCGCCTGAACTGACGGTGTTTCTGGCCTGTGGAAGCGTGGAAGGGGCAGGTTGCTCCAGACGTTTCGCTCTAGGCGAAACGTCTGGGCGAAATATAATCTACCGTGCTGCTGCAGGAGAAAACCATTCTGCCAGAGGTGAACCCTATGGAGTGATCGACGACCATGTATGTCCTGTAAAGAACCCGAGTGACACGGTGCTATGGTAAGATATCCTTCTCGCCTGCGGCAGCACGAAAGCAACGCTGCCACAGGTAGGTGGTTCTCTCCACCATCATCGCATGCAATCACCGATCTTACGTGAGCCCTGTTGTTCGACAGTGGCGCCCAAGCCACTGGTGGATGCAAGGGCTTCAGCTTTGAAACAAAATACCGCTATCATCCGTAGAGCATAGTAGACATCATGTCCTGTGAAACAAAACAGAGCCTTGATGCGTAGAGTAAAGCAAACACGAGCAGTAACAGGAGCGCATCTATGAAGAAAGTCCTCGGGCCGTTACTATTGGTAGTGCTGGTTCTGGGTGTCGCCGGAGCCATCTTCGTTTCTGCTGGCGAACAATTTGCCCAGCAACAGGTTGTCACCGTCCGCGGTTTAGTCGGTTCAGAAAAGCGCGATTTCTTCCAGGATCCTGAGGTTCTTGCCGCCTTTCGGAAGGCCGGACTGGATGTGCAGGCTGAAACGGCCGGCTCACGACAGATTTCCATGCAGTTGTCAGAGGCCTACGATTTTGGCTTTCCGGGTGGTATCCCTGCTGCCGAGAAGATTCGCCAGGAACACAAGACTACTAATTCTTACGATGTCTTTTTCACGCCGATGACCATTGCCTCCTGGCAGCCGATTGCGCAAGTATTGGTAGCGAACGGGATCGCGGTGGATCGCGGTGGCTATTATATGCTTGACATGAAAAAATTCCTGGATCTTTTTGCAGAAGGGAAACGGTGGGATGCGTTTCGGGATAACAGCGTCTATAATGTAAACCGTAGCGTCCTCATCTCTTCTACTGACCCACGTACCTCCAACTCGGCGGCGATGTATTTGTCACTCGCCAGTTATGTCGCCAACGACAACAATATTGTACAGAATCGTGAGCAAATCGATAGGATTATGCCCCTCGTCCAGGATCTCTTTCTCAAACAGGGCTTTACCGGTAGCTCATCGGCGGCACCATTCAACGATTATCTGACGATGGGGATGGGAAAGGCACCACTGGTGATGATCTACGAGTCACAATTTATTTATCAACAGACGCTGGACAATGGCATTCGATCCGAGATGGTGTTGATCTATCCTGACCCCACGATTTACACCTGGCATGTCCTGGTTGCCTTGAATGCCAAAGGGGATCGACTGGGGAAACTACTGCGCAAAGACGCCGATCTTCAGGAAGATAGTCGTGTGTGGGAAGCCGCCAATGAACTGGAGCGTCTCGCAATTAAGCATGGCTACCGCAATACGAATGTGGCCTATTTTCAGCAACTTACGAAAGAGCATAATTTGGTACTGGCCGAAAACCTGGTCAATGTGATCGATCCGCCTACTTTTGAAATCATTGAAGAAATGATTAAGCGGATTGAACAGCAATATTGAGTGCTGATGGAGTACTGTATAGCGATCCTAAATCTGTTGTGTAGCATCGGCGTCCAGGCTTGAACCTGGCAGCACCGGCGTCCAGACTTGAACCTGGCAGCACCGGCGTCCAGACTTGAACCTGGCAGCACCGGCGCCCAGACTTGAACCTGGCAGCACCGGCGTCCAGACTTGAACCTGGCAGCACCGGCGTCCAGACTTGAACCTGGCAGCACCGGCGTCCAGGCTTGAACCTGGAAGGGGCAAGACCCAGGCGCAAGCCTCGACGGGACGAGACCCAGGCTAAAGCCTGGACTCCAGTTTTTTCACAACTCATGTAGGATTGCTGTCGTTCCTGCGTTATACTAATCACCGCTTATAGAAGCCGATCTGAACACAAAAGGAGTTTCGTATGTCAGACGTTCTTGCTCCACCCGAAGTTCTTACACCACCCCAACCGGTACAACCTGTTTCCCAGGAGAAAGCCGGGGGTATGGTGCCCCTTGAGCCGACGGAGATAAAAAAACTTGACGATCGCGTCGCCCAGTTTGTCGAGGTTGTTGTAAGCCGAGATACGCAGAGTAAAGATTTTCAAGACCGGGTCATGGCGATCCACAATATGGGCACGAACGAGATCCGTGCCGCTGCCAGCGTATCCAACCGCATGCTGGATCGCCCGGCGAAGGCCATGGATGGCGGGTTGTTTGATGAAAATTCACCGATCTCTAAAGGTCTGGTTGACTTACGCATGACGATTGAGGATCTTGACCCGTCACGGCATGGCGATCTGTTGGCGCCGAGCAAACTGCTGGGGCTGATACCCTTTGGGAACAAGTTGCGGGCGTACTTCTTAAAGTACGAGTCTTCTCAAAAGCATATCAATGCGATTATAAACACGCTGTACAAAGGTCAGGAAGAGTTGCGCAAGGATAACGCCGCAATTGAACAAGAAAAGGCCAATTTGTGGAAGCTCATGCAGCAAATGCAGCAGTATGTCTATCTCGGCAAGCAGATCGATGCCGCACTGGAGACACGGGTGGCCGAGATCGAAGTCCGTGACCCAGAAAAGGCCCGGATTGTACGCGAGGAAATACTGTTCTATGTGCGCCAGAAGGTGCAGGATCTCTTGACGCAACTGGCAGTCAGCATCCAGGGCTATCTGGCCCTGGATATGATCCGCAAAAACAACCTGGAGTTGATCAAGGGTGTTGATCGCGCCACCACTACTACCGTTTCAGCGCTACGCACGGCAGTCATGGTGGCTCAGGCGCTGGCGAACCAGAAACTGGTGCTTGACCAGATCAATGCCTTGAACACCACCACCGGCAATATGATCGAGTCCACCTCACGGTTGCTCAAGCAACAGACGGCCGACGTGCATCGTCAGGCGGTCAGTGCGACGGTGAATATCCAGCAACTCCAGGCAGCATTTAACAATATCTATGAAACCATGGACATGATCTCAACCTATAAGACCGAGGCGCTGAAGACGATGCAGCAAACGGTTGATGTTCTCTCGGCAGAAGTCACGAAATCGCAGAGCTATATCGATCGTGTGCGTGGTGAAGTTGCGGCTGAGACAGCAAGTGAATTGCTGACCAGTAACAATGAGTTAAGTCTATAACATAGCGAGGCACAGAGGCTTGCACTTCTGAACCGCATAAGGAGCAATAATGCGTATGCGCAATTCGATGCTGGTAGCGCTGATCATCCTCTGGCTCGCAACCACGCTGGCAGCCTGCGGGATAACCACCGGGTCACAAACGGGTTTGACGGTGCTGGCCGGCTCTGAGTTACAGGATCTGGAACCATTCCTAGACCAGATTCGGGATAACACCGGTGTTAGCTTGAACATGCGCTATGTTGGTACCCTCGATGGAACAGAAATGCTGATGGCTGGCGAAGACGTTGATCTGGCCTGGTTTTCGCATGCTAAGTATTTATCAATTCTGGAAGGGGTAAACAACCGGATTGTGGCCCAGGAACCGATCATGCTTTCACCGGTTATCCTGGGAGTCAAAGAAAGTGATGCACGGGCCTGGGGATGGATCGATAATCCCGACCTGACCTGGAGCGATATTGCGGCGAAAGCCGCTAGTGGTGAACTGCGCTATGCTATGACCAATCCGGTTTCTTCCAACACCGGATTTACGGCGCTGGTGGGCGTAGCTGCGGCACTGTCTGGTACATCTGATGCGTTGCAGGTGGACGCTATTAATAGCGAGGCACTCCAGACGTTCTTTAAGGGCCAGGTACTCACGGCGGGAAGTTCGGGCTGGCTAGCCGAGAGCTATGTACGCCAGCAAGACGAGTTAAACGGGATGATCAACTACGAGTCGATCCTGCTGGAGTTGAACCAGAGTGGACAACTGACCGAGCCGCTCTACATGGTATATCCGAAGGAGGGCATCATCACCGCCGACTATCCGCTCATGCTCATCAACAGTGCCGAGCGTGAAAACTATGATACCCTGCTGGCCTATTTACGCTCACCGGAGTTTCAGCGCATCCTGATGGAGCGCACTCTGCGCCGCCCGGTCATTCCTGAGGTGACGTTGAGCAGTCAGTTTCCCGACCAACTGTTAATCGAACTGCCTTTTCCTAATAGCGTCGAGGTGATTGATACGCTCCTATTGGACTATCTCAATGAGCAACGTATTCCATCGCATGCCTTTTTCGTCCTTGATGTAAGTGGATCGATGTCGGGCAATCGCATTCAAGATTTGCAGACAGCTTTGAACAATCTGACCGGAGCCGATCAAAGCCTGACCGGTCGCTTCACACGCTTTCATGACCGTGAGCGTGTGACGCTCATTCCCTTCAGTTCACGGGTGGAGGATATTCGTCATTTTGAGATTGATGACTCTAATAGCGAAAGCGCCACTATGGAAGAAATTCGGGCCTATGTCGAACGGCTTCAAGCTGCAGGCGGTACCGCTATTTATAGCTCGCTCCAGGAGGCCTACCGGCTGGCGGAGGAGGCATATCAAAACGATGCCGAGCGCTACTACTCGATTGTGCTGATGACCGATGGAGAAAATAACGAAGGCATATCGGAGCGCCAGTTCCTGGAATTCTATCAATCGTTACCTGCCGAAATCCAGGCGATCAAAACCTTCCCGGTATTATTTGGCGAGGCAGACTCGCGAGCGATGCAACGCCTGGCCGAAGCCACAGGCGGGCGGGTATTTGATGCCCGCTCAGCCTCGCTCAGTGTGATTTTCAAGCAAATTCGTGGCTATCAATAATCATCTGAGGCAATGCTATGAGTACGAATCGACGCATCCTGCTCTTTCTGTACAGTAACGGAAATATTGTCGGGTCGCTGTTAGGTCTGCTGGGCCTGGGACTCTTCTTTGGTGGTATCATCAGGGATTTCTGGTTCTTTATTGTGCTGGGGATGTATGGGATCGGTGTGCTGGCGACACCGCGTAGCCCGACCTACGAACTGCGTTTTCGTAATCAGGCCACGGCAGATGAAATACGGGCTGAACTGAACAATCTGGTCAAGACGATTAAAAACAAAGTGCCAGCCGACATTCTAGTGAAAGTGGAACACATCCGCGACTCGGTGCTGGATATATTGCCCTACATTGTGGATTTCAACAGCAGTGATCATCACATCTTTATCATTCGCCAGACCGTGCTGGATTATCTGCCTGAAGCGCTGCAAAATTATCTCAATTTGCCGCGTGCCTTTGCGACGCTGCATCCGGTTAAAGATGGGAAGACCGCCAAACAGATCCTGGCGGAACAACTGGATCTGCTTGATCACCAACTCCAGCAGGTTGCGGCCGATCTGAGCAGTAACAACGCCCAGGCGTTGCTGATCCACGGTCGCTTTCTGGAAGACAAGTTTAGCAACGCCGATCTCCTGGCCTGATTTACAAAACGTACGCGGTGGTATGGTCAGCCAGCCTTTGCGCCTTCGGCAGCATGCATGGAAGAAACGCTTTTTTCGCCCCACATTTTCACCTACGGCTAAAATGTGGGGCGACATAAAGATGTAGCCTGCCCTTGCTTTGCCCCATTCCACTCCGCTCAGAGCCTGCCCCGTTCGACTGCGCTCAGGGCAAGCTCTGAGCGTGGTCGAAGGGGTAAAATTCGACGAACAAGCGTTTTTCGGGCGACCGCGTACCTCCTGTGATGGAGCGTAATGGCTAACGGCTGATTGCTGTGACACAGCGGTCAGCCGTTGTGTTTTGCAGCAGCCTGGCACTACGGTGTCTTTGAACATATGGGAGATCCAGGAGTGTCACTAATGAAGAAAATACTTGGCCCCACCTTGTTGCTGGTGCTGGTACTGGGAGTGGTCGGGGCCATTTTTGTTTCGGCGCGCAACCAGTTGACGCAGCGCAATATTGTCACGGTGCGTGGCTTGATCGGTTCCGAAAAGCGGGATTTCTTCCAGGATCCACAGGTGATTGCCGCATTCCACAAGGCGGGCCTGGATGTGCAGATCGAGACGGCCGGATCACGTTTGATCGCCACACGACTGGCAGCCGGCGAGTATGATTTTGGCTTTCCAGCCGGTATTCCCGGTGCGGAAAAAATCCGCGATACGTACAATGTCAACAATTCGTATGAAATCTTTTTTACGCCCATGGTAATTGCCTCCTGGCAACCCATTGCCGAGGTGCTGATGACAAATGGAGTGGTGGTGGATCAAGGTGGAATCTTCATGTTTGACATGCAGCAATTCCTCGACCTGTTTGCCAGGGAAGTGCGCTGGTCAGACTTGCAGGCCAACACGGTCTACAATGTGAACAAGACGATCATGATTTCATCGACCGATGTGCGCACCTCCAACTCGGCGGCGATGTATCTGTCGCTGGCAAGCTATGTGGCAAATAACAACAATATTGTGCAAAATGAGCGCCAGATCGATCCTATTATGCCGCTGATGACCGATCTGTTTTTGAAGCAGGGATTTCAGGCGGGATCGTCAGCGGGGCCGTTTCAAGACTATCTGACGATGGGGATGGGCAAGGCTCCGCTGGTCATGATCTATGAGTCCCAGTTCATTTATCAACAAGTGACTGGCGGTGGTATTCGTCCAGAGATGGTGCTGCTGTATCCCGATCCCACGCTCTATACCTGGCACGTGCTGGTCTCCTTAACAGAGCGCGGTGATCGCTTAGGCAAGCTGTTACGCAAAGACCCCGATCTGCAACAGGATGCGCAGGTGTGGGCAGCAGCCAATGAATTGGAGCGCCTGGCGATTGAACACGGCTACCGCAACACGAATATCGACTATTTCCAACAGTTTGTGCGCCAGCATAACCTGAACCTGGCTGATAACCTGGTGAACGTGGTTAATCCACCTGGCTTTGAGGTGATCGAAGAGATGATCACGCGGATTGAACAACAGTATTGAGGAGCCAATATCGAACACCGCAGTGTACACAAAATGCCCGCATGTCTTGTACAATAGAGGGCAAACATGCATAGTGATATCCCCTTACAACGGATGTCATATATGCGCATTCACTTCTTTGATTCTAGTACTCCAACGAGACTTCCCCTGGACAGAGATGTCGAGGGGGGCCGGGGGGGGAGGGGGCGCGACAAAGCCGCGCCGCACCAGAAAGAGAACCTGTGAAACCCCTCATCCCCCCACCAAGACTTCGTCTCGGTGGAGTACTAGTAGTTGGATAATACCTGATTGAAGTCATCAGGACACCTTGAATGCTGGACGCTTACAGTAAACCGGATGCCAACCTGTCTGGGCATCAGAACGCGGTAACCCCGGATGTTATCCTGTTACCCTCTAAGAGGAGCATGAGTTTGGAAGATCAAACGAACGCGCAGAACCTATCGGCCCGTGATCAAGACGGCTTGCAAGCACGCATAACAACGTTGGAAAAACAACTGAGTACGTGCCAACATGCGCTTGCGGATATTGAAGAACGATACCGTGCCCTATTTATGAATACGCTGCTGGGCTTTGCCTATCACCGCATTGTCCTGGATGCCGAGCAAAAGCCAGTGGACTATATTTTCCTGGAGGTGAATGATGCCTTTGAAGCGTTTACCGGCCTCAAACGCGACAACCTTATGCATAAGCGGGTTACTGAAGTGCTTCCCGGCATTGAGCGATCCGCCTTTGACTGGATTGGCTATTATGGCGATGTGGCGCTAACCGGCAAAATCGTCTCATTTGAGCAGTATTCTGAGCCGTTAGAACGCTGGTATACTGTCTCGGCCTATAGTCCCAGACGTGAATATTTTGTCACCCTTTTCCAGGATATTACTGAACGCAAACGTGCGGAAGAACATCTGGCACGAATTAGCAAAGCCGTGGAGAGTACCAGCGATGCCATTAGCCTGATTGGTATTGATGGGAAGGCACTGTATCACAATCCGGCCTTTATCAACCTGTTTGGCTATACCGTTGAGGAACTCAATGCACGCGGTGGCATTGAATGGCTCTATACCGGTGAGCCGCAGTTGTCCAACCAGATTATGGCCAGCATCCAATCTCAACAATCCTGGCAACACGAAGTGACACTCCGGGCACGCGATGGGGGTGAATTGCCGATACTGTTGCGCGTGAATGCCGTGCTGGAAGATACGGGGACGCCTATCGGTTCAGTGGTGGTCTGCACCGATATCAGCGAGCGCAAACGGGCCGAAGCGGAACAGGCGCAACTGCAGGCACAGATGATGGAAGCGCAACGGAAAACAATGCGCGAGTTATCAACGCCCCTTATTCCGATTGCCGACAACGTGGTTATTATGCCACTGATCGGTGCTATTGATGATGAGCGAGCGCAGCAGATACTCGAAACACTGTTGCAGGGAGTAGTGGCGCAGCATGCCGATCGAGTTATCCTGGACATTACCGGTGTGCGGGTGATGGATACGCACATTGCCAGCGTGTTGATGCATGCTGCACAGGCGCTTAAACTGTTGGGATCTCAGGTTATTCTAACAGGTATTCAACCACGTATTGCCCAGACGCTGGTCGAACTGGCGGTTGATCTGCGGGATATTGTGACGCTAGGCACATTACAAGCTGGTATTACCTATGCGTTGAAGCGTTGAAAAAGGAGCAAACACGATGATGACCAATCAGATGACAGGAAAAGTGGCACTGGTGACAGGGGCAGCAGCAGGGATCGGACGTGCGACGGCACTGGCGTTTGCCCAGACTGGTGCGCGGGTCGTTGTTTCCGACATTGTTGTAGATGGAGGTCAAGAGACGGTGCAGATGATCCAGGCTACTGGACAAGAGGCACTTTTTGTGCGTGCAGACGTACAACAGTCCGCTGAAGTCGCAGCCCTGATTGCCCAAACTATTGCGACATATGGCAGATTAGACTATGCCTGTAATAATGCCGGAATCGAAGGTGTACCAGGGTCTACGGTCGATTGCACAGAAGAGAACTGGGATCGGGTGATAGCGGTGAACCTGAAGGGTATCTGGCTGGGAATGAAGTATCAGATCCCCGCAATGCTCCAACGGGGTAAAGGAGCGATCGTCAATATGGCTTCTTTTCTTGGTCTGGTCGGCTATGAACTGATGCCAGCATATGTAGCGAGCAAGCATGGGGTGATCGGCCTGACGAAAACTGCCGCATTAGAATATGTAAAAGCAGGCATTCGGATCAACGCCGTCTGCCCAGGCATTATTGCCACGCCGATGGTTGAGCGCTTTACTGGTGGTGATGCTGAGGCCAGAGCGCAACTGGCAGCTTTGCAACCCGAAGGCCGATTGGGCACCCCGGAGGAAATTGCCGCCGCAGTGGTCTGGCTCTGCACGGACAGTGCATCATTTGTCACCGGGCATGCGTTTTCGGTTGATGGTGGGATAGTTGCGCGGTAGAAGATATGCACCGAAGTGAACAGTGAAGCTTACGAACAGACTAGACGTTGCATTGTTGACGCAGGAAGTCGATCAGCCTGATAGCGTTATCGTAGTAATTTTTAATCGTCATGTAGGTAATGCCAACAGAAATTCCATGTGCAATTTGATTGCGAATATTTACGATACTATCAACTGAGTCTTTGACTTCCTGTGACATGTTATGTTCAATATCCCGACGCCATTGAGGATTAAATGCACCACTAATCATTCCTGAATATATCAACTCGTTATGTCACAGCACATCCGATGATCACCTGCTATCATGTTACCACCCTCCCCGCAACGACTTGCCCAGCCAGTCCTGATACAGCACCGGAAACTGCCCGGCGGCAATACTGGCACGTACCTCGGCCATCAAGTTCAGCAGGAAAGCCACGTTGTGCAGACTCACCAGGCGAATGCCGAGTAACTCTTTCGCCCGGAAGAGGTAGTGAATATAGGCCCGCGAGAACGTGCGACAGGTAGCACAGGTGCAACCTTCCTGGAGCGGGCGGTCATCGTCACGGAGCGCCGCATTCGAGACGTTGAGCTTCCAGCGCCGTTCCGGGTCGCGGATCAGCGCCGCCCCGTGGCGTCCCAGGCGGGTCGGGCTAACGCAGTCAAACATGTCAATGCCGCGTGCCACACACTCCAACAAGTCGTCCACATCGCCAACGCCGAGCAAATGGCGGGGCCGGGCATCCGGCAGATGGGGCACGGTCATATCGACGACTTCATACATCTGCGACTTATCGCTGCCAAGCGAACCGCCAATGCACAGCCCATCGAATGGCAATGCGCCAACGTACTCGGCGCTCTGGCGACGCAGATCGGCAAAAACACCGCCGTGAACAATGCCGAACAAGGCCTGGCGCGGCACCACGCTGCCGGTGGTGAGCGCAACCGGGGCGGGGCCATGGGTTTGATGATACGCCAGGCAACGCTCGGCCCAGCGATGCGAACGCACCATGCTCTGCGCAGTGTAGTCGTAGCCAGCACGGAAGGGCGGTAGCTCATCAAAGCATAAAATGATGTCAGCCCCTAACCCATGCTGCACCTCAATACTGCGTTCCGGGGTGAAGATGTGGCGTGAACCATCGAGATACGAGCGAAAAATAACGGCGTCTTCTGTCACCTTCACCATATCTGGATGCGCACTGGGATGCGCCGGGCGACGCCCCTTCACTTCATCGGCAATCCCACCGTATACCAGCGAGAACACCTGAAACCCACCACTATCGGTTAGAATCGGCGCATCCCAGGCCATAAACCGATGTAATCCGCCATGGCGGGCAATAAGTTCGTGACCGGGTTGCAAGTAGAGATGGTAGGTATTGCCAAGAATAATCTGGGCACCGTGGGCGCGTACCTCATCCGGGCTGAGCGACTTGATCGTTGCGCGTGTCCCTACCGGCATAAAGATCGGCGTCTGAACCGGGCCATGCGCGGTCTGAAGGATGCCGGTACGAGCGTGACTGCCAGGATCGCGGGCAGTAATCGTAAAAATATCAGACATTCCCTGGCTTTACAAATCTTAACAAATCATTATGCAGCATTTATTATACCATTCCCTGGGTTGTGGTATGATAGTATTCGTTAGCATATTTCAAACGGGCCGAAACGTTACGATGAACATAGGAGTCGGTGATGAATACGCTGCACAGGCAGGATCGCACCAGTTCATTGTTCAAGAACCAGGTATATTCGGTGAGGATGCGGACATGGCTCGTACTGGTGATCATACTGCTGCCGGGCATGCCAGCGTCAACATGGGCACAGACGTATCAACATTGCTTTGACGAGACAGGCTTCTGTATCTCTGGGCGGTTTCGTGAATTCTGGGAACAAAATGGGGGGATGCCGATCTTTGGTTTACCCATCACGCCCCAACAACGTATGCGTGTTGATCATCGAACAATCCAGACTCAGTGGTTTGAGCGTGCCCGGTTGGAGTTACACCTGGCCCAGCGGCACCCGTTTGATGTCCAGTTAGGGCGATTGGGTGCCGATCGGTTGGAACAGGAGCAGGTCAACTGGCACACCTTTTTTCCCCCCGAACCGATCACCCGTGACAACGGGCAGCGCTGCATGTTGTTTACCGAAACGGGCCATAGTGTCTGCCAACCATTTCTCGGCTTTTTTCTTACTCACGGCTTGCAACTGGATCGACGGCCTGAGTTCACCCTGGAGGAGAACCTGGCATTGTTTGGACTGCCGTTAAGCCCGGCAGTGGCCATGACGGGAGAGGATGACCGGATCTTCATCGTCCAATGGTTTGAACGTACTCGACTAGAGTTGCATCAGGATCAGGAAATACTCATGGGTCGGCTGGGGCATGAAGTGTTGACTGCCGCCGATCCGGCCACTTTTGCGCTCCCACCTGAGCCGGAACGTTATACGTATCATCTTGTTGCTGAGGGTGACACGTTGGCAACGATTGCCGAACGTATGGGGAGTGATGTAGAAGCAATTGCCGCTCACAACCGATTGCCCCCGGAATATGAACTGCGCGTCGGGCGTATGCTTGGTATTCCCGTGTTTCGCGCAGGTGAAACTGGTGTGCAACCGGCGATCATCCGCCAGGGCAATCCGACTGTGCCAAAAGTCGCGCTGACGTTTGATATTGAGTTGCAAGATCTGAGGCCGCTGTATGCCATCCTGGACACACTCCGCGCACGGCAGATTAAGGGTACCTTTTTCGTAACGGGAGCATGGGTACGTCAGTTTCCGGAAGCGGCCCATGCCATCTTCGCCGATGGGCATGAAATGGCAAATCATTCGTTCGCGCATCCCGCCTTTAATCAGATCTCATTAGAGCAGGCACGGGCAGAAGTACGTTACACCGATGAGATTATAGAGGACGTACTGGGCGTCACTACTCGGCCATATTTCCGCTTTCCGTTTGGTGTTTCGACTCCGGCAATGGTAAGTGTCATTGGCAGTGAAGGCTATTTACCCTACTTCTGGAGTTCTGATGATCCCCATATGGCTGGCTGGCTAGCGTGGGTGGCCCAGGATCCGCAGCGCGGGTATGGAGCGATTTTGCTGATGCATCAGCGGGCCAGCACAGCCGCCAGTCTCCCTGGCTGGCTTGATCAGCTCGAGGCGTTGGGGTTGCAGCCCGTCTCACTGAGTGAGGTATTGGAATAAACCGAATGTGAGGAGAGACGTTGCACGCAACGTCTCTCCCCAGGATTACTGCTCGCTGCTATAGGCGAAGTTTTACGGTAAAACGACAGGAACATCCTGCTTCGCTGAAGACAGAACTCTACACCATATTGATAGGACGCACGCGGTGAATATTGATCAACTCGCCTTTTCGCCTGCAGCAGCGTGGTAACGACGTTTTTTGGTGTCTCATTTTGCACCTTCGGCGCAAAATGAGACACCAGTCTGGCAGGGGCAAAAAAGACATTCTGTTTGAGCGACCGCGTATGTCCTTTAGTAACGCCTTGAGGCAATGAAGATTGCTGGAAAGAACCCGAGTCGTTCCGACGAACCGACAAACTGGAAACATAGAACGTCTGACAGTATACGTTGGCAGACATATAGCAATCCTATTATAATTGTAAATCTGGAGTCCAGGCTTTAGCCTGGACGAAGCGCTGCCAGCGTCAAGCCGGGCCTCCGGTGCTTCACAACTGATGTAGGATCACTATAGATCTCCAATAAAGCAGGTTATCATGAAAGAAATACCGTTTTTACCGCGTACTAATCCTGATCTGTTGGCCCACATTCAGCAAGCATCCCCTGGATGGCGCTTTCCGATCTATGCCGGCACACTCTTTGATGGCAATCATGCCACGCTGCGGGCCGCTGGAACGACACCAAACGCACCAGGCTGGTACCAGCGTACTCTCCGACGCTGGATTTCTGCCGCTTTTATTGAGTGGCGCTATTTTAGTGTGATTACGCCCGCTTTTCATGGGATTGTGGGTATGGCGCTATTTAATCCCGCCGAACGCTTCAAACAGCTTGCCGAGGGGGGCTTGCTCGTGATTCTGGCCGGTATGCTAGATCTGCCAGAACAGCTCGCCGCGCAGTCGCACACCATGCGCGATTGGCCCCAGATCTGCTGGATGCATCTGTTCCCCACCGATCAACTGACGTTTGAGGGCATAGACGCCGCAATGGTACGGGCGGAAGGGCAGGGTGTCCAACTGGTCTGTGAACACCTGGCACCGCAACAGCATCGTCTGCTGCTCCGCCATGAGCGTGGCCTGGAGGTCAGACTGGAGCATTATGGACTGGATGGAACAGCGATTGCGCCTACATATGCCGAGGACGTGGGCTATCTGCCCGGTACCCACTGGGTGGTCTACAATCCATCCCCCGTTGCGCGCACTTCTGGCGCGATCACGATGACCCCGGAATTTCTGGCACAGATTGCAGGACAATCTTTTCCGACAATTGCCTCACCCGCATTGGCGCGCCTGGTTGCCCGTGATACCTGTTGCGCACGCTGGGATCATGGCAATGGCTATTACGAGCATAGCTTTGGTCTCAACCCGTTGCCGTTGCATGGCTGGGATTTTTTGTTTGTGCCCGATGCCCAACGGCAGCAGGGGATCGTGCTGCAAACATATCAGCGTAGCCAGACGTTGCGGTATCTCGAAGTGTTGTGGCATGATGGGGCCGAGCAACGCTACACACGCTTCAGCGCCGATCAGTTGCATCTGGTGTGGGAAGATACCTACCTTGATCCCCATATTCGCGTTCGGTTGCCACGCAAGCGAGTGATTGTGGCGCATAAACCAGGATTGCAACTGGAACTGGAGAACACGATACTGCACCAGATTCCGTTTTTGCGCCCCGCAACGCCGGCAGTACGCCATTTTTTCATTTCAGAACAGATCGGTGTCACGAACTGGCGGCTGATGGACGACGCGGACAAGCTGCTGGTTGAGGTACGTGAGCAGCCGTCCGGGGGTGAAATCGCCCACGGTCGGCTGTGGCCGCCGCGCGCATAAGGGAGTGAGCACGACATGCAACAACACGATGTGATCGTCGTCGGGGCCGGGCCGGCCGGAAGTGCGACGGCCAGCTTCCTGGCGCGGGCCGGAATGGATGTGTTGCTGGTTGACAAGGCAACATTTCCACGCGATAAGACCTGTGGCGACTGTTTAAGCCCACGGGCACAGGCCATTTTGCACCATATGGGCATCCTGGAACAGGTTGACCACCAGGCTCATCACGCACCAGCCATTCGCCTCTATGCCCCCAATGGCGGGTGTGCCGAGACAGCGGTGACCGGACTGGCTGGTTTGCCACATCGCACGCTGGTTATTCCGCGTTACCGGTTTGATCACATCCTTCAGCAACATGCCATTGACAGCGGGGCCACGTTCCGAGTGGGGCATGCCCAGCGGTTGCTCCTGACTGACAACCGTGTGGTTGGAGTCACGGTTCATGATCAGGACGTCAGGTCGGCGCTGGTCGTGCTGGCGACAGGTGCTTCAACCGGCTTGCTGAAGGCATCCGGTATGCTGCCACAGCGACCACGGTTCAGCGTCGCAGCCCGACGCTATTATCGTCATCTCCCGCCGCTCGATCCACACCTTGAGTTGTATTTAAATCAGGTGGCGCTGCCGGGCTATGCCTGGCTTTTTCCAACCGGGCCACAGAGTGCCAATGTCGGAGTATGGTACAGTGGCCGCTGGCCGGTCTCAGCGCGGGTCGCGCTGGACGCACTCACGCGCCAGCATCCACGACTCAGGCGCGTGCTGCGGGAGGCGCAACCTGTGGCAGTGATGAAGAGTTATCCCATCCGCGTTGATTTCTTGACTGCGCAAAAACGATGGCCGGGTATGCTGGGCGTTGGTGAAGCCATCGGGCTGGTCAATCCCTTCACCGGCGAGGGCATTGACTACGCACTCGAATCAGGGCAGATCGCGGCTCAGGTTATTACCACCGTCCTGGGAACAGGAACGCCAACCCTGGCCCGGCTTCAGCGGTATGAGCAACAATTGAATGCCCACTTTCGTCAGTTGTTTCAGATCATGACCCTGGCACATTACCTGGCCGGCCATATGCCGTTGTTTAACCGCATCTTTGGCGGCGATAGATCCAGCCAGCCCGTAGTCGATGCACTGATCCAGACCTGTTTTGGCATGACTGATATGTCGGTGCTGTTACGACCACAGTTTTTGTTGCACCTGCTCCGCTCCCGTCCCATGACAACGTGATGCTACTCCGTGGAAGCGGCAGATACGTCTGGCTCCAAGTCAGCACCATGGCCTGTGTCAGCAGGTGCGTCTGTTTCAGGTTCATCTGTCAGGGCAGCATCAGCATCAGCATCGGGGGGCTGATTGCGGCCAATCAGATGGCTCAACGATGAGCCGGTCAATTGTAACGCGACACGCGTCCGCATCACGATCTGCTGCAAAATCGACGGGTCAGGGGCTACTTCTGGGAGCGCCATAACGAAGTGGTTCAAAACATGACTACGCTGACGCACAAAATCATGCCAGGTGGCGGCTGGTTGCGTGCGGCGCAGATCCTCCAGGTGCAGACTGGCAAATTCCAGTAACTGCTCGGTCGTATCGCTGGTGATATGTGCTGCTGCTCCCGCCAGATAGTAGGTCGGCTCGTCGCTAATATCACGGCCATAGGCTGGCTCAATGCCTTCTGCAGGCGTGATCATGGCCTTGCCACCAACCGGTACCAGATGGCCCAGCAAAATTTCACCAATTTCTAACCGGCGGGAGGCGGCTGCATCGGCAAGTTCACAGATCTCGGCAGTGAACAGGTTCCGTACCGTCAGTCCCTGACCTTCATAAATAGCTTCGTTCACATATGGTTGAAGACGGACATGCTGCCACTGCCGCAACAGGCGTTGCTCAAACGGATCGACCACTAGCGTACTGGCATCAGCAGCACTGACATCAATTGCGTCGGTCATAGATTCAAGGGAGGCAGCCAACCGCTCAACCAGGGTCTGCGCTTGATCCCCCAGATAATCAAAAGCGACCCAGGTCAGAAAGCGTTCGGCACCACGCTGCTCCAGATCATCGAGATCGGCCATCTGCTCGACGGTATATTTGCCCTCCCAGAACTGCTCAAGCGCCGAGGGGAACTGTTCCGGCATATTCTGGACAGCTTCGATGATCCGAGCAAAAAGGGTATCTTGCGCCTGGTGGAGTTTCATGGTTTCAGCACGTTGGGTTTGCTCGATGGGAAAATGACAATCTTTGTACTTCTTGCCACTCCCACACCAGCATGGATCATTGCGCCCTATTTTCTTCTTTTTCTCTTGCAGCCTGGGCATATCAACGGCTCCTGATATACGCTACGTTCTGGAAATTCTCGTTTGTGAGTATAACAAACCCTGGTGAAGTGCGCAATCGAGCGGTCGATACGCAGGCACCATAGCTATAGCAAGCCTATACCGATGGTGCATTGGAGTCCCGGCTCAAGCCCGCACGCCCGGTCTTCACCACCGCCTGGGGCCTTGGAGTCCCGGCTTGTAGCCGGGCGAACGCTCCGTCCCGGCTCAAACCCGCACTCCCGGTCTTCACCACGCATATAGAATTGCCATAGATGCTTGTGAAGAAAAATACAGCCAGAAGATAAAAATGATGTATTGTATAAAAAAAAGAGATTGTGAACAAAAATACAGCTAAAAATATATTGTTTCAGATAGATTCTTGAAGATATATGTATTTAGAGATAGCTATCAAATGGATATGTATTACGTCTTTCTATTGACATTAGCGAGCGAATATGTTACATTGACAACAATCTAGCAAAAAACATTTTAACTTTCAACATTATAGCAATCCTATTCCAATTGTGAACGGTAATCCAGGTTTGACGCTGGGCGGAGCGCTCCCAGCGTCGAGCCGGGACTCCGGTCTTCACAACTCATGTCATGAAGAATTGCTATACATAATGAATAGTTGTTACGCACTCAGTTCTAGAAACAAAGAAGCGTGACCTCTTCGATTTGCCTCTTTGACAGAGAAATGATAGTCCGTGCGAGATCATGTTCTAATGATAGCAGCGAAATTGCTGATATGCAGGTATCGTTGTAACCGTTCAGGGGGGTTGGTTTGGAGGAGCAGTGCCGCTCCAGGAGGTTCTAAGGGTTTCGCGGGGGCCGCAGGCCCCCGCATCCCCCGCTGGCGAACGTTCCGCTGAACGGGTACGGTATCGTTTGCCTATTGGAGATAGAGCAAACCTACATCAGGTATGAAACACCTGATTCCTGGCTTTCGCCGGGATCTCGCTCTGTCCAGGCTGAAGCCGAGACTCCAATGTAACACATTGGGATAGGCTTGCGCTAGTGGTCAGCCACACTAAATATGCAGAGCATGGAGTAACGACGACAGTTGTTACGAACGCCTCAGGAACGACGAACGTCGTTACGACGTATCCCTCAACATCACGGTGGTCAACCACTAGTTTGACAGCGAATGGTGTGCAGTGTATGGAAAGAAGGTTGAAAAGGTGCTTGCAAAATAAGAAAGTTGAGGTATAATTAGTTCATCTCAAAACTATCTCTTGATCGATTGTGGGAAGGAAGAGACCTGCTGTTGGAATTTGTTCACTCTACTTGCGTATGACGTAAATCTTCATGTATCTAAGGGGGTTCATGTATGAGTGCTGATATGCTGTCGGGAAATACCATGGCCGCACCGCGTCCTACGGCTGACACCCATGATATGCTACCTTTTAAGGACAGAATCATCATTGGCTTGCAATCGGGAATTATTGCCGCCTACGCGATGGGCCTGACTGCGATGGTGGTTGTGTGGATTCATAGTTGGGGTACATGGACACCATTTAACGATGTGGCGGGTGCTTTCATCGCCTACTCTGCAAACGCTGGCACAAATTTCAATATCGTGTCGGTGATTGTTGCTACAATCATTCATTTTAGTATATCGATCAGTCTGGGCATTCTCTTCACTTTGTTCTATAGTATGCTCTTCAGGTCAAACCTTGACACTGGCCTGGCAATGATATTCGGCTTGCTTTTTGGCCTGTTGACCTGGTTACTTGCACGCTTTACGATAGTTCCTCTCACTGGCTCAGAAATCTATGGCACCTTGCCATTCCTGATTGCACATATGGTATTTGGGGCAACGCTTGGCGCGGTCTACCCCTTTGCCACGGCTGCACGACGGCTGGGACAGCAGCATTAGCTATACGTGACTTTGAGGTACATATCGCCTGAGGGTCTCGCACCCCACCAGGCTGCAAAAGATAGCGTTCAAAAAAGAAATAACAAACAGATCTGCGCTTGCCGCTTATCCCGTGTCAGGCGCAGTTTTTCTGTAGCAGGACTTACGCGGTGGTCTGGTCACCTCGCCTTTGCGCCTTCAGCAGAGCGATACGTTGCCTTCTTTTCGGCCAAATTTTCGCCTATGACGAAAAAGGCCTGGTTCACGTGACTGCGTACGTCCTGGTGGGCACCACAGTGTTATGTGCTTGTGGATACCAGGGTGGTATAGGCAGTCTGTGGCCAATCCGGATAGGTACGCAAGGTCTGCCGTAGCATGATCAAATCAGCGCTACCATCGCGGATGACACTATCAGCGAGATGAGGCTCGCCCAACAATCCCGAACACATAACCGGAACTTCGGGCACGACCCGCTTGATACTGTCGGCCAGTGGAACTGTCCAACCCGGGAAACGGGCTACCGGAACAGTGGTGTTATGATCATCAACGGTTACGTCAAGCAGATTCACTCCGGCTGTAATCACTCGGCGCGCAATGACGCGTGCATCATGCAGCGTAATCCCATCGGTGGTGAAATCATCGGCAATGAGCCGGAACCCAATAATCAGGCGTTTGCCAAGCCAGGCGTGAATACCCTCAATAATTTGCAGCGGTAGACGCAGGCGTTCGGTAAGCGTGCCGCCATAGACATCAAAGCGCCGATTCAGGTGCGGTGAAATAATGGTGTGCAACACGCCACCATCGGCCATAGAGAGCATAACGCCATCACAATCAGCAGCCAGCGCCCGCCATGCCGCCTGCACAAAGCGTTCAGCCAGCGTATGTAATTCGCGAGCATTCATCTCCGCCGCTGCACATGGTTCATCAAGCATAATGATCAACCGGGTACCTTTGCTATGGACGGCCTGTGCCAGAAAGCGCAGTTGCGGCACAAATGCATCATCATAGAGACCGATGTGCGCGTAGGGGCCATTTGCGGCTGGCGGTACGACACGGACTGGCTCGGTCACGATTAATCCCACGCCACCGTGTGCACGTCGCACATAGTAGTTCAGCAGAGCATCGCTCACAAAACCATCGGCCATAGCTAGACCACTTGCATCTGCTCCCATAACAATACGGTTCAGCAGTTTCTTGTGCGCAATGGTCATTGAACTGAATAAATGAGGCATTATATACCGTTCATATGGTGTATATCGAGATGTCACCATTTGTTCATGATAGCAGATCTGTAACCGTTCAAGTGGGGTGGTTGGGCGGGGCACGACCCGGCCCGGAGGTTCCCGGGGTTGCGCGGGGGCCTGCGGCCCCCGCCACCCCCGCTGGCGAACGTCCCCTGAACGGTTACGCAGATCTCTTGCAGCCCAAAATGTTGACGAGCCAGAGTTAGCCGTATGGTCATATGCAGAAATATTGGTTGCGCCTGATATCTGGAAACATAATACACGCCGAGGTGGGATGTGAAGTATGCATTATAGCTTAAGGTGGTGTGTCTGCAAGTCTACAGCTAGCTGTGCCTGTTCCCACGCGGGGGAACGCGCACGCCTGGGAGCGCGGGCGTCCCACCCTCCGTCGCGCATGCACGGGCAAGATGCCTGCGCTCTCAGGAGAAAAGGGAATGCGTACCACAGAGCTTCCCCCAAATGTGAACAGGTACAGCTAGATATCTGCGGGATGCGATGCCCAGAATCAATGCATACTGGCAATGAGGAACTGTCTTGCTTGATTAGACCTGACGTACCGCTAGAATGGCACAGAGATTGCTATGCAGCTTTTGCTGACAAATCGTAAGGAGGTGATAGTATGACCTGGATCGGTCTCATTTTACTGTTGTTGGTGGCTGCGATTGCGGGATCAGTAGGTCAGGCATTAGCTGGTTATTCACTCGGTGGATTATTTGTTTCGATAGTGGTCGGGTTTATTGGGGCACTTGTGGGATACTGGCTGGCAAGCCGGTTTGGATTACCCTTGTTGTTCCCTATAACGATCGAAGGCCAGACCTTTCCACTGATCTGGGCGATCATTGGTTCTGCACTATTCACCAGTATTGTGGGCCTCTTAACACGTCGGCGCCCAGCGATCTAAATATAAGCGGCTTATCCGTGAGGCACGGGCAGAAGGAACATTTCCTGTTTAATTCAGTGGAGACAGATCGGGTGTTGGTTTACGCTCTTGTAGCGCTGCTATCGTAAACAGCATACCCTTCTGCCTGTGGCATATACCATGCGCGCCATCATTAATCCCTGTATCTTCATAGTAGTTGGCAAGGTAGGCCAGATCGCTACGCTGTTCCTCGCAACGTAATGGATACTCACTCAAGGAACCAATCCAGACGCGCTTACTAATAGTTCTATCCTCGTTCATCATCGTACCTCCCCAGGTTTATGACTCTGGCTTGTAACAGTACTACCTGTGTTGTACGTACTACTGCTACCCATGCCCATGCTGATCATTGCCTGACAATATCTACAACTCTGCTCTGTGTGCCTCACGGATAAGCCGCCCATAAAGCAATCATAGAGATCGAGATTGCAATCTAGAAAAAACTTGCACATACCAGACAGAACACCCATCAGCGGTGTCCAATGGTGTGCAACGGTGGTTTGAGCGCGTCAGGCTGAATAGGTACGGTATGGGTATGACGTTATATAGAACTATATGTACAATAGCACCTTACGGTACATTCGTCAAGAGGAATAGTTTCTAGTGAAACTTTTTACACACGTAATTCTCTCACATTTTCCACAATGATCAAGATACCTGCCAGCAGAGTCAGCGTCACCACTACCGGCCAGAAAAACTCATACAGCAACACGAGCGTGGTGAGCAATGCCATGCCGACCGCAAAATAGCGTATCAGGGTCTGTACCTGACGGCGGAAGAGCGCTTCGATAAAGAAGTAGAATCCCAGCAACGCCAGCAACCCCGTGCCCCACGCACTGGCAAAGAAGAGTGTTATCCCCCCAAAACCAAGGAGGAGCAATCCGATACTCAAGGCGCTCCAGGTTTCAGCCAGCCGACCGAGCCGTAGATCGGCGGGACTGGATGGTACCTGTGGCAACCGCAGGTGTGCTCGTGGATCACTGCGCACCCCTTCGGCAAGCTGGTGGGCATACATATCAAAACTTTCTAACACTTGATTGTTGGTGGCATAGCGGGCTTTAAGCGTATCCAGTTCAGCGCAGGTATGGCGGATCTGGCGTTGCAGATCAACCGAACGTTGTTGTAAATGAGAGAACCCTTGAATTGCTTCAGCTTCGACTTCCAATCCCATTAACTGCGCTGTGAGCTGGCTGATGTGCTGCTGTAGTTCTTGTTGCTCGGCAAGCCGTTGTTGACGTTGTCGCTCCAGTACCGTAGCGACCAGATGCGGTGGAGGCACCTTATCCAGTCCGCCCCAACCTAACGGGTCATACCACATCTTGCGAACGGTGCCATCCCGATTATATTTGGGGCCAGCGGGTGCATCCTCTCCCGCAACCGGATCGCGGGTATACAATCCCCACAGGCCGCGAAACCCGTCTACCCAGGCAGGTGCAGGTTGTTCCGGTGTTGTCTGCAACACGTGCAGTTTCCAGGTACACGCCTGACCGGGGCCAATACATAGGCCATCGCCACGAGCATAGTCTACAAATGGAATCCGAAAAAAACCGAGATCGGGTAAGTCGCTATATTCGTCACCCTGGCGCAGAGTGATACGCCAGAACCGCTGGACGCGCCGCCAGGCACGCAGTAACCCGCCGGAGTAAGGCACCTCTGCCGCTGGTAAATATTCGCCACGATAGAAATAGTTGGCATGCGAGCCGGCACCAACATAGATCACGGGATGCTCACCGTGGCGCTCAATGTTGGGATCATCCCACCGCCGCCGCAGATCATCGCCCTTAAACTCGTGCGACGAATAGGCCAGCCAGCACGGTTCAGGCGTACCGTCTGCGGTTTCTACCACATAGACCGTTATCATTTCCCAGTCCGACTCGTGATCGTTAAAGCCATTGAAAGACGAACGCCAATCATTAAACGCATAGAAGAACCAGTACTGTAAGGCCACGTAGCCGTTTTCACGCACAACGCGACCATAGTAGCAGTAGCGCTCGTCTTCTGCTTGAAGCGCCTGGTAGCGCAGAGCTGCATCCGCCGCCAGACCACCTGGGACCCTACCGCGCAAAAGCAGGGTGATTGAGAACAACAGATCAGCCAGACGCGCTGTCAGACCAACACGCGCCAGACGCCCCGATCCAGCATGAAAGTGACGCAAGGTCGAATTACGATAGAAGTTAAGAACCTGGGCTGGATTAAGCGAGTCGGCAAAACTTAAATAGTAGACGGTTCCCGGCACATCGCGACGGGGCTGGGTCAGCAACTGATCGGTGATAGCCCCCCGTGGCACCAGTTCTTCGGCAATATCATTGGGACGCTGGCGGCATAACCGTGATGCGGCCAGATACCGATCCACATCCATCGGATAAAACTGCTCACCGTAGGTAAAACAGGCAATCGGCTCAAAGCGCCGCAACAGCGCTATGTCTGCGGCTGAGATGCTGCTATGTTCAGGATAGGTATCGCGGGGTGGCTCGGCTGATACATTGCAGAACGGATCGGTGATCGCTAAAGAGGGAGTAGGTGCTGACATATCGTCTTCCTCATGTGCTGTCTCGCAGCAGCACGACTACTACTTGCTTTCCACAACGTCGCGCCGGGCCTCTTCGATTGCAGCCTGATCCTCCTCAGCCGTGCGCACACTGGCAGGATTTTCACGACGATGCGCCACCCGAAAAGCAATTTGCACATCGCGCTGATTGAGATAAAAGACAATAATGGTCGAAACAACCAGGCTGATATAGTTCGCCTGGCCGCGCGTATAGTTGACCATCTCTGCAAACAGGTTGATGCCCTGAGCAATCATGGCCATGAGCCATGCCCAGGAACGCAATCGCAAAATACCAATACTGCTGACCAGACCAACACCACCCATGACCAGTGCCGAAGCTGCCAATAAGAGATCCTGTAAGCGCACGGTGGGGAGTTCAGACGCGATGTCTGGCGGTAATGATTCAGATAGTGTGGTGCTAAACAGAAGCAATGCAAAACTGGAAAGAACCGTGAAAATCAATCCCTGAATAAAAATAAGTATTCCCAGAAGTGTTACGCTGGTCGGTCGTTTCATAGACTGGCACAATCCCTACAAACAAGTACGATCATTTATTCTAGACACGATCCGCGTTGTGTCAAATCTGCCGAGCGCTGTAACTGTTCACATTTGGGAGTCAGCTCTGTCGTCAGCGTTCATGGTGCGCCTGGGAGCGCGGGCGTCTCGCCCGCCAACACGCACAGTCGCCTGGGAGCGCGGGCGGGACGCCCGCCAGCATGCACAGTCGCCTGGGAGCGCGGGCGTCCCACCCGCCAGCACGCATGCACGGGCAGCGTGCCCGCGCTCCCAAGAGAAGAGTGAACAATTACCGTGTCCTACAATCATTGATAGAGCGTGCGCAGTGACCGGCGTTTTTCTGTGCTTGATCGTGTCTTCGGCCAGGGAATGGGCCAGGTATACGACCACAAATGTGGCATACGCGGTCGCCTGTACTCGGACGCAGACGCGTCGGGCAAGGGCAGCGCACACCGGACGCTGGCGCGGACGGCGCGTCAGTCCATGTGTCGCCCGACCGTTTACCGGGCCGGGCGCTCTCACTGCGTACGTCCTGGTAGTAACAGGTAGAAGCATGTCTCATCTCGTTACAAAAGAAAACACTAGCGTTTCGTTCTGACATCTGGTATACTTTGCTATGCACGTTTCAGTGTCGAGAAGATGCTCATATTGAAGGAGGATGGATAAATGACAGTTGTTGAGCAGGGAACTGCACGTGTGCAACCTGTAACCACGCAACCCGTGTTGACAGTAACGCAGCCAGCGGCTGAACACTTGACGGCACTGATGCGCGAGAAAGAACTGGATGGTTACGCGCTCCGGGTGTTTGTTTCGGGTGGTGGTTGTTCAGGCTTACAATATGGGATGACCTTTGATGATGAAGTGCGCGAGGGCGATAGCGATTTTTTCAGCAGTGATTTGCGCATTCTGGTCGATCCGGTTAGCGCTCGCTATTTGCAAGGTGCATCAGTGGACTATGTAGATAGTCTGATGGGCGGCGGGTTTAAGATTGATAACCCCAACGCCGTTTCCGGGTGTGGTTGCGGGCATTCGTTCCGTACGAATGAAGATAGTGGTGCTGATGAAGCTCCTGCCAGTAGCGGTGGATGTTCTACCTGCGGTAGTCATTAGTCTTTGCTGTGAGATGCGTCGAATCAGTCACCCCTGATAATCAAGTGTATCAGGGGTGACTTTGTTCTCTATCACGGTGCAGTATTTCTGAGCTATGCCCTATCCTGAAGCATACCTGGAAGGTATTCGCCTGTTCAATGCCGGCCATTTCTGGCATGCCCATGAGCAGTGGGAACAATGCTGGCGAGCAGCAACGGATGCAGATGAGGCCCGGTTTTTTAAGGGCATTATTCAAACAGCGGCGGCTCTGGTAAAATGGCAACAGAGCAACCAGCGTGGAATGTACCGTAACTGGGCCAAGAGTCGCGCCAGGTTAGCCGGGTTGCCCAGTCCTTATATGGGAGTTGATCTCCTGGTATTGTATGACGAGATGGAGAGGTTTATCGTTGCCCAATCAGGTACCATACCGATGCAAGTGCCACAGTTGCGCTTGCTTGCGCCTGACTATTAGGGTCTGAACGAGCATCTCGGTAGCCGTTCAGACTCGGCGGAACGCGCACGCCTGGAAGCGCGGGCGTCCCTCTCTCCGTCACGCATGCGCGGGCAGGCTGCCCGTTCTCCCAAAAGGGAACGTTTACTATCCTTCCTCGTCGTTTACACACTTTATGTGTTTTTTTGCTATAATCAGCACACGACCAGAATACAGTGTTGTATGAGCGGAGTGGTCAAAAACATGTTGATGGCGCTTTCCGGTCAGCCTTGTTACCGGGCGGTAGATCAATTATGTCCATCAGTATCAATTTGACCACCTCGTTGTATGATGTAGTGTATACGTGCATCATGGTCATATCTGGTAATTGTTCAAGTGCGGTGATTGCGGAGAACGGTACCCCGGCGTTTCTTGTTCGTCCCGCTGGGCCGAACAGTGAGGTGGCAACAGGCCCACGTACCCCCTGCTGACACTCATTTCCCTGAACGATTACTGTTTTTGCATCAGAATACCTTTTCTATTCTGTTCGCTGGAGCATTGGCGGACAATCAATAGCATTGTTTCTGGGTTCCCGGCAATAAGGGAGAAAGGTAAGCGTGTGTCGGCGAAGATACTGATTGTTGATGACGATCCACTCATACTGGATGTTCTGGTGCGGTTACTCAAGCGTGAAGGCTATGAGACCATAACCGCCAGAGACGGCCTCGAGGCGTTACAAACAGTCGCCAACACCCTCCCGGATCTCATATTGCTTGATGTTCAACTGCCGAAGCTTGATGGCTTTAGTGTTTGCCAATGCCTGAAGAACGATGAACGCACGGCGTTAATTCCGATCACGATGTTAACTGGCCTGGAGGAGCGTGAACATCGGCGGCGAGGCATGGAAGTTGGGGCTGATGACTTTCTGACCAAACCTTTGGAACATAGCCTGCTTCAGGCACGTATCCGCTCACAGTTGCGGCTCAAACGCCTGACCGATCAACTGGAGCGTACTGAGAGTGTTATTTTTATGCTGGCGTTGACCGTGGAAACGAAGGACGCATACACGGAAGGCCATTTATGGCGATTAGCCAGTTATGGTGAGCAACTGGCGATTGCGGCTGGTTTGTCCCTCGAACAGTCTCGTGCTGTGCGCTATGGTGGCATTCTGCACGATATTGGGAAGATCGGGGTGGACGACGCCATTTTGCGCAAACCAGGCTCACTGACCCCGGAGGAGTATGCCCAGATTAAGCAGCACCCTGAATTCGGCGCACGCATTGTGGCACCGATGCGCTTTGCCCGCGAGGTGCAGCCGATTATTCTCGCACATCACGAACAGTGGAACGGTAGAGGGTATCCTTATGGACTACGCGGTGAGGAAATTCCGGTCGGGGCACGGATTATTGCGATTGTCGATGCATATGATGCAATGACGACTGACCGTCCCTATCGTCAGGCGGTGAGCAAGGCCGAGGCGCTCCAACGATTATGCCAGGGGGCTGGCAAGCAGTGGGACAGCGAGTTGATTGCGGTTTTTCTTGATTTAATCGAACAAGATCTTCTTCGTAGTCCTTCTAAAGTACTCGAACATAATCTCGAGCAGTATATGCATGTTTTATTCTAGTGGTTGACCACCGTGATGTTCAAGGATACGGCGGTAGTAACGACTTTAGTCGTTACTACATGATGATCTGTATACTCAGTGTGGTCAACCACGAGTACGACAACGAGGATTATGATGCAACCCTATCGTCGAGGTCGCAGAGAACGCCGAAGTGGAAGAAAGAAAAGAATGGTTCAGCGTTACGCTACCCGCTGCGTCTTCTGTGGTAGGACGCTTTGTTGTAGTACCAGGCAAATTATCGTAAATGTATGTATCCAGAAGCATTAGCGTATCTTCGCTGCCCTGAACATCCTGATCAGCCGCTTATCCTGGCACCCGGTGCGCAGGCGGCGGCAGACGGAGCCATCCTCTCCGGGCAGTTACGCTGCCAATCTAGCGGCACAATGTACCCGATCGATCTGGCGATTGCCGATCTCTTAGGATCGGGATACGCACCAGACAGTATAGCCCAACTGACCAATTATCTCCCGCCAACGGCCTGGGCCTATGAGCGCCTGTGGCGTAAACGTGCCCTGAGCTTGTTCACGGGGGAGGCATTTGGCTATGATCGCGAACTGCCGTTATTAGTCGAACTGGCCGCACCAGAACACGGTGGATTGTATGTCGATGTGGCGTGTTCTAATGGCCTCTATGCCCGGGCACTGGCGGCGAAACTCTCTGCCGATCAGGGGCATGTGATTGGGATTGACCATTCCTTACCGATGCTGCGTCAGGCCCACACTTTTGCCCACAAAGAGCAGTTACGTATTAGCTTTGTGCGGGCGAAAGCGCAGGCACTTCCTTTTGCCAACCAGACGGTGGCTGGCGTGGTCATGGGCGGTTCACTGAATGAAATTGGTGATGCTGACCGCTGTTTGTCCGAGCTACAACGGGTGTTGGTACCGGGTGGCCGCTGTGTTCTCATGAATCTGGTTCAGGCCGAGCATACTCCGGGACGTGTTGTGCAGAGGCTTTTACGTCCAGGTGGGATTACCTTCTGGTCACTGGCAGAGTTGAACCGCCGGTTACAAGCGACAGGTCTGCGATTAGCGCATCAAGAACAGCACCAGATTGTGGTCTTTAGTTTGCTGGTACGCGATTAGATCGACAAACCGGTTTTGAGGATACCCCTCGTGGGTGTTCCTGATATCCCTCTGGCGCATCAATACGCTGGCAGGAGCAGACGAGGGCACTGTCCCTACAAGCAATCTGCACGTGAGACCAACACCCAACCCTTAAGCAATTTGTAATATGCCGGTCATGTTCTTTCAATCTGGCGCTGATAGTATATCAGGCTGAATGTGGTACACTTGCACCAGAACAATGTCAGGGTGACTCTATTTTCGTGTATACTATAGTTCTGCGTGATGTACGTGAGACAGGCAACGGTGACCAGAGCCAAGATCCATAGGTCATCACTGACCAGACCATCCGATTGAGTAGGAGGTTCGGGTGGACTTTTCCGCTCTATTACAGCATCGGTATCAACGTTGTCAGCAAATCTTTGCGCGGTGGTATCCCAATTTTCGCAATGCTGGCGAGCAGTACCATGATCTGATTGCAACGGTTGTAACCCAGGATACCTCCTTGATTGACGTTGGTTGTGGGCGGATGAGTCTGGCTGAGGCAGCGATCCATACTACCAGACGTTCGGTTGGCGTTGATCTGAGTTTGAACGATCTGCAGCAGAATACGACAGTGAGCCAGCGCGTGCTGGCTAATGCTGAGTATCTACCTTTTGCGAGCGCGAGTTTTGATGTCCTGGTCAGCCAGTGGACTATTGAACACCTTCAAGACCCACAATCAGTGTTTAACGAAATGAGTCGTATCGTACGTCCAGGAAGCAAGTTGATCCTGTTTACGACCAACGCTCATCATTATATTCCGCTCGTGAGTCGGCTCGTGCCTGATGGTATCCAACGTTGGCTCATCCAGGGGTTGCTGCAACGTCCTAATCATGAATCACATCCTACGTTCTATCGCGCTAATACACAGCGAGCAATCAACAAACTGGCGCGAACGGCTGGCTTGCAGTTGAACGCCTGTGTGTATGTTGGGAATCCATTCTATCTAGCATTTTCACCGCTTCTGTTTCGGCTGGCATTGGTCTATGAAAAGATAACTGATATACCTGCCTTATGTCGATTTAAGCTGTATATGCTGGTAGTATTGTCAAAGGCGGGCACTGTGTAATGCTACAGTGCTTGCTGTAACTTATTGAAATATCTTGCGGAGTAAAGATAGACTATGACGATCTTCGTACACCGTTTTCAACGGCTGTCGATGTTGCTGCTCCCCCTGCTGATACTGCTCGTGCCTCTTGCACCGAATAACATATACTCGGCACCAGCAGCGGATCTGCCCTGGCGCGATAAAGGCACACCGTTTGGGATTATTGCCGCACTGGGCAATCGCGTCCGCGCTGATGAGATTGATACAGCGGTCGCCTTGATGCGTGAGGCGGGAGTACAGTGGCAGCGAGAAGAAATCTTCTGGGATCGTGTCCAGCAATATCCCGGTGGGCCGTTTACCTGGACTGGTGACGGGAGTGGCTTTTTTGATTATGACCGTGCCATAGGAGCGCAGGTAGCCGCCGGGATTAAGATTCTGGGACTCCTTGATTATAATCCGGCCTGGTTTAAGGGTAAGAATCCGCGGCCTGAAGAGTGGATTAAAGATTGGGGCGATTTTGTCTATGCAGCCGTGGCACGTTATGGCCGTGAAAAAGGCTGGGTGAAACATTGGGAACTGTGGAACGAACCGAACCTGGCAAAGTCTGGCTATGAAAGTGGCCTCTATGAAGTGCGTGATTTCGTGCGTATCCTGCAAGTTGGCTCTGCTGCTGCGCGTGCCGCCGACCCCGAAGCAACGATTGTGATGGGTGGTCTGGCAAGTATCTGGAGTGAGCCACCGTCCCCCTATAACTACGACTACTTTGATTATTTGCAGAAAGTAGGCAATCTTGGTGGCTGGAATTATGTCGATATTCTGGCGATCCATCCCTATCGCCCGGATGCGCCCGAAGGTAGCCCCTGGCGACGCAACGCATCGGTTGATTTCTACGACGAGATGGAACGACTGGATGAATTGCTACAGATCTATGGGCCAAAACCGGTCTGGATTACTGAATGGGGGTGGTCAACGCATACCCAGTGGCCAGGTGTGGATCTCGATACACAAGCCTTTTTTTTGATACGCGCCTACGTCCTGGCGATGGCGCATCCTAGTATCGAGAAGGTGTTCTGGTATGACTTTCGGAATGACACTTACCCGGATGCGCCATATCATCAACCGGTCTATAATGAACGCTATGACCAGTTTCATTTTGGACTGTTGCGGCGTACCTATCCGCTTGATCCCAATCGGGGCGATCTGCGAAAGCCAGCATTCGTGGCCTACCGCACTCTCACGAATATGCTGGCGGGTTTGATGCTGCAAGAGGTACGTGCCAATGGCATGGTACCGGGTCAACCGCACGTCTACTGGTATCAGTTTGCGGGCAGCGGGCGGCGCGTTGATGTTCTCTGGCGCACCATTGATAGTTCGCCAGCGTTGATGGTGGACTGTGGATGTAGCCAGGCACTGGTGCGGGCCTGGAATGGTCAGGTACAGCATATCCTCTATACCGATAACGGGAATTTGACCTTGCGCCTGCCGTCCACTGGTGCTCCCATCTTTGTGGAGTATGATCCGCCGGTGCCCCGTGGCGGTGACTATTTTCAGACGACCGGGCATAGCCTGCGGGGAGCTTTTCGGACATACTGGCAAAGGCATGGCGGTCTGGCCCGGTTTGGCTATCCATTAACCGAGGAACTGATTGAGCCAGAATTCGGGAGTGGACGCCCACGGGTGGTGCAGTATTTTGAGCGGGCACGGTTTGAGCATTTTCCCGAATTTAGTGGCACACCCTACGAAGTACAGTTGGGACATCTGGGCACAACAGCACTGGAACGACGTGGAATTAACTGGCACCTGCTGCCCCGCGTATCTGATGCTGGCCCGGATTGCCTGTTCTTCCGCGAAACCGGGCATAGTATTTGTCCACCCTTCCAGGAAGTTTGGGAGCAACAGGGTGGATTGTCGTTGGTAGGCTACCCACTTACCGAGGCCTTTGAGATGACACATCCTGAGACGGGACGCCCATATACCGTCCAATACTTTGAACGGGCGCGGTTTGAGAACCATCCAGAACTGAATGGCACACCCCACGAGGTACAACTGGGCTTGCTTACCCGCGAGTTGATGACGAGTTGGGGCGCTATGCCATAAACACATCAGCACGACGCTGATATAGCAATCCTACATCACAGGACGTACGCGTTCACTCAAACAAAACGTCTTTCGCCTGCGCAGAGCAGTACTTCTGAAGCTGCCGCAGGCGAAAAGGCTGATTGACACCGCTACCGCGTACCTCGTGCAAATCAGTTGTTAAGCACCGGAGGATTGCTAGAGAGTTGACGGAATGGGAAGAGGTCGCTATACTGCATATGTGATTGTAGTGCTGTTACCAGTGTCAATCTTGATACCCACGTCACATTTAGTGTGGAACGCTATCATACGATCATAACGGATAGTATATAAAGTACAGGAATTATGCGGTAGTAACGTCAGTTCGCCTTTTCGCCGGCGGCAGAGCGGTACCTTTTTTTGCAACCAAATTTTCGTCTATGACGAAAAGCGGGGTACAAAGATATGGTTCCTTCTATGCCACCGCAAGCGACAAAGACATCTGGTTCAAGTGAGCGCGTAACTCGTGTACAGTTAAAGTATTGGAAGCTATGCTGCATCAACCATTGCATATACAACTCAAACGGCTGGCGAATGATCGCTGGGCCTGGCGGGGTATTCGCACCCTGTTGCGTTTCGCGTGGGTCGGCATGTCGCTGCTGTGCATCGGCCTGGGTGGGCATCTGTTGTTCGGGTGGCCCTTGCGCTTTGAACTGCTGGGTTTGCTGGTTATTGCCTGTACTGGGGTTGGGGTATTGCTGTTGCTCAAACCGCCTATGTCACCGGCAGCAACGGCGCGGCGGCTGGATCGGCGCTTTCGCCTGAACAATCAGCTTGCGACTGCGTTGGAAGTGGATGCGCAGGGTGCGGCAGAGGGAGTGGCTGCACGCTTGCTGGATCAATCGCAGCGCACGATCAGTCGTGTGCAGCGCTATGTCGCCTCGCATCAGCGCTTTCCCTGGTCAGAAGTCATCACCCTCATTGCCTTTGTGTTACTCGGTCTGGGGTTGCTGTTGATGATCGGATTGGGTCTGCCGGATCTGTTTACAACCCCTGATCCATTGCCCGCACTCGCTGTTCCTGATCAGATGACACGGGAGTTTCCCCCAGATCTGCTGGATGATCCCAATCAATCGTCAACGGGTAATTCTGGCACAGATCAGCCGGGTCAAACCGACTCAGGGATGGCAGATGCGGGTGAGGAACGTACGGCCGGGCAGGCCGCCGCGCTTGCGGCACTGGCGGATGCCTTGCGCGACCAGAGTGCAACTCGCCCGGCTGCGACGGCGCTGGATCAGAGCAATACAGCCCAGGCAGCTCAGGAGTTGCGATCTCTGGCAGACCAGGCGAATCAACTCTCAGCCACAACGCGCCGTGATCTGGCACAGGGACTGCGTGAGGCGGCGAACGAGATTGGGCGTAATAATGCTCAACTGGCTAACCAGATTCGGCAGCAGGCGGACAGTCTTGAACAGGGCGGACAGAATGCAGCGCAGGCGCTGGAAAATCTGGCAACCCTGATTGAGCAACTGGGGAGCCAGGGGGCAACACAACAGGGCGATACAGACGACCAGGGCCCGTCAGAATCCCCGCAGTCTGGGGCAGGAGCAGGGGCCGGAAATATTGCCGGTGATCAGCGTGAGCAATCAGTACCGTCTGATCGGCTGGGGGTAGAGGGGGTACCGCTGGATCTGGAAAGCGAAGGTGCTGGTACCACACCAGCCTCTGCGAGTGGAGATTTATCTGTTACCAGCAGTGCAACCGGAAGCTTTTTGCCGCCTACGGGTTCACTTGATACAAGCGAAGTACGGACGGGTGATGATCCGTTACGTATTCCCTTAGATTTACGCGATGTGGTTCAAGACTATTTTTCGCCAACACAGTAACTCCACCCGTGAGGAGCCGCTATTTGACGAGGCATTTTTGCGTCGGCTGGAGCGGTTAAGCCTGCAAGCGCAACGTACATTGCGTGGACAACCCTCCAGTGGCGAGCATGCCAGCCGTCGGCAGTTGCCGACGAGCATTTTTAGCGACCATCGCCCCTATACCAGTGGCGATGACATGCGCTATATTGATTGGAATGCCTATGCGCGGCAGGATCAAGTACTGGTCAAACTGGGTGAGACAGAGCAGAATGTCGAAATTCATCTGTTGCTTGATACCTCGTACAGTATGGCCTGGGGTCAACCACCCAAATTACGATCGGCGCAGCAGTTAATTGGAGCGCTGGGGTATCTGGCGCTTGCACATCATGACCGCGTGCGCGTGATGCCGTTTGGCGCAACCATGACGAGACCCTTTGGCCCGATACAGGGCAAGGGGCGGCTGTTTGATCTGTTTCGGTATATTGAGACGGCCACCATGCAACCCCAGACCGATCTGCAAGCAGTGTTGCGCCTTTACGCCCGTATGCATCCACGTGGAGGTTTGCTGGTCTTATGTTCGGATCTGCTCTCCAGCAGTGGTCTGGCGGAAGGCTTACAGGCCTTGCAGCCACCGCGCTGGCAGGTGCTGGTCTGCCATATGCTCGATACCCGCGAGTTGCGTCCAGATCTGCAAGGGCCGCTCGAACTGGAAGATAGCGAGACGGGTCAGCGCATTCCGCTCACACTGGATACCGAGACCATCACTATCTATCGCCGACGTATGCAGGCATGGCAGCAACAGATTGCGATGGCTTGTGGGTACCATGGGGCAACATATGTCCGTATGCTCTCCGCCTGGCCGGTTGAGCAAAAAATCGTGCCCTATTTGCGAGCGCGTCGGTTGCTCGTATAAGTGCATTGGTAAAAAATCGCGTTTTGGACATCTGAACATTGGATGATCACAAAAGCACCCCATTCGCCGCTACGAATTTTGCTGGCTACCGCAACGTCCGAGTTGCGGGAGGCGCTCCGTGGTCAACAGCATATTAACCGCGTGGTGGAAGTGGTTGCCTCAACCACAGACACGACGGAAGTTCAATCGCTGGCGATAGCCTATGTTCCTGATGCACTGGTGTTCGATGCGACGCTGCCTGGCATCCTGGAAGCGGCGGCCACACTGCTACACCTGACGCTGGGTCAGTCCCGGTTGCTTGTTCTCGAAGTACATCCCCAGGCAGATCGGCTTATACGCTGGTTGCAGGTTGGTGCCTGTGATATTCTCACCCCCCCGCTCAGTATTGAGCAAGTGGTGTCTGCGGTAATCCGCGCCTGTGATATGCCCCGACCAGCACCCCAGGCAGCGACTGGTATGACAACGGGGACGCAAGGTGCAGCCCAATCGCCATCTCTTTTGTTGGTTAGCAAAACGAGTGGAGCTGGAACACGGCTGGCAACCATTTTGCGGCAGCGGCTTACCCTGGCAGCAGTGGAGCAGGCGCGCACTATACGTGATGCGCTGATGCAGGCTGCGCAGTTGTGGCCAACCGTGACCCTGATTGATGCCGATCAATTCGGTCGGACAGCGTTTGATATGGCAGCACAGTTGCGCCTGTATGTACCCACCACATGCGCAATTCTGCTCGCGGCGCAGGCCGATGTCGGCAAACTACAACTGGCAGCTCAGAGTGGGATTCGGGATTATTTGCTCAAGCCACCAAAGCTCGATCAACTGGCAGCCGCTATGTCCCGTGCCCAATTACTCTCAACAGCACTGGCGCACACAGTGCATACCCGTCAGACATCGAGTACTACAGAGTCCGCACCCGCTTTGTTGTTGCCAGCGATAGGAGTACCGTTGCAACGTGAGCAGCGTTGTCGTGTTTTTACCGTCTATAGTCCTGGTGGTGGCAATGGTTGCACGGCACTGGCGTGTGGCCTGGCGCTCCTGCTGCAACGCCGGGGCCAGCGCGTAGCCTTGTTAGACGCCGATCTCCAGTTTGGCAACGTGGCGGCATTGTTGGGACTGGAGGGACGGGTGACACTCGACGATTTTGCCGCACGGGTCGGGTTTATTCGCTGGCCGGAAGAGGAACTGACGCCGCATGCCAGTGGTGTGCATGTGCTGCCCGCACCTGTGGATATTGCGCAGGGGGCCAGGGTCACGGCGGATACCTTAAAGCGCGTGGTACAACGTCTGCGTGAACATTATGACGTTCTGGTGGTCGATGCACCGCATAGCCTGAATGATTATAGCGTGCGTCTGTTGAAAATCGCTGATTATGTGCTGGTGCCAGTGCGTGCCTGGAAAACACAGCAGCATCGCATCACCGCCTTGCGTACCCTGTTGACCAGCAGTGGCTTTGATCATCAGCGATTGTATCTCATCCACAGTGGCTTTGGGCATGATCCCGCGATTGAAGCCGCAGCGGTAATCAACCTGGATGTTCTGGCGGCCCAGCTTGCGGCCGGTGATGACCTCGACCTGACTGCGCTGGAGGATTTTGTCGATGGGTTGCTGGCACCGTGAGGCAGGCGAACCCGAACAAGACAGTAGAGGGCACCGAACGAACGGTATGTGGCCGACATTCTTTTTGAACCACTCGCGCACACAGAACGACTCGGAGCAGCATAGCGGTGAACGTGAATGGCCGATCTGCGTACGCGGCATAGTTTCGCATCCCCCAGAGACAGGTTAACGTTCGACGGCTGCTCGCAGGGCACGAATGTTGCCCCAGGGTGCAACCGTGGGCAAAACACAGCCCGTTGATAGACACACCCGCCGTCCGCCCATTTCGGTCAGTGCCGTCTGCACCAGTTGCCCAATGCTGGTAGGATTACCGGTTACTATATCTTCCTGGCTGAGGCCACCCACGACCAACCCGGTGAACCGCTGCGCACCCGCGGCCAACGTGGGGCCGGTTTCGCGGTCGTGCCAATTCAAGGCGTGAACCGGATAATCGGCTACCAGATCAAAGTAGGTGTGAAGGCCGTGCAGATGCAGCAAATTAAACGTACCGTGGCGAGCAGCTTCCAGAATGCGCAGATCCAGCGGCTGCAAGTACTCCCGATATTCGTCCACACTGAGCAGATCGGCACGGGCATGCTGAATGGCATAGAAGATCCCGTCTGCGCCAGCTTCCAACGCTGCGGTGACAAAGTCGATGGTGGTCGTAGTGATTACCTCCAGCGCGGCACGCACTTGCTGTGGATAACGCCGAAGATGGACAATCTCGGCTCCTTTTGCTACCAGACGCTTCACTTGCGAAAGCGGGTTAAAGACGGTTTCGATAATCGGTATATCCGGGCCAGCCAGCTCGCGCAAGCGACGAATACAGTCCAGTTGCTGACCCATCGCCCCGGCGTAGACATTTAGCGGTTGTAAGCGCTCCCAATCGGTGGCGACCGTGATTAATGGTGGCGTGATGTAGTCGCTCGTACCTTCAGGATGCCCGTGGTAGGCGACCGTTCCGCCCCAGTCGGCAATAGAGTAGTTGCTCAACGGGGTGAGCTTGATGAAATCCCAGTCATACTGCTGCTGGAAGGCCAGCACCGACAACGCTAATTGCTCGGCATCGGCATCGTCCACCGGGAAATGCCGCCAGAGCGCCACGGGGGCACGGTCAGTTTCGTTGCCAGCGACGGCTTCCGCCAGTCGTTCACGTCTGGTCATTTGCATGGCAAATACCCTTTATCTTACAGGAGTTACGCGGTCGCCCGTAGCTTTTTTTTGCTTGCGGCCGCTCACCTCTACTCTTCCACACTACCATAGCCGAGAAGAGCATAGACGTCAAGTCACCACATATGTCTGTTATAGCAAGCCTGTACCAATCGTAAATGAGAGTCCAGGCTTTCGCCTGGGGCTTGCTCCGTCCAGGCGAAAGCCTGGACTTCGGTTCCGCACAATTGGTTGAGGAGTGCTATATCTTAGTTGGATTGCACGCGTAGCAGTTGCAATGCGCTCTGCATATCGGGTGCCTGAGCGAGTGCTCCCAGCAGATGTTGCAACTGCGTAAGATCCGTAATCTGGCGAATATCCCTGACGACCGTGATGGGAACATGCGGAAACCGCGCTATCAAAACATCTTCTACCCCTTGCTGCAATGTCTGACGCACCAGCGCATCCTGAAGTGAAACGCTCTGAGTTGCAAGTTCTTGTTCGAGTGTGGCCTTTTCCTGTTCGAGAGTGGCCTTTTGCTGTTCCCATTCTGCACGTTCTTCTTCTAAAAGATCGGTTGCTATGAGTCGCTCCTGTTCGAGGGTGGCCTTTTCCTGTTCGAGAGAGGCCTTTTCCTGTTCCCATTCTGCACGTTCTTCTTCTAAGAGATATGAAATGAGATCGGTTGCCATAAGTCGCTCCTTTGTTACGAGCCGCATAAAGCGTGTGACTTCCATCAATGATGCGGAAAATACGCCCAGTGCCGCCAACAATTCGTTCTGTACAGGTGGGGCAACCTGATCGATAATCAAGGAGGCGGCCTGTTCAACCATGCTATCGGTCGCGCCGTGCATCAATGGGCAGAGTGCGGCTAATCCAGGACGACCACTGGCGAGCGCGGACGCCGCATCTTCTTGCCATAGACGAATGCAGGGCAAGGTGACAGTCCATCCGGGTTGTCCTGCCAGGTGCTGTGTGAGGGTGTTACCGACATCATCATCGGGTTTCAAATAAATTAATGTCACCAGGATCGGGCGTTCCGGCTGGTTCTGCCCCAGCCAGGCGAGATAGCCGAGGACACGCCAGAGAAAGAGCAAGTCGTAATACCCCTGCCATTCGATCACATGCAAATACTCGGTGCCATCCGGTTGGCGCAGTCGCAACACTGTATCCAGACTCGTGGCACTGGATGGCAATTGTAAGGTATCCACACTCAGAACCTCAGCCTCAGGTGTACCTAACAGCAGCAACAGATCGGCCGGTCGCAAGTGGGTCAGTCGTTTGAGCGGTATATCGGTTTTCATCCTCAGCCCTTCTTCTTAACTGTACACAGCAGACTACCGATTGTCAAATATCACACCCACCACACGCGCACGCTCCCATCGAGACCGATACTGGTTAGCGTGCTGCCATCGGGACTAAAGAGGACACTCAGTACCATTTTGGCATGCGATCCAAGCACGCTGGGCGTCAGAGGTTGCGGTGGCTTTTCGTTGGAGAGATCGGGTTGTGGATCAGGTTCGGACTCTACCGTCTTGCGCCACACTATCACCTCGCCATTCTGGGTACCGCTGGCAAGCATCTGCCCCTCCGGGTGCCAGCACACGCTGATCACGCTGGCGGTGTGCGCCTGCAATATCTGCGGTGTGGGATTCGCATGATCGGGATACCAGAGCAAGATATTGCCATTGCTGTCACCACTCGCCAGGATTTGACCACCGGGATGCCATGCCAGGCAAATAACGCCCCCCGTATGCCCGATCAAGGTATTGAGCAAGTGTCCATCGGACACACGCCAGAGTCGAATCAGGCGGTCATTGCCGCCACTGGCTAGACTATGCCCATTAGGACTATAGGCTGCGCACCAGACTCCGCCTTTATGCCCAGCCAGTTTGTGTCGTAGGCTGTGGCTATCATCGTGCCAGCCAAACAACTTACGCAGACCACTCAGCAATCCAGCGGGCGTAGACAGGTCTTGCATCACTCGTAGCGAGCGACCGCCCCCCAGAAGCGCCCGGCGGAAGGTCAGCACGTCTGGCCAGCGATCTTGCTGGGCCAGCGCCAGCGCCTTATGCACCGCAGCCCCGACATGCTGCGAGAGGCGCGGATTGTAGTGGAAGATGGGGGGCAAGGGATCGGGCATGGTCGCCACGCGATCCGGCGCAGGCAGTGGCTCATAGCCAGTGAGCAAATGATAGAGCGTGGCTCCCAGGCTATAAATGTCACTCCGAGGATCGGTTTGCAACCCGCCGCCATACTGTTCAATGGGTGCGTAGGCCGGCGTTCCAATACCACGTAGGGTATGGCGGGTCTGCTGGGTGCCCTGTTTTACCAGCCCAAAGTCCACCAATTTGATCATACCATCGGGGGTCAGGCGAATATTGGTCGGTTTAATATCGCGGTGAATGATCCGGGGTTGATAGGTATGCAAATAGTGCAACACGTCGCAGATCTGCTGTGCATAATCCAGCACCTGTTGTTCTTCGAGTATACCGTGTTGCTGGAGCAGTTGATCCAATGTCTGACCGGGGATCAATTCCATGACCAGATAGGTATTGCTGTCCACCTCAAACAGTTCATAATAGTGGGGCAACCCCGGATGTTCAAGATGACGCAACACTGCAAACTCATCGCGGAAGGTGCGGATGCTGGTCGGATCAAGTGATTCCTTAAGCGCAACATGGAGATCAGGCTGTTGTATCGACCGCGCCTCATAGACGGCACCATACATGCCATGGCCCAGAATACGCACAATCTCATAGTTGCCAACCCGTGAACCGGGGGCGTGCAATACCAGCGCGAAACGCAGGTTCATTCCGCACTGTTCACAATATTCCGCAGTATTCGGGTTGATGGCTCCACACCCACTGCCTGTACGCTGGTCACAACAAATGATCATCTGGTTAACATGATGCGGATTGGAACGTTGAGAAGGGCGCTCGTCCAGTCACCGCCATACCACAGATTACGCTTACGAACGAGACTCAACGCTCCTTCCAGACCGCACGCATCCAGGAGGGTTCAGCGGAATAGGCAGCACCGCTGATGATCCAGAAAGATACGCAATTGCTTATCATGCCTCTATTATAGCAGAATCAGTTCAAATGAACGTGTTCACGTACCTGTTCACCCTCAAGGGCACGCTGCCCGCCCTCCCTGGCGGACGCCTTCCCTCCCTGCCGCAGAGGGCGAGACGCCCGCCCTCCCTGGCGGACGCCTTCCCTCCCTGCCGCAGAGGGCGAGACGCCTTCCCTCCCTGCCGCAGAGGGCGAGACACCCTCCCTCCCTGGCGGCGGAACGCCCTCCCCCAGGCGCAGAGGGCGAGACGCCCGCCCGCCCAGGTGCAGAGGGCGGGATGCCCACCCTCCCAGGGGGACGCCCACCCTCCCAGGCGCACCATGACGTGTTCACTGACGAGCTTGCATCTACATCACCGTGCCTCTATAATGCAGACGCATGAAGATGGTAACCACTCAGGTGGGGTAGTCTGGAGGGACAATGCCCCTGCAAGCGGTGCTTGAAAGCAGGAAGGCAGGGGGCTATAGACCCCCCACCTTCCCGCCGGTAAACGGTTACCAGAACTTACAAAGTTACGTAACCAAAACAGTGAAAGAGTCCCGAAACGACTAAAGTGTCACTCCACTGAGTACAACGACTAAAGTCGTCACTCCATCGATCAGGTCAACCCCTGACATCTGAAACCTATGCCTGGCTGCTTTGCCCATCTTGATCTGCACCCAAACGCGATTGAACTGGCACGCCGTCGTGTCGCTGCCGGAGCGGGCTATATCGACCTGACCAGCAGTAACCCGACCTGGCAGAGCTTGCTCTTTCCGCCGGAGATACTGCACGCGGCCAGCGCTACCTACTGGGCCACTCGACGTTATGCCCCTGATCCACGCGGCAACCCGGCTGCCCGCGCTGCTATCGCGGATTACTATGCGCAGCGTGTACCGCCACTGGCATTGCCATCCGATGCAATCTTCATCACCGCCAGTACCAGTGAAGCCTATCTCTTACTCTTCAGTCTACTGGCCGATCCAGGTGATAACCTGCTGGCACCGAATGTCACCTATCCCCTGTTCGAGTACCTGGCCGAACTACGCCAGCTCGAACTGCGGATCTACGAACTGGACGAGGCGCGAGGTTGGCAGATCGATGGTGCGAGTTTGCTGGCGCAAGCCGACTCACGCTCACGAGCCGTGCTGATCGTGTCGCCGCACAACCCGACCGGTGCAATCATCCAGGCCCCATTGCCCGCGCTGTCCACGCTGGGCCTGCCGCTGATCTGTGATGAGGTATTTGCGCCCTTTACCTACCGAGCAGCCCACACTCCACCTGTCGGAGCGCTGCATCCCGATCTGCCGGTCTTTATGCTCAACGGCATTTCCAAGTTGTTTGCGCTACCCGACCTCAAGCTGGGCTGGATCGCGCTGAATACAGCGGCAGAGGTGGGCTATAGTGAGCGGCTGGAACTGCTTAACGATACGTTGTTGGGGGCGAATAGCCTGGCGCAGTCGCTGTTGCCTTCGCTGTTTGCGCAGGGCATGGACTTTGTCACTGCTATGGTCGAGCGGGTGCGGGCCAATATAGATCTGGCGCTGGCCTATGGCACGACCTGCCCGGCACTCGTTATGCAACCACCCGACGGCGGGTACTATCTGTTTCCATCTGTACACGGCCACCACGATGAAGAGGCGCTGGTATTGTCCATGTTGGAACAGGGGGTGCTGGTGCATCCGGGGTATTTTTATGGTGATGTGCCTGGCACACACCTGATGCTTTCGGCGCTAACCGAACCAGCTCTTTTTGCAACAGGTATCGAACGGCTATGCCAGGCGTTGGGCAAGTAACTTATAGCGATCCTATGGTCATGGTCACCGTGGAGTCGCGGCTTCAGCCTGGACGGAGCAAGACCAGCGTCAATCCTGGACTCCGGTCTTCACAACTCATTTAGGATTGCTAGATCATTGACACGAGCTACGCGGTGGTATGATCAGCTAGTCTTTTCGCCTTCGGCAGAGCGATACTTTTGCTGTAACGGGTCGCTTCCAGGCTCCGCAGACGAAAAAGCTTGTCCCGTTCGACTGCGCTCAGGGCAAGCTCTGAGCGTAGTCGAAGGAACGTCTAGTCCACGGGATCACGTAGCTCCTGGTATTGAGACACGGGCATGCTTTTACACATAGGAACGTCTTGTCTTAGCTGTCCATACCCATCTTGCGCTTCAGTTCGGCCAGTTCCGAGTCAAGTTCGCTGGCCTTCTCCAATTCGCGGAAGCGATTCTCTAGCGAACCGCTCTCCAACTGGGCCATTGCATTGGCCTGGGCCAGGCGATCATCCACTTTGTCTTCGAGCCGATCCAGCTTATCACCTACGCTCGACCCACTTAACCCCTTGATTGTAGACTGGATGGTCTCCTGGGTCTGGGCACGGTTTTTCTTGGCAATAATCAGATCTTTCTGTGCCTTCGTTTCAGCAATGCGTGTCTCTAGCTGGGCCAGCGCTTCCTGGAGCTGATCGACCTGGGACGACTGCGCTTCATACTGGGCTTTATATTGATCCGCCAGCTTCTGGGCCTGAACTTTGCGCCCCAGAGCAGCTTTTGCCAGTTCTTCATCACCAGCACGCAGTGCAGCCTCGGCCTTGCTCTGCCATTGATCCGCTTCGCCCTGATGCTGGATCATCCGCTGCTGCAGTCTGGTTTCATCGGCCATTGCTGCGGCTACATTTGTTTTAGCATCGTAATATTCATCACTTAACTGCCGCAGATATTCGTTTGCCATTTTTTCAGGATCCTCTGCCTTGTCCAAGGCAGCATTCACGTTGGCCCCAATCAGATCACGGATACGTCCCAGGATTGACATGCTCGACTCCTCCTTGTGGATACTATGCTTGAGGCTCCTACGGTCAAAATCTGGCGCAACAAGCACGGCTGCTTTTGTGGATAATACCGTTTCGCCGTGGCCCTTCCGCATGGTCGTGCCATGTGTCCTCCAATGCACCGGCGTCGCGGCGGGGGTGCGGGGGGGCCTGCGGCCCCCGCACCCCCCCACAGGGGGGCGGCGGAGGGGCGTTGCATGCAACGCCTCTCCGCCCCGCGACAGCTTTTTCCAGGGGGCATCTCGTTGCCGTAGGAGTAAGCGTCAGACGAACCAACGGATGCAGAATGGCTACGTCAAATTGGTATAACTCATTCTAGCAAAATATTTCCAGTTATACAAATAATACGGAAGAGATGATTTTTTTGTTACCGCTTAGAGTGGGCGGCGGGCGGGCACTCCGGTGGCACGTGGGTAGAGTGGTGGGGTAGGGGCTATTTTTTCTACAATGACCAGCGTGCGTGGCTCCAGGCCTGGTAGGTGAACCGGCTCCACGGCCAGCAGTTGTCCGCCGAGCGTGGTCAGGGCAAACCGGGCGCGGTCAATTTCGGCGGCAATGTCGGCCCCTTTCGGAGCCAGGAAGCGCCCACCAATTTGGAGAAGTGGCAGACAATACTCGGCCAGCACGTTTAATGGGGCGACGGCGCGTGCGGTTGCCACGTCATAACGCTCACGGTGGCGCGCATCCTGTCCAACGACTTCGGCGCGTTGAGGAAGGATTGTTACCGCCGATAAGCTCAGCCGATCAACCATATGTTGTAGAAAGGCAGCTTTCTTGCCGACCGACTCAACCAGCGTTAGCTCCAGAGAGGGACATAGCAGTTTGAGCGGGAGTCCGGGCAGTCCCGCACCGCTGCCGATGTCGATCAAGCTACATGGTGGGTTGCCCCAACTCCGGGCACAGCGCAATGCGTCGAGAAAGTGGCGCACCATGATTGCTTTGTAGTCGGTAATAGCGGTGAGATTCAGGTGTTCGTTCCACTGGCGCAAGGTGTCGGCATACAGCGCAAACTGGGCCAGTTGCGCCTCTGTGAGCGGCATGCCCCAGTCAGCGGTCGTATTGGCGAGAATGTCCAGCGAACGATCCATACTTACTTTATGGCCTCATATTACAGGAGGTGCGTGGCAGTAGCGATTGTTCGCCTTTCCATCTGCAGCAGAGCCGTACCTTCTCTTGTGGCTGGGAGCGCGGGCATGTTCCCTTGAGGATGAACAGTTACCACGCGACTGCGTACGTCGTGCTTCTTTGTTATCATGGATGCAGTCCTACGTCCATGCTGGTATTACCAGCGTCGTGCCGTCACCTGTCCTCTGGTATGGGCGGCAACCCATCATCGGTGCGGCGGCGTTCTTCGAGATAGGCCACACTGTCGCGGAAGAGTGGCTCGCGGGGATCGATCAGTGCGGCCCGCTTGAGATTGTCCAGAACCGCCGGGTCGCGTGGGTCAAGCAGATAAATGGCCCAACCGCGCAGAAAGAAGGCGGCGGCGAGATCGGGTTGGGCCTGAATTGCCAGCAGGGTTGTGTTCACGATCCAGGCTGATAGCTCACCTTCCCAGCCCTCGGCAACCGTGTCACTAATCAGCGGATTGGGGAAGGCAAACAGTTCTGCAACCGTGAATGAACGCATAACCTCCAGCGCCGCCGTATAATCGCCATAGAAGATCTGCTCCAGCAATGGATAGGTTCCATGCTGCACTTGATCGGCACGAGCTGCGGCATGCAACTCAATGAGCCGCATATTCCAGGCCACTGTTTCGTCGGTAATCGGCTGCGGAACGGTTGCAATCGTCTGCTGCGCATCCTTCCATAACCCGGCCTGGGCCAGTTCAACGGCACGGTTGTTCAGTGTGCGTACCGCCTCTGGCGCAGATTCAGGCAAGGTCTGGAGTTGTACTTCTACCATTTCGGCTCCGTTCCAGCGCAATACCCTGAACTGCTTCAGCCGCACACCACAGGCATAACAGAAGACATAGTTGTCGCTCTCGTTCAGAACGACCTCGGTCGCCGTGCCATCGCCGGTCAGATCACGGATTTCACCCGCGCCGGGGCTGGTGTTGCAACTGGCGGCATCGCTGAAGAGGCTCTGACCGTCAAAGCGCAGCACGTCAAAACATCCCCCGTGAGCGCCCACCCCGCTTTCGACCGCGATCCAGATAAAATCGTCTGAACCGAGGTGTGCCACAGAAACACCCTGGACATCGAGATAATCAGCGGTAGACAGGGTAAAGCGCGAGGCCTCTTGCCAGGTATCACCAGTGCGGGTGTAGATGGCGACGTAGTGATCCTCAGCAGAGTCAAAGGCACGCATGCCGTGCGTATGGACGATCCAGGCCGGGGAAACATTGCCTGTAGATGGAACGGGCAGCACCTGGACTCCATCAATACCGCCAGATGAGGGCATACCAGTCAGGACTGGTGTTGACAGATGTGGCCGGCCCGCGCTCACGGTCGCTTCCAGTTCTGCCGTCCAGGTTGCCATCAGTGGGGACGTGGGTGACGGAGCAATGGTGGCAGTCGCTTGCGGCACGGGCGTCTGGGGCACGGGCGTCCATGGCGCGAGCGTTGGCAGGGGTGTGTGCGTATCGTCTACACCAACCACCGGATTGGCATCTGGCCCATCGGCGGGGGCAGTGCAGGCGGACAGGAGCAACAAACACACGAGCAGCAGCCACCAGTAGCGTGGCACAGCCGGGTAGCGGTGAATACCGGTCGTTTCTCTCATCTCTATGGCTCAATATTCTAGCAGGCCTATACCAATTGTACACCAGATTCCAGGCTTGACGCTGGACGGAGCTAGCCCCAGGCTAAAGCCTGGACTCCAATTCTTCACAACTGATGTAAGCTTGCTATAGGAGTGACGCCGCCACGCGGCGTAGGTCGGCGAAACCGCATGAAACTTCACAATGATGTAAGCTTGCTATAGGAGTGACGCAATGGCGCTAACAACGGGTTGCGGCCACGATCTCGCTGGGCATGCCCAGTTGTACCACCACCTCGCGCACGATCTGGCAAAAGCCGGCCTGGCTCACCAGTGCGGCCAGTTGCACCGGGCGGCATCCACCACAGGCGATCGGGCTAACACGATAAACCAGCTTCCAGAGAGCCATGGACAGGCGGCTGGCGGCATTAATCCCTTCTGTGAGCGAGACCAGCACGATCCGTCCACCGGGTTTGAGAACACGTTGAAAATCTTGCAGCAACCCTGCCAGATCGTCAAAAGGAAGCAGGTCAAGCACGAAGCTAGAAAAAACGCCGTCAAAACTGGCCGGGGCGAAAGGTAAATGGCGCACATCGGCCTCACAGAGCGGGGTATGGAGACGAACGCGAGTGTGATGCAGCATCACTGGTGAGAGATCCAATCCTACAACCATACCAGCGGGTGTCACGGCTGCCTGTAGATGTGCCTGTGTCTGACCAGTGCCTACACCAGCGTTGAGTATGCGCTGACCAGAGGCTGGTGCCAATAAATCCAGGGCGCGTTTCCGGGCACGACTCTCGCTGTAGTCTACCCAGGTTTGCCAGGAGGCCCACCAGTTATAGAAGTGCCGCGCCGCAGATGTCGAAATGGTGTTGTTGATGATCATCAATGACCTTGCAGATAATGCTTACTAGACACACCCCATCAGCGTCATCATTATACCATAATGCCGGGCAGAAACGAGGTTGCCTTCAGCTCCCGTTCATTTACAGGACATACGCGGTCGTCTATCATCATATAGTTTTGACCTTCGGTAGAGCGGAATGTTCCAACGTTCCAACGTTCCAACGTTTCCACGCTGCCACAGGCGAAAGAAGACGAACTGACCATACCACCGCATACATCCTGTCATTTACTCATCAGCAACATATCAGCCGAAAGGGTCAATTTCAAACCGTTTTCTCGTACATATGACGAAGAATTTTGTACATATTCATCGATTCTGATATATGGAGAAAGCGAAGTGTCCGTGGTTCGACAAATCTTGCGTCTGAGCATTCTGGCCGGTTTCAGCATCACCCTCGCCTTCGTGCTGGCAGCTAACACTCATAACACACTGGCAATGGCCGATCAAGAGACCGGTCGTCCTGAACAAACGATACTCGTAGTGGCTCCTGATGAGAACGAGGAGGAGCCAGCTTTGCGTAGTATTGGCAACACCTATCTATCGCCGGTAATGGAAGCCAATCAGCCCTTCACCCATATGTTGCTCCGCTGGGAAGCGCAGGCACCCGTGACCAACACGATTACAATCGAAGTGCGGGTCAGTGTTGATAATCAGTCCTGGAGTGATTGGGGACCAGTATTGGAAGATCCTGATTTGTGGGTGCCTCAGGATGGCGACCAGGTCTACTGGAGCCAGGTCATCCATGCTGGTGACGATGCGCGTTTCTGGCAGATTCGGGCGGTGCTACACTTGCTGCCTGATGGTACCTTGCCGGATCTGCGGCGCATTGAAGTCAATACAGTTGATGCACGCTTTGGCCCGGCTGACGCTGATCGGGACACCGAGACCGACGTTCCGGTTGATCCCCCCCCTGATCCGGCTGATCCTGATCGGGACACCGACACTGACACTGGTGTTCCGATTGATACCCGGCTTGACCTGGCTGATCCTGATCAGAATACTGATACCGAGGCCAGCCTGAGCAATGTTGCAGAACTGGCCCAGGTCGGTAAACCATCAGTGATCAGCCGGACGGCCTGGGGCAACCCGGATGGGCAGGGCAGCCGTGTGCGTCCAGTCTACTACCCGGTCAGCCATATGGTTGTTCACCACACGGCCGACGCCAACAGTTTGCGAGGCAGCGAGCAACGCTGGTCGGATCGGGTGCGGGCAATCTGGTCGTTTCATACGTTTACCCGTGGCTGGGGCGATGTGGGCTACAACTTCTTGATCGACCCGAATGGCGTGATCTATGAAGGGCGTAGCGGTGGCGATGACGCTGTGGCGTTTCATGACACAGGCAACTATGGCTCAATGGGCGTGGTGGTGATCGGTACCTACACCAATGTTGCTCCGTCACCTGCATCGCAGGACAGCCTGGTGACACTGCTGGCCTGGAAAGCCGCACAAAAAGGGATCGATCCACTCGGACGTTCCTATTACTATGGCTGCGACATCTCACAATACTGCCGTCCCTACAACCGTGGTGCAGTGGTTGCCAATATTGCTGGTCACCGCCACGTAACCCCCGTCCACACGACGTGTCCCGGCGATCAATTTGTCAACCTGCTGCCCGCGATTCGCAATCGCGTCCAGAACCGCATCCAGGCCGGGGGCTTCATTCCTGGTCAGCCGGATAATGGCGACTTGCTGATCGATGAACTTGAGGATACTTTTGCGCGTAGCCAGGCCAACTGGTACTCGGCCAGTTGCGGCTATGGTGGGCATACCTTCTATACCTATGCCACCGACAACCCGCAGGAAAGCACCAACCGTGCTACCTGGCGCCCGACGATTCCTGCCAGCGGACGCTACCGGATTTTTGCGCATATTCCGCAGGGTTGTGGCCTGGGAACAGCACCCTATGCCACACGCCAGGCGACCTATCGCATCCACTCCGCTGCTGGCGACTTTCAGCGCGTGGTTGATCACAACACCGCCGAAGAGTGGGTTGATCTGGGTGTGTACGAATTTCGGCAAGGCACGGCAGGCGCGGTGGAGTTGGATGATCTCACTGGTGAGCCATTCAGCCAGCGCCGGGTGATCTTTTTTGATAGCGTCAAGTGGGTACCCGAACAGAATACGGCCAGCGCCGAATTGCTGAACGTTGCCTATGAACGCACGACGATTGCCGTTGGAGAAGTTCTCAAAGTGACCTTTACCGTGCGCAATGCGGGCGATGTACCCATCCACGGTCAGATACCCCAGGCAGGCACCTTCCCCGATGGTACGTTTAATGTACCAAATGGCTATGTCTATGATGAGGGTGAATGCTTCCTGGGTGCCACTGGACAAGATTACCCGATCTATGCCAAAGAGACGGATCGCTTTCGGATACTGCTTGGCGCAACCGATCGAACACTGGCATGTGATGGCGATACCGGTGGCTATCCCTGGCGTTGGGGCTTGAATGGCACGCTGGAACCAGGCGAGGAGCGCGACATTGTGGGCTATGTGCGGTTTCGGCAACCCGGTTCGGTAACACTGCAAGCCGGTATTATTCAGGAATATGTGGGCTATCATGTACAGAACGCGGCGATTCAGACCATTACCATCACACCCGAAACCATGGCCCCGGTTGCGATCAGCTATGACGCACAGTTCCAACCGCTAGCCCATGTCTACACACTGGGCGCGATTCCTGATAACTTGCTAGCCCGCACACGCAATCCGCTGTCGATTACACGCGGCGAGTATGTGGGTAGTTTTGCGTGGGATGGCAGCACGCTGGATTGGGGCGATGGCGGGCCACTGGGGCTGGCCGATAATTTTGTGGTCGAGCAGACACGCCTCTTCTTTGCACCTCATGCTGGTGAATATGTTTTCCGCACCACCAGTGATGATGGCTCGTGGCTGTGGGTGAACGGTGAGTCTGTGGTGGTCAACCATGGGTTGCACAGCACGACCGATGTGACCGGCACCATGACGCTCGAGGCCGGGTTGCATGTCCTTAGCTTCAAATATTTTGAGCGCACTGGTCTGGCAACGGCGGGCTACGCGGTGCAACTACCGGGAAGCAGCACATTTATGACGCCGCCGCCGGGCATCGTTGATGATACGCCGCGGATTGGTTCGATCTTCACCGGCACCCCGGATCTGACTCTGGCAGCGGACGATCTCGGCGGGAGTGGCGTCGCCTTGCTGCGCTATTCCTGGGATGGTCAAACCTGGATCGAGAATCCAGGGCAGATGCTCCGTCTAGGACGGCTGGTCGATGGGCGTTATCATCTGCGCTATCAGGCGGTGGATCAGGCCGGAAACGAGTCGCCGATCTATGAACTCCAATTCAGCGTAAACTCGAATGCATCGCTCTTTCAGGTCTATCTGCCGCTGGTTCAGGGATCATAGCAACGTAGACCAGGTCGGGTACCGCGTCCCGCGTCGCACCCGGGGCCTGGTATTTATTGTACGCCCTGTCAATAACACAAGTTATACGGTTTCGACGTGACCATTTCGCATGTCCGTGTCATGCACACGCGGTACGCGGTCGTTCATCACCCTATGGGGTTCGCCTGCGGCAGAAATGAATAGCCCGCCCGTTCACGAGCCGGGCGATCCCACTGCGTAAGTCCTGGTATTGACACGATACGTCGATGCACCACCACATAGGTTGTTATACCATTTGCTGCTGCTTATGCTACAATAGCACCAGCGTAAGCAGATCTGACGCTGATGCCAATGCCTGGCAAACAATCATTGCAGCTAAGCCAACCTTTCCGTGCGGTGACGCTGATACCAATTTGACGTCGACCTTCCGCATCCTTTGGTCTGTCTTACGCTTGCTCACACGACCACGAGCCTTCCCCTCGAAAAAGATGTCGCGGGGCAGAGAGGCGTTGCATGCAACGCCTCTCCGTCAAAATCCCCTTTCTGGTGCGGCGCGGCTTCGCCGCGCC
>CALANA010000113.1 GCA_937925925.1 uncultured Chloroflexales bacterium | reverse complement strand
GCCGCGCCGTACCAGAAAGGAACATGTGTGGGGGCCTGCAGCCCCCGCACCCCCGCCGCGACGCCGTCTTGTTGGAAGACGAATGGTAAGAACATGCGGAAGGATCACGGCGAAACGGTATTAGACTATTTCTACTTGAATATTCCGCAATGATAAGTCTTCACTTTTCTCCTAGGAACACGGGCAGCTTGCCCTTGTCTCCACGATGGAGGGCGTCCGGCCCGCGCTCCCAGGGGTGCGTGTTACCCCACGTGTGAAGAGTTACTCCGCATGCTCTTGTTGTCAGGAAGCACAATATCGGCTAAAGTATGCGGAATGTATGTCGAATTGGTATAACGTAATCGGTACCAACCCAAACACGTGGTCTGATTGCGTCGCATCTTCACCTCCTCACATCCGTTATCCATACTATCCATCTCCATCAATTCATGCTATGATGCAAATGAGTAGAAGACCCGGTAGAACAATGCGGTGGTGCGCTGGACGTTCAGTCATTGCGCGTCTCAGGCTGTTTCAAGTACCTAGATAGCAGGAAAGGGAGGATACGCAGATGTTTGGACGCAAGAAACGGGAAGAAGAGCAGGCAGAGCAGACACGTAAGCAAGAGGAAGCGGCTCGGAAGGAGCAGGAAATTCGGCAGTCCATTAACCAGATGCAGGCCCAACTCTCGAAACGTGCGCAGGAAGTACAGCAACTGAATAAGGAACTTGAAGCGGCAAAGGCCGACAAAAAGCAGGCTGAAGCCACGCAACGGCAGTTGCAAGCGATGCAAAAGGAGATGGCGGCGCTGCAGCAACGGCTTAAGGAAGCCGAGGCGCAATCGGCCTCCGCTGCCCCCGCCTCCGCTCCCGCCGCGCCCCAACAACCTGTGGCAGCACCCCGGCCCGAAGGTCTGGCGATTGGGGCAACGGCCTGGGTGCGCAAAGCTGGTGGCAAGGGCTTAAACCGCCGCAGTGCGCCTGGCCTCAACTCAACGGTTCACGACAGTCTCACCATTGGTACGCAGATGACGTTGCTCGAAGGCCCACTGACGGCGGATGGCTATACCTGGTGGCGTATGCGCACCAGCGATGGGCGCGAAGGCTGGGTTGCGGGTGAAGAGTTGGTAATGCAGCCAGAATAGCTGGCTGGCAACCCGTGCTGTCCGTCTTGATAGTCAGGACTTACGCGGTTCCTTGAAGCTGACGTTCCTTCGACTACGCTCAGAGCTTGCCCTGAGCGCAGTCGAACGGGACAAGCTTTTTCGCCGGAGTTTACCCTGAGCGAAGCCGAATGGGGCAGCGTGGAAGAACCGCTTTTGTGTCCCAAATTTTCGCCTACGGCGAAAATTTGGGACACAAAACAGGCAACGTACTGCTCTGCCGCAGGCGAAACCCATAGGGTGTTGGACGACGGCGTAAGTCCTAATAGGAGGATAATATCGTTATTCTGATAGACAATCCCGCCCGGTCGCCAGGGTCGCTATGTTACCCGGACGATCGGGCAGGGGGTACCTCGATTGCCTCTACGCGGTACTTCTCCACAGTAACGCACCATCACACATAGCAGCAATAGCCTATACGTCATATGCGGGCATAGTCCTCTTGTCACCATGGAACCGGTATGGTCAAACCCGTTTCGACGTGAACCTTCGGCATGGTCTTGCCATTCGTTCTCCCACGAGCCTGCGTTGCGGTGGAGATGCGGGGCCTGCGGCACCTGCCTATGTTCCTGGCGGGTGCGGCGCGGCGAAGCCGCGCCCGCCCCCCACACCCTCTGCGGAGGGCGACGGAGGGGCGTTGCATGCAAGCCTCTCCGCCCCCGACAGATTGTTCTATGGGACGGCTCGTGGTCGTATGCGCAAGCGTCAGATGAACCACCGGATGCGGAAGGTTTACGTCAAATTGGTATAATAGCTATCGTTTACAATAAATGGTACAGTATCTCCAGTCTATTGTTCACAATAACAGGAGTTTTACGCGGTGGCTTGAAGCCCATGCTCGTTTCGCTTGTGGCAGCGTGGCTGCGTAGGGGGCGAACGGTCGCTCACCCCTACGCTTTAGAGAAACCAACAGCGTAGAGGCAGTGCCTTGTACCTGCCCTTGCTCTGCCGTAAGCGAAAGAAACATGTGGTTTAAGCGTCTGCGTACGTCCGGTCACAACAAGGAATGCAAATGGTTACCTCTCAATCCATAAGGCGTCTGTTAGCGCTCGTGTGCCTGGTCTGCATTGCTGGCTGTGGCGACCTGGGCTTCTTACAGTCGCCAACCGCCACGCCAGTGATTATTATTGCTACCCCGGTTACACCAGCCTTACCCGGCTCAACTCCAACGCCTGATATAGCTCCAACCGTTGATCAAGCGCTTGAGTCGCCAACGGTACCACCGGACACACCGATCCCAACGGGTGGCTTGTTGGCCCAGGTGCAGCAGCGCGGCACACTCATCTGCGGTGTTAACCCCGACCTACCAGGCTTTGGCTACTACGACAATGTGCGTCGTCAGTGGAGCGGCTTCGATGTCGATTTTTGTCGGGTAGTAGCTGCGGCTATCTTTGGCGATGCCACTCGCGTTGAGTTTCGTGCCGTCTCTGCAGCAGAACGGTGGGAATTTATTCGTGAGGGCGAAATTGATGTCCTGTTTCGTAACTCGACCTGGACGGCCGAACGTGACCTGGCCGAGCGGGTTGATTTCGGCCCGATTACGTTTCACGATGGACAGGGTTTCCTCACGCATCTCGATGCTAATCTCACGACACCTGACGACCTGGCTGGCCGCAGCATCTGTGTTGCCGGTGCCACGACCAGCGAGAGCAATGTGCGTGACGAGATGGCGGCACGGGGCATCAGTGTGGACATCCAGACGTATGACTCGGTGGATGCGACCTTCAATGCCTACGATCAGCGCCTGTGCGATGCTGTAACCAGCGACCGTTCGCAACTGGTGGTCAAGCAACAAACCCTGGCTGATCCAACCGCGCATTACCTGATGGGCGATCTGATCTCACGCGAGCCGCTGGCTCCGGCCTTTATCGAGAACGATAGCCAGTGGCAGGAGGTGATCAGTTGGTCGATCTTTGCCACAATCTATGCCGAGGAGCTGCGGGTGGATCAGCAGAACGTGGCCGATATTGCCGAAACCACCACCAATCCGCGCATCAGGCGCCTGTTAGGACTTGATGGCACGATTGGCACCGATCTGGGCGTGTCGAACGATTTTGCGCTCCAGATTATCCAGCAAGTCGGCAACTATGCCGACATCTACAATCGCAACCTGGGACCGCGTACTCCGTTTAATCTAGATCGCGGCCCAAACAAAGTCTGGAATCTGGGCGAAGGTGGTATTCTGGCCGCGCCACCGTTCCGTTAGCGACCGTGGATCTGATGTTCGTGACCAAAGTGCCCTTGTATATCGAGATCAGGCCGGTACTGTCGCTCTGAGGCGGTACCGGCCCGGAGATTAAGGCTATGTCAGTCGTGGGTAGCATATGATACCCTGAGTTGTGACTGTTTTTTCCTGCTCAATCGAACTCTTCAGCACCACCCTTATCATACCACATAGGTAAAAAAATAAATAGGGCTGTGTAGAATATGGGTTATCTGCGAGATCGAGCGATACTGATGCCGCCAGGTTTGCATTGATACTGGCGAAGTGAAAAATTCAGGGTAAACTTCGGTGAAAAGGGTATGAGCTTCAAGCCACCGCGTACCTCGTGTCAATAACGATCATCCACTGGCGGGCGATCTGTGGGCATCTGCGGCGGGCCATCCCCGCGAGCCGGTCGTTGAACTGGCGCAGAGGTGGTTTTGCGCAGGAGATTCAAGCTGGCCCCCACGATCACGCCCAGATGCCCCAGTATGGTGCCCCACAGCCCATACTGGTAGTGAATGTCGATCTTTACCGGAATCCCTGGCTGATCAGCCAGCGGCTGGGCTGTGATCAGTTTGAACACCAGTACCAGCAGACCGAGCATCGCCAGTCCGCTCGTTGCGTAGGTGCTGACGGCGAGTGGCAGCAGGCGCACGAAGACCAACCCCACCAGGATCAGGCACGCAATGGCGGCCATCAAAACCAGGAACAACATGGGCGACCCTAGCACGGGTTGGTCGATAAATGTGGTTTGCACCGCACCCCCGACTGCCAGATCCCATCCGCTGAAGGTGGCAACGGTCTGTCCTTCACATGAGATGAGAATCCAGGGCAGAAAAAAGCAGACAAGCACGACTCCGGCAGACGATCCGATGATCTTGTTTCCAGTGGGCAGCATCGAGTGTTCCTCCTGAGCAACATCTGTGAGTGTGAGCAGTAGCGAACGGTACTATCGGTCTATTCCTTTCACCTCCCGGTCTGATGTATAGTACAGGAAAAGTTAATCAGCACCATACCATATACGAGGAGTACCGCATGCCCAGTTTACCACGTTGTATACGTATTGTGGAACGCTACTGTTCGGGGACTGCCTGGCTCTGTCGCTCGCATACACTCACGATACTGTTTTGTATGGTCTTGAGTATCCCGCTGACGTTCGCTGTACAGGGCCAGGCGCTGCTACCCGCGACTGCGCCCGCCGCTATCTGTCCCGCACCGATTCAACCCGTGACGCTGACCAACCCGACCACTATCACGAATTGTACCCCGGCTGGTGTGCAGGCCGCCCTCAACCAGGGCGGTCATATTACGTTTAACTGCGGCCCCAACCCGGTGACGATCAAGCTGACCGCGCCACTCAAGGCCAGTGCAACCGTGGATACGGTGATCGATGGCGGTGGGCGGGTTACGCTGGATGGCGATAACCGTACCCGTATTCTGGAGAAGCCGTTTACCCCTGGCTCGGATGTGGACAAAACGAAGGGCAACCGGCTCACTGTGCAAAACCTGCGCTTCATCAATGGCCGTGCGCCAGCCGCGACCAAAGAACGTGATGGCAATGCGCGTGGGGGCGCGATCTGGATCGGGGCCAGTCCCGGAACGCGGCTCCATATCATCAATTCAACCTTTGAAAACAACCGCACGACCAGCACGACCGATGAAGACAACCAGGGTGGTGCGGTGTATGCCGCCAACATCTATGAAACCGTGATCGTCGGCTCGGTCTTCGATCAGAACGAAGCAGGCAGTGGCGGGGCTTTTGGTGGCATTGCGACCGGATTGCTGGTCTATAACAGCCGCTTTACCGCGAACAAAGCCTCGGATGGCACCAGTGGCGGCATCGTGCGTGGGCATGGTGGGGCGATTCACCTCGATGGCGTCTCGAACCCGTTTAATCCAGACGCCCGCAATACCGTAGACATCTGTGGCAGTGTTTTTGAGGGCAACACTGCCACACGCGGTGGCGGGGCCACCAAGGTGACCATTTCAGATAACCTGAATACCAAAGCAACCTATGCCCGCTCCGCCTTTATCAACAATCGGTTGGTGGGCGTGCCGCCTGTGGAAGGGCACGGGGGGGCGATTTACCATATCGAGGATGACCTCGCTGGCGGCAGCAATGAAGATAATATCGAAATCCGCGAATCGACGTTTCGTGGCAATTATGCCTATCGTCAGGGCGGTGCGGCCTGGATAACGGTGTTGGGGCGGGGACGGGTCGTCAATTCCACCTTCAGCGAGAATCGCGCTTCCGAGGCCGGTAGCAACCGTGTCGGGCAAGGTGGGGCGCTGATCATTAGTCGTGGGGTGATTGACATTCTCAACTCGACCTTTGCCGCCAACTTTGCTACCTTCCAGGGCGGAGCCATTTTCGCTGGTGGCGCTGGCGACGCACAGCGCGTAGTCACGCTGAAAAACTCGCTTTTCTATCAGAACAAGCTTGATCCGACCCACACCAATCCCGCCACCAGCGAGTGGCAGGGCTATCACACCAATCGTCCGTTGGAAAATGGTGGTGGTAATCTTCAGTTCCCGCGCAACAAGCAACCCGATTTCAACAACGAGGTCAACAACCTGATTACCACGCCAGCGACCGCGATCATCTTTGCTGACCCGCTGCCTGGCCCGCTGGCCGACAATGGTGGCCCACACCAGACGATGGCACTGGCCGAAGGTAGCCCGGCAATTAATGCTGGCGTATCGGGCTGTCCTGCCACCGATCAGCGCGGCGCGGCGCGGGTGGACGCATGCGATATTGGTGCCTTTGAATATGGATCGACACCTCCGGTCACAGTTGACCTGACACTGACCAGCATTACGCCGACCAGTGTGACCGCCGGGACGACGAGCAATGTCACGCTGACGGCCATCGGCACGGGCTTCACGTCCAACAGCATCATTCGCTGGAACGGAGCGAATCGGCCCACCACATTCGTTAGCAGTACGCGGTTGACCATGGTGATTACCAGTGCCGATATGCAGACGGCAGGTAATGTGGCAATCACGGTCTACGATGCCAGTGTGGGCGCAAATGGTACCACGACCGCGCCCCGGACATTGAGCATTGCCGCGGATACACCGCCCGTGACAGGCGAACTGACGCTGACCAGCATCACCCCGGCTACTGTAGCTGCTGGCACGACCAGCAATGTCACGCTGACGGCGATTGGTACGGGCTTCACGTCCAACAGCATCATTCGCTGGAACGGGACAGATCGGCCCACCACATTTGTCAGTAATACCACCCTGACCATGAGCATCACTCCAGTGGATATGCAGACGGCAGGTAATGTGGCAATCACGGTCTACGATGCCAGTGTGGGCGCAAATGGTACCACGACCGCGCCCCGGACATTGAGCATTAC
>CALANA010000112.1 GCA_937925925.1 uncultured Chloroflexales bacterium | reverse complement strand
ATAAGGAAGGGGAAGACGAACCAAAAGAGGCGGAAGGTCGAAGTCAAATTGGTATTACACGGTGGACAGCGTTTTTCTACTTCCGGTCGAACGTTTTGCCAACGAATAAACGAAAGCGAGGCAGCGCATAAAGATGCGGTTTCTGCTGGACGAACGCCCTGCGGTTGCCAACGGCGGTGGAGCGTCGCAATCCTTTGAGGGCCTCGGCAGTTGTTACCATCCGCAGATGACGCAGATGACGCAGATTGATGCTCACAAAAACACCTTGCTTCAGCGCTTCAGCGACCGTGTGAAGCCTGGGGCGTTCTACCGGGTCACCCAGCCGGCATACACCCTCCGCGAGGCCTCGGCAATGGTGCTGACGCCAACCGCATTGCTCGCCAGATCCTGGCTCAGGACAACCAGGATATACGGCTGGCCTGGCACCAGAACAATACCGGCATCATGCTCGATCTGCGGCAATACGCCAATCTTGTGGGCCACGACGACATCCGGCGGGACGCCGGCCGGTATCTTCTGGCGATCACCTGTGCGGGTCAGTGCGGCGATGATCTCCTGCGCTCCAGCCGGATCGGTCAGCGTGCCAGCATACAGGCGCTGGAGCAGCAAGGCCATATCAGACGCCGTGGTCAGGTTGTCGTAGCCGGCAGCGCGGGCCTCAAAGTCCATCATACGTCGTTGCAACACCGTTTGCGTCGTGCCAATCTGCTGCAACGACTGATTCACCGGGGCAAAGCCTCCCAGATGATCAATCAGCATATTGGCCGCCGTGTTGTCCGAGTCATACAACATACGTGCCACCAGTTCGCGTACGGTATAGCGGCTGCCTGGTGCGGCATACTGGATCGAGCCAGAGCCACCGACAATCACCCCCGCATCCATGGTTAGCGTGCTGTCCAGGCTAAGGCGACCCTGGCTGGCCGCCTGATAGATCGTCACTGCGATCGGTAGCTTGATCAAGCTGGCGGCTGGAAACACGACGTTGGCGTTGCGTTGATAATGCTGCGTCCCGCTGCTTGCGTCGGCCAGCACCACGCCGAACGTCCCCGCCGTCTGGTTGAAAAGTCGATCCAGTTCAGCCTGCATATTGGCGGGTGCGGCAACCGGTACGGCCGTTGGCTCGATTACGGGCGCGGTTGCTGGCGCGGCGGGCAATACCGGTGTCAGCATCTCGCCCCGTTCCCATGCACGCAGATATTCGTAGGGTGGCACTTCTCCGCGCCGTGTTTGCCAGTCATCGGGCGTAGTCGGGCGCGAAATACCAAAATGCAGATGCGGCGGCGTGCTGGCCGCATTGCCGCTACTGCCCGTCCAGCCCAGCAGTTGCCCTACTTCTACCCGTACCCCGACTTCGATCCCATCGGCAATGCCCATCAGATGTGAGCCATAGTAGCGCACGCCATCGTCACCGATCATCGCCACCATAATCCCGCCACGGTCAGCGGGCACATTGGTGGCCGGATCCCAGCGGTCAATGTGGTTCACGAAGTCGATAATACCAGACGTAGGTGCCAGAAATTCGCTCCCCGGATCGCAAAAAATATCGGTCGCCGGGTAGTCGTGGTGATACGGCTCGTAGGGCGCACAGTTACCACGCACCGGGAAAACATAACGCAACCCGACCGGCTCAGGCTCTGGTTCAGCGGTTGGCGGTAGATCCGGTGTCGCCGTCTCGGTGGGGAGCGGAGCAGTCGGTTCGACTATCGGCGTAACACTGGCGGCGACTGGTGGTGTCGGCGTGGCTGGTGGCGCTTCCGGTGTTGGACTGGCGGGCACTGGCGACGGCCAGGCAGTCGGTGTGGGCGGGTCGTCAGCCGGGGCAAGCTGTGCCCCGGCCAGTCGTAACTGGGGAAAGCGCAGCACCAGCAAACCGCCCACCAGTAGCGCGACAACCATGAGCAGCACGGCCAGCAGCGCTAAAACACTTTTTGAACTTCCAGGTTGCATGCACATAGCTCCGGTCATTTAGCGGATGTCTAGAAAATTCGTACTCATCCAGCCTTCGGTTGCTCCATAGCGCACAAAGGCCCACGAGCGCCCATCATCGAAAATCTGAGGCACACACAGCACCGCCACCTGCTGGCCACCAGGCACTTCGCCCAGCATCCGCGATTCACGGTTTGTCTCTTCGCGTATGGACAGGGCGGCGACATTGACGACCGTGCCAACTCCACATTGTTCGACCGGCAAGCCAGTGCTAAAGCGGAGATAGCGCGTACTCATCCAACCCTCGCGCCCGGCATAGCGCACCCGTGCCCAGACCCGACCATCGTCCGTTACTAAACTGGTGCATAACACATCGACCGTTGCGCCCCATGGCGCTGATGCCAGGGTAAATCGGTTATCCATATTAGTCGTTTCCTGGATTGCCAGTTCCGAAATGCTGCCAATCACTGTGGCCCGGTCGCACACATCACTCGGTGCTGAGCCTGATGGCACAAATGACCCTGAAGCCGATGCGGCCTGCGCAGTCTGGGCCACTGCCAGCGCCACTGCTGTGGCATTCATAGCTTCCTCGGTTGCTCGCAGGGCAGTGATCGTGCCCTGCTGGGCCTGCGCCTCAGTCTGGGCCTGCGCGGTTAATTCCAATCCCGCCACGGCGGTTATGGTTGCATTCAGTGCCTGGGTTGTCTGCTCCAGCGATGCCTGTGCATCTGGTACGTCAGTCGCTGCGGCTGGCACGCTTGCTACGCCTGGATCTGGCATAGAGTCCTGCTGAACTACGCTGGTACTCGATGATGACACGTTGTCATTGGTGTCTCCGTCAAAAAAGCGCAACGCCAGGATTGCTCCGCCCACCATCAGCAGCAACACCAGCAGGCCACCACCAATTGCTGGCAAGAGCCATCCCGTTCGCTGCTGCCCGGTTGGAGCCGGTGGAGCTATGGGCGGGCTGATCGGCGGTGGTGTGTGGAACACCTGGGTCGGTGGTGGTGGTGGTACAGCGGGTTGCGCCTGACGGCGGGCAACAATGACCTGGGTCGGTGGTGGTAGTGTCGATGGTGCGGCGGCTGAAACTACCCCTCCGCTCTGCGGATACTGGCGTGCCTGCTGCAAGAGGGCGCGCATCGTGGTTGCGTCCGATGGACGGTCAGCGGGATAGAGGGCCAGCGCCTGCATCAGCACCGCACTCACCGCTGGAGGCACCTGGGCATTCAGTGTGTGTAGCGGTGGCAGCGGATCGGTCTGCTGGCGTGTCACCTGCATCAGGCGCGTGATGCTGCTCTGGGGTTGACTGGCGGTCAACAGCGCATAGACGGTCGCGGCGGCACTATAGAGGTCGCTACGCCCGTCGGTGCCCTCACCTTGAATCTGCTCCAGCGGCGCAAACTGGGGCGTAAAGGCCTGTACACTCCGGCTGCTCGCCAGGTTTTTGGCGATGCCAAAGTCGAGCAGAATCAGCCGGTTGTTGGTGGTTAGTTTGAGGTTCTGGGGCTTGATGTCGCGGTGGATTACATCCTGGCTGTGCAGATATGCCAGCACGTCCAGCAGTTCATCCAGCCATTGCAGCACCTCATTGACCGCAAAGGGTTGGTTGCGCTCCTCCAGCAATTCACCCAGATCTTTGCCGGGAATATAGTCCATCACCAGAAACTGGCCCTTGGTTTCGCTGAAATAGTCGGTCACACGCGGCAAAGCCGCATGCCGCAGACGGTTGAGCAACTGTGCTTCGCGCTGAAAGGCTTTCTCGGCGGTTGCACCGGTGATGGTCATCTGTTTGAGCGCCACCGTGCTACCGAAGCGTTGATCGATGGCTTCGTAGATATGGCCCATCCCCCCGCCGGCGATGTGACGTAGTATCTGATAACGATTGTGGATTATGGTATTGACGGTCAGCATCTTCCTTCCTCTCATTCTGTTGATCGACATTGACATCGGACATAGACCGCGAGACCGATCACCAGCAGCGCAGTTTTCATCAGACGGGCATAAAGCCAGTGCCGATTTTATTATATAACAATCCTCACACTACAACGAGACTTCCCCTGGAAGGAGCTTTCGAGGGGCGAGAGCTTCCTCCGAAATCTCCAAGGGAACATGTGCGGGGGCCGCAGGCCCCGCACCCGTGCGCATCAATTTAAGGGTTGCCGCCCTTAAAACCCGTTGCTTTTCTGGCAAAAAAGGCCAGCTTCGCTGGCCTTTTTTGCCAGAAAAGCAGAAATGCTTGGGGGCCATAGGCCCCCAACCCCCAACCGGAGGCTTAGGTTGATGCGTATAGGGGCCTGCGGCCTCTGCACCTCCGCCGAGATGAAGTCTCGTTGTAGTAGCAGTAACGACTTTAGTCGTTGCTGAGGCCGTTGTCATGACATTCGTCATTACGACGGATCCCGCACCATCGTAATGGTCAACCACTACGCTCCA
>CALANA010000111.1 GCA_937925925.1 uncultured Chloroflexales bacterium | reverse complement strand
TCGGTCGGGATGGCGCGGCCTGCTCGCCCGCCGGGGGGCTGAAGCCCCCGGCTCGGTCTGCGAAGCCGCCCTGGGGCGGCTAAGGCAGGCCGCCTTCGCGGCCTGTGTTCACGGGTGCCCGCACCTGAAGGCGCGGGGCATTCGGTCGGGATGGCGCGGCCTGCCCGCCCGCCGGGGGGCTGAAGCCCCCGGCTCGGTTTGCGAAGCCGCCCTGGGGCGGCTAAGGCAGGCCGTGCAGTCGGCCTTTGATGAGGTGAGATCCTGGCCCCACGCCGCCGATCGTGTGGAATATTCAAATTGATTTGGTATTATGCTTTGGCTAGCATCTCTGCGTCTCTCTGCATCCTCTCTGGTAAAAAAGTCTGGTTGTAGTAGGAGAGATTATACAACCGACGCGGTATGTAGGGGCACACCTCATGGGTGCCCTCTTTTCTTGGAGGCGAAAGAGGCTGATCTGGTTCCGTCTGAGGCCAGCCTGAAGGAAGCCATCACGCAATCTTTTGATAGCAAGGTGCGTCGTATGCAACTGCAAGTGACTGCCACGGGCCTGGATCCTGCAATAATTGCTTATATGGGGACTGATACAGAAGAGCCGGTAAGCCTCTTGGATATTAATGGTGCATTCAATCACGATGATTGGCATCTGGTTGTTGGTGGATTGATGCCCGTGTTTTTTGGGTTTGATGGCGAAAAAGGACTTGAGTTAATGACGTCCGATGGGCAGAACTATATCCGTGGGCCAATTGGCTTGCTAGGTCTGACCGAAGAACGCTGGTATGTTTCGTCTGAGGATGTCAGCGATATAGTACCTGTAACTACTGATCCCGATGAGTTGTTAAATAACTTTGATGATCAGGATTTCGATCAGTTCGTGGCTATGCTCGCTACCGGCCAAACCAGTCGGGTGATGCTGGAGGGGCTGCAATGTACGCTGTATACCCTGGATGCCGAGGCAATGACAGACTTCATCGAGGAGTTGAACACCGAACAGGATGATCCGCTCCTTGAGCCTGATGAAATTCAAGATGTCGAGTTAAAAGTCTGGGTGTGCGATGATGGCTATTTTCACCAGGCCGAGGTAGTGGGTCTGGTACGACCAGAGGATGATACCTCTGGTTTCATATCAGAGCAAGGACTGCAGCTCGGCGTGCTTATGCGGCTCTACGATTTTGATCAAGATATTGCGATTACGGCTCCGACGGATGCGCTACCTTTAGAATCGCCTACTTCCGGTATGTCGTTTTTTAGCGATCTGGAAGACTCTGAGGGGAGCGACTGGCTGAATCAGGAGGATCTGGAACATATGGCTGATGAACCGTCAGACGCAGCGGCTACGGCTGATGAACCGTCAGACGCAGCGGCTACCACTGACACGCCGTTCTTTGCCGAAACCGAAACGACGGCGGAAGTCGCCGTGCCCCCGCCTGCAGAACATAATACACCCGGCTCGTCAGGTACGGCCACGGTTTTTAATGGTGGAAATATCCGCGACCTTCCGACACTCCAAGGGGCTGTGCTGGGACAGCTTCGTGCCGGGCAGTCGGTCACGCTGCATCGGCGCACGGCCAATAGTCTCTGGTATGAGGTGACAGCTCCTGCTGGCGCAGGCTGGGTACATGCTTCACTCCTGACGATTGATCCGTCCGTTGCGGCCCGCATCGTCATAACTGAACAGCAGGGAATTCCGATTCTAGCGGCGGAAGAGTTGCGAGCAATGGTCTTTAATGGCGGGAATGTACGGGCGGAACCCTCGTTGCGCGGATCGGTGCTGGATCAGATCCACGCGGGGGAGACGTTGCAACTACGTGCGCGGAATGTGGCGGGTACATGGTATCAAATCACCAATCCACGCGGCACAACAGGTTGGGTACACGTTTCCTTGCTGCGGATAGATCCGAATGTCGCCATGCAGACGCCTCTATTTTAGGATGTTGGAAGTTGGCAGGTAGCAGGTTATGGAGCAACACCTGTTCATGTTAGGACGTACGCGGTCGCTTGAACAAAACGTTCCTTCGACTACGCTCAGAGCTTGCCCCATTCGACTGCGCTCAGGGCAAGCTCTGAGCGCAGTCGAACGGGACAAGCTTTTGGGCCTTTGGTAGAGCAAGGGCCGGCACAAGGCACTGCCCTTTTAACGTGCTAGTACACGATGACGGAAATCGCTCCAGGGTTTGGTCATGCTGAGCGCAGCGCAGCATCTTGCGCAGCGCAGCATCGTGCGCAGCGCGTTGTCATGCTGAGCGGAGCGAAGCATCTTGCGGAGCGCAGCATCGTACGCAGCGCGTTGTCATGCTGAGCGCAGCGCAGAATCTTGCGCAGCGCAGCATCTTGTGCAGCGCAGCATCGTGCGCAGCGCAGCATCGTGCGCAGCGCAGCATCATGCGCAGCGCAGCATCGTGCGCAGCGCAGCATCGTGCGCAGCGAAGCATCGTGCGCAGCGCGTTGTCATGCTGAGCGGAGCGAAGCATCTTGCGCAGCGAAGCATCGTGCGCAGCGCAGCATCGTGCGCAGCGAAGCATCTTCCTTCTGATGGGATATGATCCTTCGCTTTGCTCAGGATGCCATGCGCGCCGCAAGATCCTTCGCTCCGCTCAGGATGTCATGCGCGCCGCAAGATCCTTCGCTTTGCTCAGGATGTCATGCGCGCCGCAAGATCCTTCGCGCCGCTCAGGATGTCATACGACGTATGGAGGTATTTAGGCCCTCTGGTACCAGTGTTCCAACGTCCTTATGGCATATATGCCTGTACCAGCGCCTCAAAGCTGGCCTGGGTCAGGTCGCCGTATATACGCAGGCGGGGCAGGGCATAGAGATCGTGCTGGTCGTGGGATTGGATGGTCGTTGTGGCGCTCATAAACCCGGCTTCGCGCACCAGCGCCGCAACGGAAGCATTGAATTTTCCAGCGGGATAACAGAAACTATGAATTTCGATCTGCAAGCCATCGGCCAGATGCTGACCTGACAGTGCGATCTCGGCAGACGCTGACTCTGTGCTTAACGTGGTCAAGTCGCGGTGATGGACGGTATGGGCACCAATCTCCATGCCCGCCGCGTGCAGGTCTGCCAGTTCACTCCAGTCCATATAGCCCGGCCAGCCAATAAAACTGCTGACGATATAGAACGTGGCGACAAAGCCATGCTGTTGCAGCAGCGGCAAGGCTGCGCTGTAAGCGTCGGCATAGCCATCATCAAAGGTCAACGCAATCGATCCAGGTGGGCAGAGATGTTCGCCCTGCAAACAGCGGGCTGCGGTCTCCATTGTCACCGTGGTATAGCCCTGACGCGCCAGCCAGTCGAGTTGAGCCGCCAGTTGCGCTGGTGTCACCGAGAGTTGAAAGCCGAGTGGATCAGCGGTGCGATCAACCGTCCGCACATAGTGATACATCAATATGGGAATTGCTGCGGGTGGTGGAGTTTCGAGCAGCGGCGGTGCGGCCTCAGGCAGGGCATCGTCTGGTGGTTCAGGTGGTGTCGGTGCCGCAGCTACTGGTTCCTGGGGAACAAACGTTGCCACCAGTCCGCCAGGTCTTTCTCTAGTGTGATCCAGCAGCAACACCGCTGTCGGCACGAGGGGGCGGGCCGGGGTAGCGTCCGACGTGAGCAGTGGTGGCAAGGTAATCAGCAAGGCCAGTAGCAGTGGCAGCAGCAGCCAGATCTGCCATCTGCTCCGGCGCATATGTCGTTCAAGCTCTTCAAGCAGGGTTTTACGGAGATTGTTCTTCATTGTACCTCTGCTGGATAGAGAACAGGGGATGGCAAGCAGCGGTGCGGAGGCGTGCAGACGACAAAGCCCCTGCACCTCCGCGCCTCTTTCGAGAACTTGCCACCATATGCCTCATCACGCGGGCACGTCAGTGGTTAAGGCTGCCATAGCCGTATATGCATTGTGTAACATGCGTTCGGTTGTCTCCCAACTTACACATGCATCAGTGATCGACACGCCATAGCGTAACTGCGAACGATCAGCAGCAATTGCCTGTTTGCCCTCATGCAAATGACTCTCAATCATCATCCCAATCACTGCCGGGCGTTCGCCAAGATACTGGTCTAGCACGGTATTCCAGATCTCCTCCTGGCGTGTATAGTCATAATTGGCATTCGCATGGCTGCAATCGATCATAATCGCCGGGGTCAGGCCGGCTGCCTGTAACTTCGCTTCGGTCTGGGCAACACTGTCTGCATCATAATTGGGGCGAGAAAGCCCGGCGGAACGGCTCCCACGTAGAATGATCATCCCATCGGGATTACCAGCCGTTTTGACCACACAGCCAATCCCATCCTGGGTGACTCCCAGGAAGCTGTGGGAACTAATGGCCGCCAGATATGCATTCACCGCTACTTGAATATTGCCGTCTGTGCTGTTTTTGTAGCCCACGGGCATGGAGAGGCCGCTTGCCATGGCCCGATGCGTCTGCGACTCGACGGTACGGGCTCCGATGCCAGTCATGCTCACCAGATCCGAGATATATTGGGGACTGATCGGATCAAGCATCTCGGTTGCGGTGGGCAGGCCCATACTGTTAATATGCAACAATAATTCGCGGGCTTTACTCAGGCCTGCATTCATATCACACGAATCATCGAGATCGGGATCATTAATAAAGCCGCGCCAGCCGGTCGTGGTGCGCGGTTTTTCGAGATAGACACGCATTACAATAAACAGCCGATCCTGAAACTGACAGTGGGCTTGATACAATCGTTCGGCATATTCGATGGCCGACGATGTATCGTGAATAGAACATGGGCCAACAACGAGCAAGAGCCGGGGATCCTCGCGGCGCAGAATGCGCTTGATGGTTTCGCGTGCTTCCACAACTGTATTGGTGGCCGTCTCGTCAATCGGTAACCGCTCTTTTAAGGTACGTGGAGGTATGAGCGGGGTCATATTCAGGACGTGAAGATCATCTACGCGTCGCACAAGTACTCCTTCGCATCTCGTGTATCATCCTGATCCACTGGCTACAGTACCACCCTGGCACGTTGGAACACAGAGTTACAACATGCTGGGGCAAGTCGGTCAGGATGATATGTCCATTTGCCAGAATAATAACGCCGATAGTGTACCATACTATTGCCGTTTCTGCGTTGCCCGTGCTACAAAGGGTCCAGAGAGATATCAATTTTCTGAGAAGAGATCGTAATACACGTCTGATTGTGGCTGTTTCAGCAGGCGCCAGGTACCGGGCGCACGTGGTAAACAGATGACCGGCAACCAGCCCGCTTCTGCCAGACACAGCGCCTCGGCACTATCAGCTAGCCAGACACTGCCGACCAGCGTGCGGTTACGGCCAATCGAGATCGCACAGTCCAGAAATGCACCACCGGGCTTAGCGGCTGGCCCGGTATGCAGGCGACAGCGCAGAATGCGGGCACGAGTAATGATGCCATACTTGATCAGCTTCATATCCTCACGAATACGGCAGCCGAGTTTCCAGATACCCATCCCAATATGGACAGTCACAATTAATGCCAGGGCAATCCACAGAGGCAGGTCAATCTCCAGCACGGTCATGGCGAGTGCAGCCACGATGCTCCCTAGCAATACTGGATTGAGATAGACCGATAGCGGCAGTTCAATCAGATATTCGCCCAACAGATTAAGCAGTAACAGCGGTGGCAATGCCCGCGGTGGTGGTTGCTGAAGGAGCGCTGGATCGACCTGTTCAATAATGATCGGCATACTGAAGTCTGCTCATTGTGCTATGCGTCAACTTGATTTTACTAGCTATTGTAGAACACTCAGAAGACACGCGCAAAGGCGCAGCACTACCCACAGCGTTGACATTTCGGTCGGTACCGCGTTGCTAGTGCCAATGCTTCGCGGTGATGCCAGCGATGCAGCTACAGCTCATTTTGAATCACCTAAATTAAGAATTTGCCATCGCGATAGATCAGTTCTCCATCAGCAAAGACTTCGCTACCAGTGCGCATATCACACACCATATCCCAATGCAAACCGGACTGATTGCATCCGCCAGTTTCGGGGTAACTGGCACCAACCGCGAGGTGTACTGTGCCGCCAATCTTTTCATCGAAGAGGATATTGCGCGAGAAGCGTTGGATGCCATAGTTCAACCCGAACGCCACTTCGCCCAGATAGCGTGCGCCCTGATCCATATCCAGCAATGAGAGCAGCAAATCCTGGCCCTTCGTCGCCGTTGCTTCAACGACTTTGCCCTGCCGAAACACCAGGCGTACGCCATCAACTTCACGGCCACTGTAGACCGCCGGGAAGCTGTATGTGATGACGCCCTCGGCGCTGTCTTCGATTGGCCCGGTAAAGATCTCACCATCGGGAAAGTTTTTGTCGCCGGCTGCATTGATCCAGGTACGCCCGCCGACACGATAGGTCAGATCTGTCCCTGCGCTCGTTAGCCGAATGGTGTCACACTCGGCCAGAAAATCGGCCAGACGCTGCTGTTCAACCCGAACTTGCTCCCAGGCTGCGACAGGGTCATCGGTGTTGAGTAAGCCAGCCCCATACACAAAATCCTCATAGTCACGCAACGACATATCGGCATCCTGGGCATTGGCTGCGGTCGGGAATTGGGTTACACACCAGCGCAACGTACCGGCCGCCGCACGCTCCATCATGCGCTCCTGGAGTTCGCGTCGGGCATGACGAGCCAGCGCAATGCGTTCTGGATCAATACCACTCAGGCTACGGGTATTTTCTTCACCCAGGAGGGTAATGGTGGCGTCTATTCTTTCTACCTCCTGTCGTCGGAGTGGAGAGATATAACGCAGTTGTGTATCGTTGCTATGCTGATAAAACAGTTCCTCTACTTCTCCAATGCTCACATTGGTAAACGGATGCGCACCAGCGAGCAGCGCTTCTTTGTAGATCGCGCTGATCAGCGGCGCGGTTACGGTGTTGCCAGTGATGCGAAATAGATCGCCTGCTTTGATCTGTAATGAATAGTGAACCAGCACATGTGCCAGTTGTGTTATCCGAGGATCGCTCATACGTACCTCCCGCCTCTGTTAAGGCTGGCAAAAATAATGTGTATGATCTATGATACCATGCTCTGAATGACACGAGCGATCGCCCGGCCCGGAAACGGGCGGGCTAGTCGTTCACGAAGCCCGCATGCGCGGGCTGGAGCGCCGTCTTTTGCGCCGCCGTCGCCCGACGCTAGCGTCCAGACACACGAGAACGTGTACATCATGTTATACCGTTTCGCCGTGACCCTTCCGCATGGTCGTGCCATGCGTCCTCCCACGCGCCAGCGTCGCGGCGAGGGGGCGGGGGCCGCAGACCCCCGCCCATGTGTGGATGTCGGCGGAGCGGCATTGCATGCAACGCCGCTCCGCCGCACGACCGCTCGTTCCAGGGGCAGGCGTATGGTCGTATGCGCAAGCGTACGACGAACCAACGGATGCGGAAGGGCGACGTCACATTGATATAATACCCGGCTAAAGCCGGGACTCCAGTTTTTTACAACTCATTTAGGATTGCTATATCTGGATTACTTTCTCAACGTTCATACATCGTTACAACGAACAGGTAGACGCTCCAGGCTTAGCTCGTTGGGGTTGACGACAACTGCTTACGCACCATATCACCCACGGGTGTGCGGTGTAAAGCATAACCGGCTGCGGCCAGCAGCATACCACCCAGCAGCCAGCGGCCCTTTGCTGACTGCCGCTTGATCTCTTTCGGGGCCAGCGGCGTACGTTCGGCAAACAGCTCAACCATTGCCGCCTTGAATGCCTTGAGATCTTGAGGGCCACGGCTCGAAACCCAGTTTCTATCGCGCACAACCGGTGCATCAAACCAGTCGGCACCTGCATTCGTCAGATCATCCTTGATGCCCGGCCAGGACGTAAGCCGCCGCCCGCGTACCAGGTCTGCCGAAGCCAGTACCCACAGCCCATGACAGATCACCGCAATTGGCTTTTCGCTGCGATCAAACGCCCGTACAAACTCCAGCACCTGCTCATTCTGGCGCAACAAGTCAGGATTGACAAAGCCACCGGGCAAGAGAAGTGCGTCGTATACCTCTGGATCGGCATGTTCCACCAGGCGGTCAACGCGCACCTTTTTGCCGGGGAAAATCAGGTGCATGCCCTTGATCTGACCAGGCCGGATAGAAACTACTTCGACCACCGCTCCCTGTCGGCGTAATTCTTTCATGGGCACCGTTAACTCCACTTGCTCGAAGCCATCGGCGGCCAGCACCGCTACCCGCAGTCCTTCCAATTTTGTTCGTGCCATTGCTCTCCTCCTTTTTCTAAGGCATGGTTCCAGATGCCAGCTTTTGACCTGACACATGGAGTGACGACTTTCGTCGTTTGACATCTTTACAAATGATGAAAGTCGTTACGACGTACTACCCAACCGTAAAGTGTTAACGAACTTTATAGCTGCTGCATGCCATACCTGATCACTATTTTTCAACGTTGATCAGCCGGAACTCGGTTGGAGCGCTTTGATGGTTTGCGCTCCCGGCTGAAGCCGGGTCTCCGGCAGCGCTCCCCGGGCTTGCGCTCTCCGGCTGAAGCCGGGTCTCCGGCACTCCCCGGCTGAAGCCAGGACTCCGTCAGCGCTCCCCGGGCTTGCGCTCTCCGGCTGAAGCCGGGTCTCCGGCACTCCCCGGCTGAAGCCAGGACTCCGTTGGAGCGCTCCCATGGTTTGCCCGGCTACAGACTTACGCACAAAAAGCTTACAGTTTCCAGAAAGATTATGCAAGATCGGTACCAGATCAGCGTAAGGGATGGTACCGATCTTGCACATAACAATGGCATACCTGTACAACGAGCAGGTGGATACGCTACGAGATACGCAGTGGCCCACTCTGCTGAAGGCTAGCAAACTGTTGGATTCGAGCGACCGCGTACCTCGTAAATTATAGAGGAGAGGGAAAACCTATGCGTACTGAGCAGGAAATCTTTGAGGTTACTGATGCTACGCTGCGTCAGATCTTGAGCGAGGCGCGGATTATTGCCGTGGTTGGATTGTCTGAAAACGACGAGCAGCCAGCGTATCGTGTGGCCCACTATTTGCAGCAGCAAGGCTATCAGATCGTACCCGTTAATCCCCATGCAACCACTGTTCTGGGTGAGCAGGCGTACCCGAACGTCACTTCAATACCATTCGCAGTGGATATTGTTGATATTTTCCGCCCTGCCAACGAGGTTGGGCCATCTGTGGAAGAGGCGGTGCAAAAGCATGCCAGAGTGGTGTGGATGCAACAGGGAATTCGTAATGCAGCCGCGGCCTGGTATGCTCACAATGCAGGTTTACAGGTGGTAATGAATCACTGTATACATCAGGAACATCAACGCTTGCTGGGTTCGGCAGTCTAAGGCACATCGCCGAAGAAGCTAATTGAGTATTTCATCGTAGAGTCGGGTGAGGATCAAGGCCAGGCGCTGGCGCACCATCACGTCTGGGAGATCAAGTTCGCTCATGATTGCGTGCTGGTCGTGGCCCTCGGCAATGAGTTCTAGCAGCTTCAGATCGAACGCACTTAACCGCGTCAGACCGCTCGATACAACCGGATCGGTCTGTTGGTGTCGATACTCGTCGAGAAGAGTACGGGCAACCAGGGCATCAATCTTCCACTCTCCGGACGCGACGGCCCGAATCGCCTGCAGCAACGTCTCGCTCTCAGCATCTTTCACCACATAGGCACGCACACCCGCCTTGAGCGCTTCCAGGACATACCGTTCTTCGCAACAGACCGTTAACATAACAATCTTGATCGTGGGATTATCTACCAGCAAGTGCCGCGCTACCTGCACACCATCAATCATCGGCATAGACAGATCCATCACCAGTACATCTGGCTGAAGTAACAATGCCAGGCAATACGCTTCCTGTCCGTTTGCGGCTTGCCCGATGACCTGCATATCTGGCTCAGTGGTGCAAATTTGACTTAAGGCGTGACGAACCATCATGTGATCGTCGGCGATCAGAATACGGATCGGGTGAGTCATGGTGGCGTCTCCTGAGCGTGCATATTCGTGGAAAAAGCGGTCACCGACAAGGGTGACCGCTCTTCCATCGGCTTCCGACAATAGATCGTTGATTTACATGACTTCCGGTTGGAGTTCGCTGGTGGATGTACTGGTGATTTGCACTGGCTCGCGGTCTTTAATCCAGGGCTTGCCAACCGGGAGTACATCCCGCCCAAAGACATCGGCAAAAATGATGTGCGCCATCACGTACCAGGCTAGCAATGCACAAACCATCAGCACATACCCTGCAACCACAGTCATCGCCGGGAAGCCAAAATGCGCCAGATCGAGCAGAATAAAGCCCAGCAGCAAGGTGGTAAATGTCCAGGCTAGCGCAGCATTGATGCGCATCGAGCCAACCCACATAATCGCCGTATACAGCGTCCAGGCAACCAGGAACCAGCCGACATCAGTGGTGCTGGCGACAAACCAGCCAGCGCTATTACCAATCAGCATCAATGCCAGAGCAATCCAGAATGCACCGTAGGATGTGAACGCGCTATAGCCAAAGTTATTCCCCGTCTTCATCTCCTGCAACCCAGCAATAAGCTGGGCCGTACCGCCAAAAATCAGACCGAGCCAGATAACCGGGCCAAGGCCCATCCAACCCACATTGTGGAACTGCAAAACCATCGTCGTCAAACCAAACGCTGCCAGACCAACAACTGCCGGATTTCCTAGTTTCGGGCTTGCCATGATTGTCCTCCTTGATCAGGGCTTTCGTCTATCCCATCGGGTGATGGGATAAGCATAGCGTATTGTAGGCGTGACGTATAGGGACGGATTGCCCTTTAGAGATGGGACAAATGTCCCCTTTCGTTTGTGGTTAGGGGTGGAGCGTTCAAGCGTTCAAGCGTTCAAGCGGTCGAGCGTTCAAGCGTTCAAGCGGGGGAGCGTTCAAGCGTTCAAGCGTTCAAGCGTTCAAGCGTTCAAGCGGGGGAGCGGGGGAGCGGGAGAGCGGCGGCTACATGTAGTAACGACTTTAGTCGTTGCGGGGGAGGGGTGGAGCGATCAAGCGCACGAACGTTCCTCCGTTCCACAATCCTGACGATGGCAACACACCGGTCTGATCCACACCATCCACCACCATCGTCAGCGTATCGCCCTCGTCATCGGCGGGCTTGCGTAGGTG
>CALANA010000110.1 GCA_937925925.1 uncultured Chloroflexales bacterium | reverse complement strand
GAACGCTTGAACGCTTGAACGCTTGAACGCTTGAACGCTTGAACGCTTGAACGCTTGAACGCTTGAACGCTTGAACGCTTGAACGCTTGAACGCTTGAACGCTTGAACGCTTGAACGCTTGAACGCTTGAACGCTTTCCCGATGGTTCAGCGGTATTTCAATTCATGGTGAAGAGTCATCAGGCCTCTCCGGGCTTTCTGGGCCCTGTGTGGCAAATGGTTGTTCGGAAATCTCTTTGGCACAACAGATCGGCAAACCACGCACCGCCACCGGGCCAAAGCTCAGATAATCGCAGGCAGTCAACTGATAAAACACCCCATCGACCCGGCCCTGCACGGCAGTCGCCCAGTCGTTGGGCCGATGCAAATGCCCGTAAACACAGGCCGCCGCACCTGCAGCTGCAATGCGCTGGGCAAACTCGGTTGGTTGCTGGTTGAGGAACGGTGGATAGTGGATCATCACGATGATCGGGCGAACACCCTGAGCCAACCGCTGCGCCGCATTGAGCGCACTATCGAGTAGACCCAGCTCCCGCTGATAGATGCGCACGTCTGTCTCTGGCTGAAACCCCGGCGTATCGGGCGTAATCCAGCCACGCGTGCCACAGACGACCGCCCGCCCAATATCCACCGCATCCCCTCCCAGCGCCGTGATGCTCGTTGGCAGGCGGGAACGGAGCGACCCAACCCGGCGCGGGAACCAGTAATCGTGATTCCCTCGTATCATCACTTTGTGACCCGGCAAGGCCGCAATCCATTCCAGGTCAAGCAGCGCATCATCGATCTTAAGCGCCCATGAGATGTCACCCGCCATAAGAACATAGTCATCCGACTTGACCCGTGCCTGCCACGCTACACCTATCCGTTGCTGATGATCTTTCCAGTGTGACCCAAAAATGTCCATCGGTTTGGGTCTGGCGGTTGACAGGTGCAGATCAGAAATTGTCCAGATCGTTGTCATACCCCTAAAGATACCAGCCTGGATAGCACGCGTCAAATACAGGTGCAAACTGGCTACCGTACTTACCGTTGATCCTCGTTATATCCGGGCATCTGCCGTATCTCCAGGCTGCGCCGTTCAACCTCCTTGCGGAACTCGCGGCGCAACAGGGCCGCAGTATAGCGCCGCTGCTCGGTCGGGGTAGCGATCTGCACTGGCGGTACCTTGACCGGTTGCCCCTGCTCATCCACTGCCACCATCGTGAAATAGCAGGTCATGACATGTCGGCTCGTTTTGTGAATAATATTTTCGGCAATAACCCGAATACCAACCTCCATGGAGGTATTACCGGTATAGTTGATCGAAGCCATAAATGTCACCAATTCCCCCACATGCACCGGTTCCCGGAAAAACACCTGATCGACCGAGAGCGTCACTACATAGTGGTTACAATAGCGCGAGGCACAGGCATAGGCAACCTGGTCGAGCAGCCTGAGCGTGGCACCGCCGTGAACATGACCCGAAAAATTCGCCATATCTGGGGTCATAAGCAAAGTCATCCGCAACGTTTTGTGCTGCTGATCATTCTCTTCCATACTATCTCTCTCCTCCTGAGATCCGATTCGCCACAGGTCTACCAAAATATAGTATACGAGAAACCGTATGCCCCGTTTCAGCAACCGCATTTATTGGATATATAATGGCACATAGCAACATGTCTCCATCAGCGGCTAACGATCGGTAGTCAGCGGTCAGTGGTCAATGACAGAACGTACGCGGTTGTCCATTACCAGATGGTTTTCGCTTTCAGCAGAGCAGTACTTTGTCTCTTTTTGGCTTCCTTTTCGCCTACGGCGAAAAGGGGAACAAGAAGAGCGTCGCTTCAACGCGGCTGCAGGCGCAAAGGGCCTGGGACTCAAGCCACCGCGTACCTCCGGTCAATACCACGACTTACGTGGTCGCTCGTCGCTACCGTCTTTTTCACCTTTGGCAGAGCGGCATTTGATCTGTTTTTCACCCCGCAATTTCGTCATAGACAAAAATACGGGGTGAAAGAAAGTGTTTCTTCCATGCTGCCGCAGGCAAAAATAGTCGACAGATACCCCACCGCGTACCTCCGGTCAATACCAGAAGATCCCTGGCCTATTCGTTTATTCATTGCCCGCTCGTTGGCAGCGCACTCAACCAGAAGTAGACAAGCACAAGCCGCCGTGTACCTCCTGTCAATGATCGCTGGTCGGCACTCCTATGGGCGATAGACAAAGGTATTGTCAGCTTCGGCCAGCACTGGCAGTCCGGCATCCCTGGCCGACAAGGTTGGCTCCCTGATCGGCCAGTTAATCCCAATGTCTGGATCATCCCACCGAATGCCACGATCCAGGGCCTGATTATACTCGCTGGTCACTTTATAGGTGAAATCGGCTGTTTCACTGAGAACACAGAACCCATGCGCAAATCCCGCCGGAATATAAAGCATTTGCAAGCGCACGGCAGAAAGCAACAACCCAACCCACTGCCCATAGGTGGGCGACTCCCGCCGGATATCGACGGCTACATCGAAGATTTCACCGTGCAAGACCATCACCAGTTTGCCCTGTGCCTGCGGATGTTGTTGATAATGCAGACCGCGCAATACTCCCCGCACCGAGCGCGAAAGATTATCCTGCACAAAGACATCGGTAATGCCATGGGCTACAAACTCGGAACGCCGATAGGTTTCCATAAAAAACCCGCGATGATCACCTATCCGATGCGGCTCAATCAACACCACATCTGGAATTGCTTGCCGTTCAAAATGAAAAGGCATTGTTCCTCAACCTTCCATGGTGGCTTACCGTATGCTTGCATGCGCAGCCACAGTCACATCCAACCGGGCATAGATGGCTGGTTGGATCGCGAGCAATTTTCCAAGAGTCGTGCAGCAACGGCGAGACACAAGATGGTGCATCGCTTCAGCCTGGGTCGAGCTCTGTCCAGGCCCAGGCCGGGACACCGGGTACGATTGCAAGCGACATACTATCCTATTACCGTTGACTCTGCGGAGATTATACCATTGCCTGCCATGATCGCGTGCAAAAAAATACAAACAGTCAAACCTGATCAGGGTAAACATAAGAAGTAACAGCATTGGACGTTATGTACCAATACGTTACAAAATCCGGCAAAAAAACGGCCATCATCCTGGTTCTGGTTCAATGCAAGTTGGTTTCGGTATAAACCACACAAAGCAATCTGCACAATCTGCAATTGGATAGCCATATCTCGCTGACTATGCTATGATGTAATCAGCATTATCTCAACTATCAATACACAGGTAACTCTATACATCGCAGGAGGCATGACATGAAACGGCTGATCGAATTCCCCCTTGAAGATGGCAGCAGCATCGTGGTTGAAGTCGATGAACCGCACGAGCTACGCGGTACGACGCCAGTTGTGCATCCGGGTGAACTGTTTGTGAAGGCTCAGTTGACCCTGGCTCAGGCACTGGATAAGATCCGGCCCGCTGCTACAGGTAGTATCACCCGATTACGCACGCTCCCCGATCCACCGGACGAAATCAGTGTGGCGTTTGGCATCAAGCTCAGCGGCAAGATGGGCGCATAGTTCGCCTCCTCGGGCGTGGAGGCGAACTATGCCGTGACGCTCACTATGCCATGACGCTTACCTGGAAGCAGTCGGAACATAAATGCGCAGGACAGCGGGCGATCTGTATTAACACTACCATCTGGTAGCGCACATTGCACATCTGAACTTGAACCACCTGGCTTACAAAAAAACTGCGGGTTTTGGAACCAATATCTACAGAGGGGTGCAATACGAAAGACTTAGTCTGAATGTGTATCTCGTTTGCCCGCTCTACATTCTCCCAGTCTGGAAGCTGACCACACTTTCAGGCAGAGGAAAGTGATAGCGTATTATGTCAACGTTTGATGAATTGTACAAAACAGAAATCTTACAAGCGCATCCCAGGGATTTTTTGGCATATTTTACGGTGAATGCGAATGCAGAAGGATCAAGGCTATCAACCTTCTTTGTTATCCCTGGCATCTTTTATACCTTAAGTCAATCCACAGGTCACATTGTCTATGGCACAGATGGATACGGCAAGACAGCAGTCTGTCTGATGCTGAAGGAATTTCTTGATAAGAACAAAGATTGTCTGGTTATCCACTTTGATCATTTCTGGTGCTTTTCCCAAAATGGTGTCACGCTTGATACCTGGTTAGGCTGTATTCAGCAAAAACTCCTAGACATTTTGCAACAAGAATTAGCAAAATCTAAACGACGTATGCAAAAATTTTGTGCATCAGTAAAAAAGCAGGACTTCTGGGCCGTTTGCCAATATTCCAGGATACACCAAAACATAGTAATCGAACCAGCTAATGCAGAAGGAATTCTGGAGCATTATCGTACAAGTTCGACAATGGACAAGTTTGTGATACTACATCACATTGTAAGGGCTAGTGATTTTAAGAATATTTATATTCTTGTTGATGGACTTGAAGATAATGCTCATTTTAGGACAACGAAAGATATACTGGATCTCATTAAGCATCCATTGGATCATTTTGGCCCATTACAAAATCTTGGATTTACATTTAAGTTCTTTCTTCCGAGCGTACTTGAGCAACCAATACAACTGGGTATTGGTATACCCGGAGGTCTGACAACCCGTAAACTTCAATGGGAACCTGAACAATTGCGCAAGATGCTGGCGAATAGATTGCAAAATAGACCGAATCCCGCTCGTCCTAACACACGTCTGGGAACGGTTCAATGTTTTGCTGATTTATGTGTGCCAGATTTGGGAGATGTAGATGGAGCGTTGGTACAGACGGCAAACGGCTCTCCGAGGCGGTTAATGCAACTGGCATGTGCCATTCTAGAGCATCACTGCCAGCACGATTGGTCTGCCGATCGTATCAGTGCGGCAACGATCAAAGCGGTTCTGGAAGCGATGCGTAGTGATGACTGATCGAGTTTATTATGTCAATCACCCTTGATGCGTTCTTACAATCACGGCGATTCAACGGTAATCCCTTTGCGACCACCAATGCCGAGCAGGAGCGCGAGCAACTGGCGACCTACTTTGTGCGCGCGTCCTGGTTTGAACGGCTAGTGGGTAACCCGCAGCACCCGGAAAGTCTGATCCTGTTTGCACCGCAGGGCTATGGCAAAACCAGTCATCGTCTGGAAGTGGCCCGCCTGGCCGGTCAACGCCGTGATACACCGGCGTTGATTGTCACCTTTAGCGACTTTGATTTGCTGTTAAACGACCGTGACCAGGTCTACCTTGAAGACTATCTGGTGATCTTGCGGCGGCTGACGCTGGAAGCGCTTGACGCCTATCTGCACCAGCATCCCGAACGGAGTCTACGCTTCCAGCAAGATCAGGCGCTGTATGCCCGCTTCTGTGCCCTGCTACAGAACTATGCCCCCCTGTGCTTTTCTCAGCGTTATGTCCCCAGGCTCAACGAAGCACTTGCCGAGGCCTTCCAGCAAACGGCGATGGGCATCAAGGAATGGCTGCGTATCCTGGCGCAGTTGGCCGCCGCCGCTGGTTGTGCCAGCGTCTACGTCCTGATCGACGGTGTTGACGAACATACAAAAACGCGCAACAACCTGGATCTGACGCTCCGGTTACTCCAGCCACTGCTCGACGCGCCGGGCGTGTTGCAGGAGTGTGGCTTTGCCTTCAAGTTTTTCTTGCCTAACTTTCTTGAAGCGCCGATGCGCCAGCAGCAGGTAGGTCGGCTGGATCGCATTCCGGTGTATCATCTGCAGTGGAATGAGTCCGACCTACGCGATATGCTGTCCAGACGCCTGACCAGCTTTAGCCTGATCAGTGCCACCAGTAACTTTGGGTATGTCAATGCCTTCAGTGATCTCTGCGAACCTGCATCGGGTATCCCCGATCCTGACACCTGGCTGATCGCAGCAGCCCGATCTTCGCCTCGCAAATTGCTGGATCTCACCCGCAACATCGTTGAGGAACACTGCCGTCGCGTGGATGACCCGCAGGCACTGATTGCCATCCAGACGATCATCCACGTGCTACTGCCTGACCAGGCGTACATAGCGCTGCGAGCGCTATGTACGCCTCCTGCCCCGGCAGTGGTACCCTCTGATCCCCCACCGACACCCCCTACACCGATAGACAATACGCCGCCATTGCTCTTCTTCGATGCCCGTGGCGACCTCTGGCTCGGCAATCAGCGCTGTCATTCCCGTCCCCTACCGAAAAACCTGCGGAGCTGTATGCAGTGCCTGTGGGACAACCGCCAGCGCACCGTCAGCTACGAAGAGTTGCAGCAGGTACTCTATGGTGACACCCTTGCTGAACGTGAAGACCCTCGCGGCAGCCTGAACAAAATTATCCGCCGTCTGCGCGAAATATTGCAACCTGGACAACCCGGCTCATCGACCTATATTGCCGTTCAACCTGGTACCGGTTACGTGTTGTGTCACTATACCGAAATCCCACCTGATGAGGCATGACGGAAACCGTGCCTGGCTCCATCTCCCTCTTCTGGCCCTGTTTCAGTGCCGCCCGGACGCGGACGCGGCGCACGATGCCAGCCCGTACCGTGAAGCGCTTGAGCGCTCAAGCGTTGGAGCGTTGGAACGCTCGAACGCTCCAACGCTCCAACGCTCCCCCGCTCGAACGCTTGAACGCTGTCCACGTGAACGCTCGACCGCTCGAACGCTTGAGCGCTTGAACGCTCGGACGCTCGAACGCTTTCCTCCTGTTTTGTGCTTTGCGCTTTGTGCTACAGAAATATCCACAAAATATCTTGTACTTATCCTTGCGATACGATGCTCATGATAGTACGATAATAAGAGAAATATCAGAGGCAGGTTGGTTTCTTTGCCGTTTTGAATCGTTTTACCTGGCATTGTTATGTACATTTCTGGCATGATGCGTTCGTGACCAGTGCTGTTTGACAATCTAGCGTCACACTTCGTACCCAGGTGCGAAGTGTGTTTTGTTATCAGACGCATATAGACATCATGCCTATTCAGATATGGTCAATGTATGATTTCTCAGCCATCCGAGGGGCGCGAAGCAGCGCAAGACTTTGAATCTGCAAAACAGGTCGAACGTAGCGCCATGTTGCAGGAGTTGCAGACATATCTTGATCAACTCAAGAAAACTACGGAAGGCATACCTGCCAAAATTGTCAATTTGCATGGCATTACTGGTATTGGGAAGACGATCCTGAACAGTCAGATTTTTGATCGCTTTCGCCAGGACTATCCGGTCATCTGGCTGGATTTTGATCCTGAACGCACTTCCCCTCTCAAGTCTGCCCCCGTTCCACTGACAGAAGCGCTGGAGTACCTGCGCAACATCAGCGCCTTGAGAGATCTACCGGATACCGTCAAGCTGACGGACGGAACCACGGTAGCTCCCGAAACCTTCCACATACGGTTTACCGCAACCGGTTTGCACAAACATGAAGCAGTTCCCCTGATTATCATTCTTGATCATCTTGATGATCTGCCCTACTGGAAATGGCTGCAGGAAGAAATCATCAAGCCACTGCTTGACCAGCAGTGCGTCCTGATTATTTGTAGCAGTCAATCGCCGCTCTTCTGGCATTTCTGGGAATTGCGCGAAATCTGTACCCCCTCTGATGTTACACCATTCTCACCCACCGAAACACGGGCGTTTTTACGTACATCCGGGGCCGAATGGCTATCCGAGTTGCTGACCCAATCGGCTCAGATTGCACTCCAGGGCTATCCGCTCGGTCTCTATCATATGCTACAGGTATTAGGAATAGTCCCCCCCGAAACCGATCTTACTGTCGAATCCACCCTGAGCGACGTGTCCGGCGCTACCACTGATTGGCTCAAGCGCCTGCACGATATAAGCGATATGACGCGGACTATGCTCCGCTATGCGGGGCTATTGCGGAGGATCGAGGTACCGGTTATCCAGAATATACTCGATATGGTACAACCAGGGTGGCACGGGTCGCACACGGTGCATCAGGTATTGCTTGAGCAGGTGCTACCCGAACTGCGCGAGCAGCAATGCCTGCTGCCCTATCAGCGTCAACAGCCCTTCCGCCTGGTACTCCCACTGCGCTATTTCCTGGATGAGCAATTACGGCACGAGCAACCGGAGCGCTACCGACAGATCTGTCAATTCTTAGAGCAGACCTACTACGAACGCTTTCGCACCCGACCGATTGATAACGCACCGCTGCTAAACGAATGGCTGTACTTTTCCACGGTGGCCGATCATGGCCTGTACACTCTTGAGCCAGACCGGTGGCACAGGCGTATCCAACACCTGTTTGAGCGGGCGCAGTTGCCAGGCAAGCAGATTGCCAGCTTGCTCTACAAAGATCACGAACTCCTCAGTCGCCTGCATACCGCTGGTCTATGGAGTACGATCCAGCAGTTGTTGATCCAGCATATCGGTACCTCTGCGCGTGATTATCCTCTGCTGAATGAAACGGAACTGGTGCGGCTCAGACGACAGCTCTTCGAGCGACTCAGTCAAGAGCCACCACTGAGCGAGAAACTGTTACCCGGTGAACTGGAACGATTACTGGATGCCATCGCCAGACTTGAGTCGGAGTTTGCCCTGCAAGATGTGATTGCGTACCTGCACCAGCATTCTCTACAACCGGTCACCGCAGCCATCATTCAAGATAGAGTGGCGCTGTTACACAGTTGCAGCATAGTCACCTATAATCGTGACACACGCAAGTATCAACTGAACGATCTGATTCGCATTCTGCTGAAGCCTGATCCCTGGCCGCATATGGAACATCCCTGGTAACCCCGTTCAAGAGAGGTTCTCTGTCAATGTCTATCTTATCGAGACTACCAACCTATATCGGTCGTGAAGACGAGAAACATCTGTTGCGCACATATACCCGACAGATTCTGGAACAACCGCATTGCCGCGCACTCTATTTTCAAGCCGGCGGTGGTCTGGGAAAAACGCACTTGCTGCTCTACTATCCAGACATTATTGCCACCGACAACGAACAGGATACGACGCGCCTGCGCATTGCCCAACTGGTGGACTTCTATAGCTTTGAGAGCCGCAACCCGACCGAGATCGAACAACGCCTGATTGATGGCTTGAAGCAGACAGAGCAGCACGAGTGGTATCGTCTCTCACCCACCCAGGTCGATACCGCCTTTGCCGACTACACTGCTGTGCTAAAAGAGTACCGTCGCACACGCGAGACCGGTACCCAGGTGGAAATAACCCAGGCCCGAGAACGCCTGCGTCAGCAGTTTGTGCAGAGTTGGAACAGCCTTACGCCTCAATATGCGCTGGTCATGAGTTTTGATACGTTAGAGACCCTGTTTAGTGAGCCAGCACCGCCGGAAGCACTGGTCAACGTCGGTAGCGGTATGAGTGGTGTCGATCTGGTGGTCGAGTGGATGCAAACGACCTTGCCCCACTTGAAGCATACGCTTGTACTCCTCACTGGTCGTCCGGTTGACAATAATCGCATCATTACGACGCTCAAGGCAAGCAAGGTACTGGCTGAGGGCGTCCAGCAGCTTGATTTCTTGACGAATAGAGAGGTCATCAAAACATATATTCAGTCCTATACACCAGGTCAGACCCTCACGGCAGATGAGATTGACCGCATTGAACGCATGACCGAAGGTCGTCCACTGTTGCTCACCTGCTATGCTGAGACGCGCCGTTCCGAAGTGGCGATCCCGCCGCCACTCCCCGGATTTAAGACGCAAGACAGTCGGCCCGAATTTGAGGACTGGTTGATCGAAACCATTCTCAACCCTTTGCGCCGTCCGCTGCCCAGCAATGAGGCCCAGACCACCCTGGCCTACGCGCTCTACTTTCTGGTCTATGCCCGCCGTGGTCTCCGGCGTGAGGCACTGGTGGATTTATTCGGGAAACTGAACCTGAACTGTGATCGGCGTGTTCTCGATAAACTTGACGAAGTGGCCCTGGTCAAATGCATCGGCGATAAGTTCTTTTTGCATGACGAGATTTTTGTCATGATTGACCAGAGCGGGAAGCCCGATGAATGCGGATTACGTGAACCGACCCTGGAGTATCTGTGTCAGATCAGCCGTGAACAGGTGCAACGGGTTGAGCGTAGCGCGCTGTTAGGGGCTGCGGCCGACAACATGTACTACGAGTTGAGCCGCGACTTTGTGCAGGGTTACCGCAGCTATGTCATCTATGCCGATCTGTTCCTGGACGAACGGAGCATCAACGATGCCCTGGTACTCGCCGATGCATTCTGGAGTACCCTGAACTACCATATCAGTCGTGGACAGGAACGGATCTATCCCTACCGTGATGCACTCGCCCAGTCCACGCTCACCAAAACCCAGATACTGGAAGATGAACAGGTGAACCAGGTACAGATGTTGCTGGCCCAGGATCAGAACCAGGCTGCGGTCGAGAAAGCCGAACAGCTCAACCAGAGCCTGGTACAGGCCGGTACGTTGCCTCCCGACGATCAAGATCCCAGGGATTGGCCCTGGCGTACCCCACAGCATGATCCGTACCTGTTTGTATCGTTGAACCTGTGGCGGGCCTATGCACTGCACCTCGCCCAACGATCCATCGGATCACCACAGGCCGAACGACTCCTTTCACGTAGTATTACCTTTCTGGAACAGCTTGATCAGACCAGGATCGCCGATGAGTTTCTGCAACTGCGGCGGCCCTATTTCCTCAGCCAGGCCTATGTCCGCCGTGGATACATCTATCGCCAGCAACAACATTACATGCAGGCTCAAATAGACTATGATCGCGCACGCATCAAAGCCCGTAGCTATCAAGAAAGTGGCATACTGCCTGCCGATCGCCTTTCATTCAAGAACAATCTGGCGCATATTACCAATAATCTCGCCTATGTGCTGGCGCTGACCGGCAACCTCAAGCGTGCGCTGACATTCTCAAACGAAGTTATCAGAGAATATTTGCCTGCGGTTTCGACCTATCAGCGTGCGCTCTACTGGAACACCAATGCCTTGATTCGCCTGAAGCGGGGCGAGTTTGTCGAGGCCGAGGTGCCGCTGCGACATGCGGAACAGGCCGCTCAAGAGTCCGAAAGCCAGCGTGCCCGCGCACTGGTAGCCCAGGCCCGTGGCCTACTGAAAAGTGCGATTATGAATGCCCGCCAGGAAGTTGACGAGCAGATTGAACAGCATTTTGAGCAAGCGGCTCAACTGGTAGAGAATGAACCAGACACACTCCGCGAGATTTACAATGACTGGGCTGGCTATGCGCGGGTCATCGCTGTCCTGTATCAGCGCAAAGGTGACCATGAAAAATGTCACCGGTACCAGCAAACAGCCCTGCGATTACTTGATCAGGCTTTGAACCTGGTAGCTGATACACAGTCTATGCAGTTTGCCGATCTGACTGTTAGTAAAGCCACGGTCTATAATGATATGCAAGACTATGCCCAGGCCCAGACCTTGCTCGATCAAGCCGAGCAGGTGATGTATGTGCCAATGCAAGAGTATGCGCAGGTTGTCAGCGGCAAAATCGCGCTACAACGAGCGATGATCATGCTCGATCAGCAGCACAATGATCTGGAGGCGCTCCGGTTGATGACACTGGCGATGGCCCGTGCCTTTGTGTTTGCCCGCCTGCATCTTGATCAGGGCAACTTTGAACGTCTCATTGACGAGCGGATCAACCAGATGGATCTTGAGCCATTGCGAACGTTTCATACGCATATCCAGGAGAATCAGTTCAGCATAACCGTTGGCGATCTCCCCTATCAAAAACCTGATCCCGACAAGTGGACTGATGCCTGGGCCAACAGTGTGGCGTTTATGCGCGAGAATATTGAGACCCGTCTTGATTTCTAGCGCCGGTTCAAACTGTCGTATCCCTGGAAGATGTTCGTCGTAGCGCCTTCTGACAACTCTGGTGATCGACATCCCTTCGCCAGAGACAATCCTTATTTTAACGTAAAGGCACAAAGATGCAGAGACGCAGAGAATAATACCGTTTCGACGTGACCCTTCCGCATAATCGTGCCATGCGTCCTCTCACGCGCCAGCGTCGCGGCGGGGGGGGGCGGGGGCCTGCGGCCCCCGCCCATGTGTGGATGTCGGCGGAGAGGTATTGCATGCAACGCCTCTCCGCCCCGCGACCGCTCGTTCCAGGGGCAGGCATATGGTCGTATGCGCAAGCGTACGACGAACCAACGGATGCGGAAGGTCGACGTCACATTGGTATAAGTGTTCAGGTGGTAAGTGAAGCAGTTGGAATAGACGGAAGTAGTACCTATCGGATGTCTGTCACTGAGAGATAGCTGCTGATCTGAAAAACAGATTGATATTTCGATGGAATTTGGTTTTTTTGCCTTTTGTACAGGTCGTGACCGGTTGTTGGGCTGATAGCTATGTCACCACGAGAGCATCTGTACCTGTTTGTGGAAGCAACAATATGAACAACGTATCCGACTTTGAGATCCTTTTTGACCACCAGACAATGGCATCAGGCACAATACCCACTGACTGCGCCTGCCCCGCCACCCAACCTGTGCCTCAATCCAGGGATCTCACCCCGGCGACACGGCTGCAACACCAACCTGCGTTACGCTCGATCAAGCTCACACCTACACATCGGGTTGCGTTTGTGCCGTCGTTGAGCTGGATTACGGTAGTGAATCAGGCGACGTGGGCACTCTTAGAACGGCTCCAGACACCGTACACACTGGCTGATCTCAACGAAGACGAACAGGTGGCCGCACAGCAGTTGTATGCGCTAGGCCTGCTCCACGCCAGTGATGATGCTCCACACTCCCCGCCTGCACACGAACTGGTAGCCTGGCTGCATGTAACCAATGCCTGTAATCTGCGTTGTACCTACTGCTACATTGACAAGACGGCTGAGGCGATGACCACCACGACCGGGATAACGGCAATTGATACGATTCTGCGCTCCGCACAGCAGTATGGCTACCGCAGTGTACAACTCAAGTATGCGGGTGGGGAGGCCAGCCTGAACCTGCCACTGGTGGTCGAGATGCACCGCTATGCGCAAGCGCAGGCGCACGCCGCCGGGATAGCGCTACGCGGCGTACTGTTAAGCAATGGCGTGGGCCTGTCGCATGCACAGTTGCAAACGGTACGTGACCTGGGCGTGCTGCTTATGATCTCGCTCGACGGCCCGCCGCAGTTCCACGATGCACAGCGCCCACGGAACGGGGGACAGGGATCGTTCCATGCCGTGGTTGCCAGTATTGAAGGTGCCCAGGCGCTAGATATGCCGTTGACTGTCTCGGTGACGGTCACGGGCGCGAGTGTGGCCGGTCTGCCAACGCTCGTAGCCTGGCTACTGGAGCGTGATATTCACTTTGCGCTCAACTTCTACCGTCCTACTCCCGCCAGTGCCGACCGATCCGAACTGCAACTCGATGAGCAACGCCTGATCGCCGGGATGCGTGCGGCCTATGCGGTCATCGAGGGGCATCTGCCACGCTATAGTCTGCTAGGATGTCTGCTAGACCGTGCCCATCTGGGTGCGCCTCACCATCACGTCTGCGGCGTCGGTGAGCATTATATGGTGATTGACCATCACGGCCATGTGGCAAAATGCCAGATGGAAATCGGGCATGCAGTGGGGACGATCTGGGATGCCGATCCACTCCACCTGATCCGTAGCGATCGGATCGGCATACAGAATGTGCCGGTCGAGGCAAAAGCAGATTGCCATACCTGCGTGTGGCAGCACTGGTGTGCCGGCGGGTGCCCCGTGGCAACCTGGCGTGCCACGGGGCATTTCGATCTCAAGTCACCCAACTGTGCCATATATCAGGCACTCTACCCCGAAGTCATCCGCCTGGAAGGGTTACGCTTATTGCAATGGGCGGATCGATCCTGACGGCTATACTCCATGACAATTCGCCACTGCATATCCTTTTTCTCCTATATCCCCTGTACATATCCACGTAGTGTAAGCAAAGTATCCTTGTAAAGTAGGCAAAGTATCCTGTATCTTTCCTTGTAAACATAGTACGTATCATAGTAGCATATAGGTATCCGAGAGGTAGCCTGAACAGCTTTCTGGTATGTGCTAGAGCAGGCTGGAACTAAAAGGAACAAGGTACCATAATCGGCATGACCCACAAGGAGGATTCTATGGCTATTCTCTTCATACTGTTACTCATCACAGTATTATTGCTTACTGCGAGTCGCGTCCGCAAACCCAATCCCAATCCCAATCTCGCTATTATAAAAGTTCGCATCCCTCGCAATACAGGATCGGGTCTGGTCTGGTACTTCCTGTTTATCCTGCTTGTAGCTCTGCTGGTTGCGGCGCTGAACGGTGCGTAACGCTGCTCCGAATAAGACTATAGTTTACATCTCTAGAGCGAGTGCAGCACCGACGACCCGGCGCACGCCGGGGTAGTATGCACACTCCTGCTAGTGTACGATGATGGAAATAGCTCCAGGGTTGTGTCATGCTGAGCGCAGCGCAGCAGCTTGGCGCAGCGAAGCAGCTTACCTGCTGGCTGATGAGATCCTTCGCTCTGCTCAGGATGCCATGCGCGGCGCTCAGGATGCCATGCGCGGCGCTCAGGATGCCATGCGCGGCGCTCAGGATGCCATGCGCGGCGCTCAGGATGCCATTCACTTCGGCTCGGCCTCCGCGCAGGATGACGGACAACGAGGGATGGAGAGAGGCCCGCTTGTACTAGACCCAGGCTTGAGCCTGGACGAATCGAGACCCAGGCTCAAACCTGGACTCTAGTCTTCACAACTGATTTAGGATTGCCATACGTGTTCTGCTTCAGGCTTAGGAACCAGGAATTACATGTTAAAAGAACGAATCGGAATACATCCTGGTAAATTCAGTGAAATATCTTTTGCATATCCTTGTAGTACGTTCTACATTCAGTTACTATTTCAGCATATCGTAAATATTCCGTTGCGAATGCGATATATCTCATCAATACGATTCCGTAAGGAGGGAGCAATGATTATTCCTTTCGTGATGTTTCTCATCGGTATATTCTTGGTAGCAATAGCGGGAATTTGCCATATCAGTCCTGGTACCGATATCATCTACGTCCCGATTGAGATCCGTGAAAGTGAGCAGTACGGCTCCGGTGTGGTTCTCTTTTTCCTCTTTGTATTCCTATGTACGGTGCTGGTGGCTGTGTTTACCCGTCTTTGATCTGGAACGTTCAAAGATACGGCACGGATTTCGCATACAAAAGCAGCAATGACTGCCTTTAAAAGGAAACAGATATGGGTACGGCTCTTTTTGGCCTGATGCTAGTGGGAATACTGGCGCTAATCGCAGTTCTAGGTATCCGTGATTTTTTGGATCATCAGAACGTGAAACTTGCAGTCTGGATGCAGATTGTCCTCTTCTTGTTAATTATCCTGGCGTTTGCGTTGGTACCACTTAGTACTTCTGCTCGATATATTTTTGCTAGCTTGTAGACAGTACAATTTCGCTGCCAATGCGATATGCTGCGCTTCGGGTACCTATACCAGGTGTTGGCACCCGAAGCACATGCGTATCAGAAACGCTTATTACCTACCCGGCGTACAACTCGGCTACCTTCGGCCAGTTCACGACATTCCACCAGGCCGCAATATAGTCCGGGCGCCTATTTTGATACTTCAGGTAGTAGGCATGCTCCCAGACATCCAGGCCGAGGATCGGCTTCAGGCCCTGCGAGATGGGGCTATCCTGGTTGGGCGTACTCATGATGGACAACTTGCCCGCGCTATCAACCACCAACCAGGCCCAGCCACTACCAAACCGGCCAGTTGCCGCAGCGCTAAACTGCTCCTTGAACGCCGCAAAGCTGCCAAAGGTGCTGTTGATGGCCTGAGCCAGCGCACCGGTTGGCTCACCACCACCTTGCGGACTCATGATCTGCCAGAACAACGTATGGTTCGCGTGCCCACCACCGTTGTTGTTCACTACGGTACGAATGTTGTCAGGCACTTTATCTAATGATGCCAGCAACTGTTCTACACTCAGACTGGCAAGCGCCGTCTGACCCTCCAGCGCCTTGTTCACATTATTAATATAGGCAGCGTGGTGCTTATCGTGATGAATACGCATCGTCTGCTCGTCAATATGCGGTTCTAAGGCATTATAATCATAGGGCAATGGTGGTAATTCATACGGCATCTGTACTTCCCTCCTGTGCTTCAAATTTCCCGAATCTTACAAACTGAAACAAGGTCAGGTATTATGGTAAACCTGCCTCCCGACTACGTACCATGATCTAGAACGCAAGATATATACCAATGTAAAGTTAAGAAAAGCGAGGTATAAGGACGGTAGTGTGTGCATTACTGCCTACCACTACACAGATTCGAACTCAGAATCCTCGGAATATGCGGCAGGAATATGATAGCGACAGTATGGCCCCCCGGAGGCAATGGTTGTGTCTCGTGTAAGAGGGGTACCGAGCAACTGCTCGTACAACTTTAACTCCTGCTCGCAACTCTGACCATGGCGACGGGCAATACAGTCGATCGGACAGTTATGTTCAGTAAGAATAAACGAACCATCATCCAGTTGTTCAAAGTCGCACATGTAGCCCTGATCGGTCAGGATACTGGCTAACTCTGCAACTTGCTGGGCTCTGGTTTTACCGCAAAGCCGGGAGGTATAAGACTGAGCAATTGCGTAGCGTCGGGCATGAAAAACCTGCTCAATAGCTTCTTCGCCCCCATGATCAGCGATATAATCAAGCAGATCGAGGGCAAAGGTGTCATACTGTTTAGGAAAGTGCTGTTCGGCCTCAGCAGTCAATTCATACAGGTGACTGGGACGACCAATGCTACGCCGCACTCCGGTGACCTGGACTAATCCATCGCGCTCAAGTAACGCCAGATGCTGACGCACACCTACGGCACCGATCTTCAATTCACGGCTTAACTCAAGGGCGGTCATTTGACCACGGCGGCGTAGTAGATGTAAGATATTGTGGCGAGTGGCTCCTTGCTCCTTACGCTCAACTGTCATAATTGATGTTGTCATTGTGTTTTTAATTATTTCTTAATAAGTCGAAGAAGTACGTTTCTTCAACAAAATCCAGTAAGTGGTGGCAGCACTTCGGATTTTTCGCACGTTTTTTGGTATCACATTGACCTACAGGCATATTGCTACAGTTGCACAATCTTTTGGCAGGAACTGCACATAGATATAGGGTGATTATAGCACGTTGATTCTGGCTTTGTCAAGCTAAAACTTGTCAAAGTAACGAAATTTGCCCTTGTCACTGGCCTTCCCTCGCTGGTATAATATCCAACGGTGAAGGTTGCGACTGTTATCTGCGGCTCATAGTTAAACAACCGCTTATGTGGCCGTTTGCGGTACTCTTTATACGACTACTATCCACATCATCTGGAAGCGGTGCCAGATACCTGGACTGGTTAGGGCTGCCTGGTTCCTGTCTCCGGTTCCTCGTTTCCTGGATGTGGGAGTAGCATAGGTGGAACAGCGTGGATGTAAAACACTCCTCTTCTTCCTCACCCGACCCCATACCGGTGTCCCAGGTGCGTGGCACCGCCGCCACACGACATGAACGATCGGCCACCAGCACCACCTGGTGGCGTACGCAGTGGGCCACAGCGGTGGCGCTGCTGGTCATCGTGCTGCTGGGCGCCTCGTTCCGTACCCTGGGGCTGACAACGTGGGATTCGGGCACCGGTCAGCACCCGGATGAGCGCTTCTTTACCGATGTCGCGTCACTCGTACGGGTGCCGGCCAGCCTGCCGGAGTATTTCGACTCGGCGCGCTCGCCCGCCAATCCGCGCAATGTGGGCAAGACGTTCTTTGTCTATGGCTCGTTTCCGATTGCGCTGACGCGGCTCGTGGCGGTCACCCTCACCCCCAACGACGCGCTGCCGGAAACGATCGCCGACCATACGGTGCCCATGAACCCGCAGACCGGGTATCGCCCCACCATCCCCAACCCGGAGCTGCGCGTGCCGAAGCTGACGGTGTTGCACCCCCTGCTCAACCCGGAGGGCCGGAATCTCACGACCTATCACGAGATCGTCAAGGTGGGGCGCTCGCTGGCGGTGCTGTTCGATCTGGGGTCAATCCTGCTGGTCTTTCTCATTGGCCAGCGCCTGTTTGAACGCCGGGTCGGGTTGCTGGCAGCGCTGCTGACCGCGCTGGCCGTGATGTCAATCCAGCAGTCGCATTTTTTTGTCGATCCGATCTTTTCGACCTTCTTCGCGCTGCTGGCGCTCTCCTGGGCCGTGCGCGTGGCGCAGGGCGGCGGCATGGGCAGCTACGCCGCGCTCGGTATCAGCATTGGCGCGGGCATGGCGAACCGCATCACGCTCGCAACGCTGGGCCTCATCGCCATCGTTGCAGCGGCGCTGGCGGCATGGCAGGCACTCGAACGGGCGAACGCTTCTCCGCACGTGCCTGCTCATCATCCCCCCGAACCCCCCCGAACCCCCCCGACGGCGGAGACCACCGGAGCGCTGCGGTCGCCCGTCCATCACCCGACGGGTATTGCCCCCGTTCTCAACCGCTTCGTCTCCTACGAACTGCCGCTCTTGTGCCTGGCCGGAGCGCTCACCCTCTTCACCTTTCGCATCCTCCAGCCGGATGCGTTTATCGGCTCCCAGCCCGACTCACCGCCGCTTGCCACGCCTGCGGGCACACCCCCCGCCCCAACGTGGTTGCGCGGCTGGGGCGTGCTGGATGTGCGTCCTGACCCGCGCTTCCTCGCGAATATGCAGGAGGTGCAGCGATTTGTGACCGGCGAGATCGACTTCTATCCCTCGCAACAGTGGGTGCGCCGCCCGGCCTACCTCTTTCCCTGGCAGAATATGGTGCGCTGGGGCATGGGCATCCCACTGGGGCTGACCGTCTGGGTCGGCTGGGCCGCGTTTGGGCTGCTGACCATCGCTCACGCGGTCACGCGTTCGAGCGGGGGAGCGGGCGAGCGTTGGAACGTTCACGCGTTCGAGCGTTCGAGCGGTCACGCGGGAGAGCGGGAGAGCGGGGGAGCGGGGGAGCGTTGGAGCGCTCAAGCGTTCAAGCGCTGGAGCGCTCCAACGTTCCAACGCTTGAGCGCTCAAGCGCTTCGCGGAGAGCGCTCCAGCGCTCCGGCGGCGCTGACGCTGTGGGTCTGGATTGCGTTCTATTTCGGCTGGCAGGGGCAGCAGTTTGCCTCCACCATGCGCTATATGCTGCCGATCTATGGGCCACT
>CALANA010000109.1 GCA_937925925.1 uncultured Chloroflexales bacterium | reverse complement strand
GAGCGTTCGAGCGTTCAAGTGTTCAGGCCGTGCAGACGACGCAGACCGCACCTGCCTGGCTTGTGGTATGATAATAGCCTATGAGCCTACCCATATCTGACAAACGCTGCATCCGCATCGCCATGCTGTCGCGCATTGTGTATCCATTGCATGGCTTTGGCGGTCTGGAAAGCCATGTCTATCACCTGGTGACCCACCTGACCCGGCTAGGGGTTGCGGTCACACTGTTCGTACAAGAAACGGCCCGACATGCGCCACCTACCGCCGATCAGCGCACCGCGTTGCGAGCGATCATGAGCGGGTTGGCGGCGGTGGTCTTTGTGCGCTATGATTACACCACACCGCTTTTGCCGCCCAATGGCATTGTGGGGCGGCAGATCAACTATTCCTGGTATACCTGGCGGCTTGGTCTGGCAGCGGGGGCAGCAGTCCGACGCAGGCAGATTGATCTGGTGCATAGTCAGGGTTTTTGTGCAACCGGTTACGGGTCTATTCGTGTACGCGACCCGCTGTTGCGCCAGGTACCATTTGTTGCCAATCCGCACGGGATGGAAGAATTCCGCACTCCCGACTGGCGCAAATGGCTGGCCTATGCTGCGTTTCGTTCGCTGTATGCCTATGGGCATCGCTGCGCCGACCGGGTGATTGCGACCGATGCCTGTACACAGGACGACCTGCCACGCTATCTGCGGGTCGATCCGGCACGGGTGGTAGTTATTCCGAGCGCAATTGACGTAGATGAATGCCTGGGCCTGGTGCGCGATGATCTGCGCTATGAGTTACGGCAGCGCTTGCGCCTGGAGGAGGCCAGGCCGATCCTGCTCAGTGTCGGTCGGCTGGAGCGCAACAAGGGCTATCATGTGCTGATTGCGGCCCTGGCACAGATACGGGCCGCGCTGCCTACGACCTGGCGCTGGCTGCTGGTGGGACGCGGGAGCGAGGAGCAGGCATTGCAGCGCCAGGTGGCCGAGGCCGGGTTGACGCAGCATGTTACCTTTGTGGGCCGCCTGCACGAGGCCGAGTTGCACAGCCTCTACAACGAGGTTGACCTGGTGGTGCATCCAACGCTCTATGAAGGTTCATCGCTGGTGACGCTGGAAGGCATGATCCATCGTCGTCCGGTGGTTGCCAGTGCGGTCGGCGGTATTCCCGACAAGGTCTTTGATGGGCGCAACGGCTATCTGGTGCGTCCCGGTGATGTTGACGATCTGGCCGCGAAGTTGCGCCTGGCGCTGGCGCAACGGGCATGCTGGCCGGAATGGGGGGCTGAGAGCGCTCGGATTGTCACCAGTACTTTTGCCTGGCCGGTGGTGGCCCGGCAGACGCTGGATCTGTATGAACACCTGATGAAAGAACATGATACCAGATGAGACCAAACCCGTGCTACCGGCGACGGATAAGAAGCTCGTGGTCATCGGTGGCGGGCGGGGAGCGAGCCAGGTCGTGTTGGGGGCGCGCCCCTATTTTGCCGATCTGACGGCGGTGGTGGCCGTGACCGATACCGGGCGCAGTACCGGCGTGGCACGGACGCTGGCCGACATACCGGCACCGGGTGATCTGCGCAACACGCTAACGGCGCTGGCCCAGAATCCCGAAGCGTTGTTGCCCCGCTTGCTCGACTATCGTCTGCGCTCCGCCACTCTGCCTGCGCTGGATGGTATGGCCTTTGGCAATCTGTTGCTGGCGGCATTGACCCAGATGACTGGCGACTTTGCCGGTGCGGTGGCAACGACCGCGACGCTGATCGGCTGTACGGCACGCGTGCTGCCCGTTTCTACGGCGAACACGCACCTGTGCGCCGAACTGGAAGATGGTCGCGTGATGCAGAACGAACTGGAGGTGCGGGGGTTGCACAAAGCGCCCATTCGCCGTCTGTTCCTGGCCGATCCGTCGGCACCGACCTATCCGCCTGTGCTGGAGGCAGTGGATCGCGCTGATATGGTGGTCATCGGGCCAGGCAGCCTGTTTACCTCGGTGCTGGCGACGCTGTTGTTCGACGGCCTGGTCACAGCACTCCGTCAGACGCGGGCTGAGGTGGTTTTTGTCTGCAACACCACCACCCAGCCCGGTCAGACCGATCACTATCGTGTGATCGATCATGTGCAACGTGTGACAGAACTGCTGGGATCAGGTGTGCTAAACGCAGTGCTGATCAACCGTAGTGAGGTTCTGGATCTAGAATTGCTGGCGCAGTATGCCGCCGAGGGCATTCACTTGCTCCAACCAACCGACCGAGAACTGGCCGACATTGCCGCGCTGGGGGTGCGCACACTGGTGCGGGACTATGCCGAAATGACGAGTGGCAAGCGTGAATTGTGGAATAAGCAGGATACGATTCGCCACGATCCGGCGCTGATCGGGCTGGCACTCTACAAACTGGCACTCGATGCTGACGACGCAGGCACGTAAATGCCCGGTAGCGACCGGCTCGTAAGCGTAGCTTTTTTGTCCCAAACTGGTTGTGATGCGGAATGTAGGAGCAACTCCCCGTGGTTGCCCCACCGCAAAAACCCGACACGTGAAAGTAGGGTCGCCCCCCGCCATTGTCCGCAATGCCCCGCATCGTGTGCGATGTCGCACACTGCCCTGCATCGTCCCACACCGCCCCGCATCGCCCCGCATTGCCGCATCGCCCGCATTGTCCTGCATCGCCCCACAATGGCCCACAATACCCGCAATGCCCCACACCGCCCCGCATTGCTGAACAATGACAATGCCATGATCGTAGGGGCACCGCTTGTGGGTGCCCGCAATGCAAACCAATGGATGGCAATGCAATCATCGCCTGCACTGCCTGGCACTGCCATCCATTGCCGCGCATCGCCCCACACCGCCCCGCATTGCCGCGCATCGCCGCATCGCCCGCATCGCCGCGCATTGTCCCGCAACGACCATCATGGCGATCATTGCCATCGTTGCCTGGCAATGCAGGGCGCTGCGGGCTACGATCATTGCCACGCCATGGGCGGCGATGCCTGTATTGCATCGCAATCTTTGCATTGCCCGCATTGCCCCGCATCGCCTTGCATTGTCCCGCATTGCACATCAATGATTTTCGCTGCGGGCACCCACAAGCGGTGCCCCTACGATCGTTGCCGGGCCGTGGGTGGCGATGCCTGTATTGCATCACAATCTTTGCATTGCCCTGCCTTGCACATCAATGATTTTCGATGCGGGCGACCACGATGGTCGCCGCTACGCCTTACCTGCCTGTCACTTTCCAACAATGTCATCTGACATTGACGGCATCCTGCGGTCGTAATAAGGTCTTTTTCGCCTACGGCAGGGTTGTTACGATGAACGTGCAGGTGCCAGGAACTTTGAATTATACGATCACCCCAACAGCCTGCGGCACAAAATCGCCTCCAAAGATCAGGCCTGGAAGCCATTGCCGTCCGCCGCTGCTGCCGGGTCAAACGCGAATACCTGTTGGAGACGATTGACGTAAATACGATAGGTCTCCGGGTCGGTGCGCTCTAGCAGGCGCAAATCGGCAACAAACTGATCAAAATCGCTGCGTACCATATCCTGCTCACGGGGGCCACGATATTCGGTAATGGCTGCCTCCACCTGTTGCCGCAACTCATAGAATCGATCCAGGCACAACCGCTCGCGCGGCATCAAATCTGAGCGGTCGAGCCGCGCCAGCAATACATCAAGGACACTCAGAATGATACTGAGTTGCTTGCCGTAACTGCCAACTTCGCTGAGAACATGGGCTTCAACGCCTACATCTTCGTAGTTACGCCAGTTTACATGCACTGGAAAAAACTGGGCGTTCAAGGTGCGTTGGATACTGGTCATCGGGTTAAAAAAGCGATGCCAGTTTGTCCAGGGATTATTCAAGAATGTTTCGGTATATTGCTGAAAGGGTGACCATATTGACAGCGGTTGTTTGTCTTTCATCTGTTACTCCTTTTCCATCATAGAACCTGATAGCCGTCCAACCGCCACATGCGTGCCAGTCAGGAGGCTAATCCAGATACAGGTTATTGCTCTTGTCAACAAGAACGGTGAACACAGGATGTTTTCCCGAATACTGTTTTTTCATACCGGGGCGGAGCAACATCGTCCTACAACGAGACGTCGCCTGGAAAGAGATGGCGAGGGGGCGCAGCTTCTCCGAAATCCCCCCTCTGATGCGACGCAGCATAGCTGTGGCACACCAGAAAGGGAACCGGTACGGGGGCCTGCGGCCCCTGTACCTCTGCCGCGACGCAGGCTCGTTTTGTTAATGTATCAACAACTCGGCCACCTCTGTATCGGCAGTGACCGGTTGATCGCGGCGGGCCAGCAGCAGGGCCAGCGCACAGGACGCCATCATACCCAGCGGATGTGAGGAACGATTCGTCAGTGCAATTGGCACGCGAGCGCCGATCACCACTCCCGCCGAACGTGCATCGGCCATATATTCCTGCTGCTTCACCAACATCGTGCCGGATTCCAGGTCGGGCACAACCAGAATGTCAGCCCGCCCGGCGACTGGCGAGACAATACCTTTAATACTGGCGGCATCTTCGGATACAGCACTATCAAAGCCGAGCGGCCCATCAACTACGCCGCCGGTAATTTGCCCGCGATCCACCATCTTGCAGAGCGCAGCCGCCTCAAGCGTTGAGCGAATCCGTGACTTGACCCGCTCGACCGAGGAGAGAATGGCAACCTTTGGCACCGTAATGCCGAGCGTGTGTGCCAGGTCAATAGCGTTCTGCACAATATCACGCTTTTCTTCCAGGCCCGGATAGATGTTGATCCCCGCATCGGTGATAAACATCAGACGTGGATAGCTGGAGACATCTATTGCAAAGACGTGACTCATGCGGCGCTCGGTGGTCAGACCACCCTCACGGGCGGTGACTTTTTGCATCAACTCCTCGGCTGGCAGTGTGCCCGCCAACAGCGCCTCAACCTGGCCCCTATACGCCATATCAACGCCATACGCGGCGGCCTGCTGGCTCTGGGCTATATCGATCAGTTCAAAAGACGCTATATCTAATCCTTCCGAGCGTGCGATACTACGAATCCTGTCTGCTGGCCCGATCAGCACTGGAATGATCAGATTGGCCTGTGCCGCATCGATTGCGCCCAGCAAAGAATGTTTGCCTACGGGATAGACCACCGCTGTTCGTATCGGTTTCAGACCCTCTGTACTGGCAATAAGTTGTCGGTGCTTTTGTCCATGATTTTGAAACTGAATATCGGGCATCGTTACTCGCGGGCGCTTGATCTTCTCACCAGGAGCCATGACCTCTGCCGTACCGCTGATCACAATCTCCCCACGCTGGTTGACACACTGGCAATCAAACGTGACCCGTCGCTTGTGTTCTTCCTTCGCCGTCGCGGTCACCGAAACCGTAATCTTGTCGCCCGGCGTAACTGGACGCCGAAAGCGCAAGGTCTGCCCCAGATAGATCGTGCCCGGGCCAGGCAGTTTGGTACCCAGCAGGGTTGAGATTAGCGCTCCCCCCCACATACCGTGGGCGATAATTTCCTTGAAAATATCACTCCGAGCAAATTCCTCATCGACGTGGGCCGGGTTCACATCGCCGGACATGACCGCGAACAGGTCAATATCTTTGCGTGTCAGTGTGCGTTCCAGGCTAGCCGTATCACCGATCTGTATCTCATCAAACGTGCGGTTCTCGATATAATCCATATATTGCTTGCTCCTGAAAATATGCCTGCAAAACCTCTGGAATGCCGCAGCCATGCCGCTGTGGCATGACTGGCCCGGCTGAAGCCGGGACTCCGGTCAGGCCGGCTGAAGCCGGCACTCCCCTTAGCTATCGATCTCGATTACGGGAACGTTCGGTCAGCCAGGTATGTCAGGCCAGCCACCAGGATCCCTCTTGTCGTAGCGTGGAGGCGTGCCACACATCTGGTGGTGTATACCTGGCGCTATCTTGATGGGTGGCAATCTGGTATTAGCGTCGCGGATGGCCTGGCTCGCTGTACGATGACAGATCGAGAATATAGTACTGCATAATCCAGGCGGGCACAAACAAGACCGGCTCGGCATAGACGGTTTCGGCAGATGTTATGGTTTTTTAGGGATAGTGTCTTCCTTATACGTGTCAGTCTACTCTACAAAGTGTGCCGCAACTGCGCCTGGAGCGCGTCCGTCATAGGGAGCGACCAGAGATGGACAGGTGGCGAGTCTTTTTCCTGGTCAGTTGACCAGCTAAACACACAGCGGAGAGCGCAAAGCGCCAAACAGAAGGAGACTACGGCGTGACGTGTTTTGGACTGAAAAGGATATACGCAAAGCGAGAAGGGGCGATGTGTTTTCCGCTTTGCGCTGTGCGCTGTGCGCTTAGACCGTATACCCCATGTTGGGGACAGATGCGGTATAATGCAAGCAAGGGTGACAGATGATCATTAGAACAAAAGAAAGTTACGCATATGCTGGGACGTAAATCAGTTGCTATCGTCTTTATTCCGCCGATGGCTGTGCTGTTGCGCCATGGCCGGGGCATTCATTTTCAGGCGAATATTTTTCTGACCCTGCTCGGCTATATTCCCGGTCTGATCCACGCACTGTGGATTACGACCCACAAAGATCTGTAGCTGTGTGTTGTATAGCATGTAACCGTTCAGGGGGACTTTCGCCAGCGGGGGTTGCGGGGGCCGGCGGCCCCCGCGCAACCCCCGGGAACCTCCGGGCGGGGTCGCGCCCCGCCCAACCACCCCACCTGAACGGTTACGTATAGCATCGTGAGGGTTTCAGAGATACATACGGAGATTGTATGAAAATACCTGCCAACCCGGTTATGATCAGTGAGCTGCGCGGGCGTATTCGTGGTGCCCGCGCTATGATTATCCTCACGATCTATCTATCACTTACAGGCATTATTACGCTGCTGATCTATCTGGCCTTTGCCAGCAGTCTCCCGTTCAACCAGAATGACTTTGAAGCTGGCCGGCGGATTGGCAAAGCTATTTTCTTAACCGTGATCACCGCCGCGCTGGTGCAGGTCTGTATTATCACCCCTTCGCTCACTGCGGGAAGTATTGCCGGCGAGAAGGAGCGTCAGACCTATGATCTGCTGATCACGACCCTGCTTTCACCCTGGCAGATCGCCTTTGGCAAGCTTATGTCTGCGTTATCGTTCGCTTTCCTGCTCGTACTGGCGGTGTTGCCTCTGGCTGGATTAGCCTTTTTGTTTGGTGGTGTGAGTGGGATAGAACTGATTATTGCGATGATCGGTCTAATCATGACGGCCATTCTGTATGCCACGGTAGGGCTATTCTGGTCAACCGTGATGCGCACCACATTGGGTGCCACGGTGATGGCGCAAGGGATGATCATTCTCTCGCTGCTGGGCATTCCCTTTATCTTTAGCATTACCGGAGTTATGGTATCCAGTGCCCGTGGCTGGAACGACCCGACCGAGTCACTTATCTTTGTGTACTCAATGGGAACCCTGTTATCCTTGCATCCCTTTATTGCCCTGGGTCTGACCGAAATACTGCTTGCACAGGGAGAAAACCCATTCTACTTTACGTTTGACTCAGGTCAACTCAGTCTGCTCTTGCCTTCCCCCTGGCTGGCTTATACGCTGCTGGCACTATTTCTAACGATACTATTCCTCTTTTTGAGTGTACGGATGATCAGACCGGTGCAGTATAAACCAGCTCGTAGGCGTCGCAATGCCGAGCGTACGGCCGTACCGGGGTAGTCAATGCCCATCGTTCACCGATGTGCGCGCCCACCTGTATTTATGGCATACCGACCAGTTCCACCGCGTCAATCTCAGTCCAGTTGATGTCGCCGCGCTGGTCAATCGTTAGCTTTACCCCCACGATAGGCTGTACCGTGCGGTCGAAGGTGACTGACAAGACTGCCGGACACTCTGCTTGTAGTGCGGCCTGGGCACGATAGACGCTGGTTAGCTTGCCCTGGTCGTCAATCAGTTGCACATTGGTGATAAAGCCAGGCTGGTGGCTCTGATGAATATTCACTGCTGTCGCAAACACGGGCGTGTCAAAACGCAGTTCTAACGTTTCGAGCGTATCTGGCGCGGCAGCCGCCCAGGCATTAGTGCTGTTTTGACACCCCTCGACATCGGGCGGCCCGGTGGCATTGTCTGCTTCGTAGCCCTCATAGGCGCTGCTGGCGGTGGCACCCGTGGCCCACTGTCGCAGCAATGCTTCTTCGGGTATCGGTGTAGCCTCAGCGGGTTCCTCGTCAGATTCTGCATCCGGTTCTGTATCAGTTGCCGCAGCAGATTCGGCGGTAGCCTGTGCTGCTGGATCGACCACCAGTTGCATGGCAGTGATGGCGCTATATTCGCCGCTGTTATCGCTGATCCAGATTACCCCCCGTGGATCAACAGCAATCCCATTTGGGAGACTGAACTGCCCCGCTTCGGGGATTGTATCAGGACTGGCGACTGCACCGCCACGTGCCAGCAACATACCATTCGGGGCCAGTTGCACAATCCCGCGATCCCAGGTGGCAATAAAGATGTTCCCCTGGGGATCAAGCGTCAGTGTGCCGGGCGTCATCCCGTCTGGAATGACCATCTCTCCGAGACGGGCTACCTCCTGGCCGGCACTGTTGATCTTCACAATCGCCTTGCTAAACGGCTCGGCCAGATACATATTGCCTTGCGCATCAACGGCCAGGTCATTCGGTGTCGAGCCAGATGGCAGATCAATGCGTTCAATCAGACTGCCATCGGCGCTGTTGAACCGCACCACGCTGCTGACAACGCCACTACCATCCGCTGTCATACGACTATCGAGGGCATAGACACTACCATCAGGCCCGATAGCAATCCGTTGCGGTGCCGATAGCCCGAACTGGCCGGGTTCATCGCCCGTTGCGCCCCACCGACCAACAAACGTGCCATCAGCCTTAAACCGAGCAATTGCATTGCGGCCATAGTCGGCCACAAACAGATCGCCTTCCTGATGAATGGCAATATCGTAGGCATCCAGCACATCCTCTTTTCCAAACGTACGTACCAGGGTTCCATCGGGCGCAAAGACCCAGATACCCCGACTGCTCTCGGCCAGATAGATCGTACCATCGCTGCCAACCGCCAGCCCGCGTGCAGAGGCAAAGCGCCCCCCGCGTGGCCCGGTGTTGCCACCAATGCGCAGTACAAAACCCTCTGGCCCATTGGTTATGCGCGCCGGTTGCATCGCTTGCTCAACAACGACCGGCGTGGCGGCCGGTACCGGTTCAAAAAACGAGAGACTGTCGATCATCGCCGTCAGAATCGGTTTCTGGTCTACCCAGGTATCCGGTAACGACTGTGCCAGCACCCGCACGGCATGCGATGGGCCAAGAAACGTCACCAGTTGCCCCACGCCACCATCGGCACGCAGATCGGCCAGGACACCCGGCGTCTCATCAACCGTAATTGAAACTGGTTCGCTTAAGACGAAACCTTCGGCACGCGGCCTGGCACTGATAAAATCGAAGAACGATTGGGCATCGGCTACCACCTGTTGCCCATGTTGATCGGCAATATCGCTTACGGCCGTAGAGTCAATAAACACGACCATTTCGGCTGTTATCGTGTCGGCATTCAAAGCCGCCTCGCTGGGTGCCAGTGCCCACGTTCCGGTTAGTTCACGGGTATACCAGTTGCGCGGATAGTTCAGACTAAAGCCACCGTCTTCATCGCGTAACGTGGCCTCCAGCGCAACCGGGGTTGGGGTGACGGTGGGTGTTGCTGATCGAGAAGTTGGCGTGCTACGTGGTGTAGCAGGTGATGGTGGCGGTGGTGCTGCCACCCTGGTGCAAGCAGTCAACAACAATGTCATCACTAAGAGGAATGAACACAGACGCAACAGATGCGACCGACGCGACATGGGATGTTCCTCGCAGCATAACCTACCCGACAATCCGAGCGGATATTCTGTGGAAATTATACCATAGACCGGCGTGCAGTGGCGAGGACGCGGTGACGCGACGAGGCGACGAGGCGACAAGGCGACGAGGTGCAAAGCACAGTAGCGCGTCCCTCTGGGGCGCGAGCAGCCATCGGGGGCACGATACGAGCGTGCCGATGTCGTCCGTCGCCAAGGGTGGCGGGCGGGCGATGCGGCGTCTGCGCATCTGCGCGTCAGCAGGTTGCAACCTTCATCCCTTTGCCGCTTTGCGCCTTTACGTTAAAAATACGGCTATGGGAAGCACGAGAACGCGAGGAGTCATGTCCCGCCAGTGCGGACGTGGGGGCAGAACCAGGCGATAGAGCTTCTGCTGTCCGGTCTGCTTATACCGTTTCGACGTGACGCATGTGCTTGCCATTCGTCCTCCAACGAGACTGCGTCGCGGCGGGGGGCGGGG
>CALANA010000108.1 GCA_937925925.1 uncultured Chloroflexales bacterium | reverse complement strand
CCCCCCCGCTGGGGGGGGCTTTAGGGAGGTCACACGCTGGGGGGGCTTTAGGGGGGGCACCCGCTGGGGGGGGCTGATGCCGCAGCATGCCCCCCCCAACCCCCCCCGCTGGGGGGGGCTTTAGGGAGGTCACACGCTGGGGGGGCTTTAGGGCGGGGCACCCGCTGGGGGGGGCTGATGTAGTTCTCCCCGCTGGGGGAGTGTCCTGATGCCGCAACATCCCACCTCCAGCGGGGAGGGAAGTGCCTGATGCTGCAACGCAAGATTGCTATCTGGTAGTCCAACGAGATGTGCTTACCGCAGAGCAAAAGGGCGGCCGATGATAGTGCGACACCAAACGGTGTTCCTGGTCTGGCAGTACCTCCGCTCTTTGTGGTGCAATGCGATTCACCAATATGCGTTGTGTCTGCATGATGCGGGTTGTGACACTAGATATAGTACATCATATGACCGGCGCGCTGGTGTTTGCGCTGACACAGATCTTCTAGAGTAATGGTACGCAGCGCTTTTTCGAGCGTGGTGCGGATGCTGTCCCAGACCTCATTCATCACCTCTCGATCATCAGGATTGGTGGGCACCAGATCGTCGCGGGGCGCATCACTCGGCATGAGCGGGCCTTCGAGGACAATAAGCGCATCGAGCAGCGTGATCTGGTCGGGCGGGCGGGCCAGCATATGCCCACCCTGCGGCCCGCGCAGGCTCTCAATAATGCCCGCTCGTCGCAGCAGGATCAACATCTGGTTGAGATAATTGACCGGGATGCCTTGACGGTGGGCGATGTCATCACTTTGTATCAGGCCTTCACCGTAGTGCTGGGCCAGGTCAAACAATGCCCGCAACCCGTATTCACCTTTACTTGAGATCCGCATACGTTGCGCCTGTAAAATATAAGCAAATAGCTTAACTTTACGATCATCATAGCATTTTACCGGCGCAGCGTCAAGCGATAGCGCTCCGGCACAGAGCATGTGCAAAGGTATTGGGTTTACGCCGCCATCGCCTCTCCGCTTAGTACGAACAGTGGTGGGTGGCGCTTATCGAAAAGCATCGCGGATCGACTCATACAGCGCAACGGTCTCACCAGAAGGGGGCACCCCCAGATCGGTTGCCAGTGCCTGACAGCAGCGCCGGTATTGCACCAGGGCCGCACTGCGCTGACCACGATATGTCAACAAGCGCATGAGCTGGCGATGGGCTTCCTCGCGCCAGGGATCGAGTATGAGTTGTTGCCAGGCATAGTGGCAGGCCTGATCATATGCCCCAACACATTCATAGCTATCGGCCAGTTGTCGGAGCATATCCAGCACAGTACGGTGGTATTCCTCACGCTTGATTTGCGCCCATTCTTCAAAAGCCGCACTGTCTTTCAAGGGAAACTGCGCGAGAAAGTCGCCGCGATACAGGCGCACGGCTTGCTGGAGCCAGGTTACGCAGTCGGCACAGTAACTGGCGGAGGGATGGGAATGATGGGCACAATGCTGGTACAGTGTGCAAAACTGTTCGCTGTCCAGTGTGTAGCTGCTGGCCCGGTTAAATTGAACCATGTCGCGGGCAATATGGAAAAAAGATGGATGCGCATGGGAGTCGCCAATAGCGCGGCGCAATGTCGCCAATGCCTGGCGTAGATTGAGCCGACTCGCGGAATGCGGCAAATCTGCCCAGAACAGCGTGGCCAGGGTGTCACGCTGCTGCGGATGGGCGGCCTCCACCACAAGATAGATCAGCAATGCCCGGACTTTATTGTATTCAAACGCGGTCACCGGGCGTCCATCCAGAGTCACCTGCAACGATCCGAAAACCGAAATGGATAAATGAGCCATTGTATTTCACCATTTCACAAAACTGCGTCCATTCAGAGACAGCCGGTCTGGTTGAGATGTATCGTAGGAGTGGAAAGAAGATATAGCAATCCTCCATGAGTTGTAAAAACTGGCGTTCCGGCTTGAGACTGGACGGAGCGATACCCCGGCTCAAGCCGAGACTCCAGCTATTGGGATCGAATTGCTATAGAGCAATCCTAAATGATTTGTGAAGACCGGAGTCCAGGCTTGACGCTGGGAGCGCTCTGTCCAGCGTCAAGCCTGGATTCCCGTTCACAATTGGAGCAACGATTGCAATTTAGAACAATGCCAATACGGGCTGTTAGTAGTACAACGATGATTCGGCACATTTTAACTTGAGCATAGTATTCCTCACGGTAACTGTTCACATTATGGTGCGTCCGGGAAGGCGGGCGTCTCGCCTGCGTTGCCTCGTCGGCGAGGGCAAGATGCCCTCGCTCCCAGGTACGTCCGGGCGCACGGGCGTCTCGCCCTCTCCCTCTGGGAGGTCACGATGCCTGTATTCCCAGGCGGGCATGTTCCCTTGAGGGTGAACAGGTACTCCTCACGGTTTCCTCACGGTCGGTGCTTATACTGATACCATCCATCAGTAATCGTTCAGGCAGTCGTGTTCCGGCACGGGATAGATGCACGGCTATTTCCGCTGTCAGCACGATGCGTTGTACTACTACAGACAATGGATGTTTGATCCACAGGGGGTTACGATCAGCAACACAACAGGTGAGACGTGCAATAAGGAGGTTGGGATGCAACGAAGGACGATGCGCATAGGAGCAATATGTGCGCTCTTGGTGGTGAGCGCACTGCTGGCACAACTGGCAACGCCGCCAAATCAGCGGGTGACGGCACAACCCGTCGCCGTCACCGCTGATGTTGAGCCAGGGATTACGACGCTGATGATACCACAGGTAGCTACCGCGCCGGAACTGGATGGAGTGTGTGCAAGTGAGCAAGGGTATGAGGATGCTGCACAGGTGATTGTGGAGCAAGCCAACGTCTATGTGCTACACACCACGCAAGATTTATGGGTCTGTTTCGATGGCCTGACCGCGCCAGCATCAACCACACCCGACAACTGGGCCGCCGTGTATCTGGATCTGAACGACAGCCGCGATCGGTTTGCACAGGACGATGATCTGTCGTTAGAAGTGCATGTTGATGGCAGTTTGCGCGCGCGAGTTGGCCTCGGAACGGGCAACTATACGCCGACAACGACCGTTGACGGTCAATGGTCGGGCATCTACCGTAACGTCAGCCGCGAATTTCCTACGCGCGGGGCCGAATTCCGGATCAGCGGCGAGTTAGTGGGCGGCTGGGATCGGGTGATCGGGCTGGCGCTGGCTCAACACTGGATCGCTACCGTGGGTGATGATCGCCTGTGGCCGTCTGGAGCCGGATATGATCGACCAGACACCTGGAGTGCGGCCACACTCATGGTTGATGCGCCTTTCGAGCTACGGCGGCGGGCAGCCCAACTGTTGGAAGAGATGCGCTTCAGTGAAATGGCACCGGGTTGGGAGCAAGCCCAACTGGGCCAGCGTGTAACACCGCTCTACCGCCCTGATCTGCCTGGCGCAGCCTATTATGAATTTAGCGTTGAGGTACCGGCACCAGAACCGGATCTGACGGCTACCGCATCGGCCGGATTTATCATTCTTGCCACGGGCGAACATGACTTCCCTATTCCGCATTGGGACTCCGTGGGTGAGCCGCCAACGCAACGTATGACCGACATTGCCAATCAGAATGATCGGCGGGCAGTGAAATTTTACAAACTCGATGCCCTGGCCTACGCCGCCGAAGATGAGCAGGGTCAACTGGTGGCTGAACTGGGCACGCCGCTAGCAAAGGTCACGGGCATGGATCCAGCCTGGCTGGACGAACCGGTTGCATTAGGTTCGGCCGTCTGGGAACCGGATCAGGCAACGACCGATGATCAAAATACACGCACGATCAGTGGTACGCTCACGATTAGCGGGCCAGAGCCACCTGAGGCGCTGAAGCTTGAGGGCTGGCAGTCCTGGTCAAGCTTAAAACAGGACTACCGCCAGGCCTATGGCACGTTGCTGGAAGGACTGCGGCGCGAGGCCGTTGAAGAATGGGAAATTGAAAACAATGCCATCCAGTTTGGTGAAATCCTGGTCAAGGACGATGTCTATTCAATGACGCTGTTGTCAGCACTGGTCTCACCGGCAACGCTCACGGGCGAGGGTGCCGCGCATGTTCGTACCGAGACGATTGAACGGGAGGGATTGCCGGCGCTGTTCCAGATTACGGTTGAGTCTGATCCGGGCCAAGATGTGCTATTCGATGTTACGTTGAACTATGTAGACGGCACTAGCGAAACCGGCAAGTTTGGCATTGTCACTCTGATTGAGCCTCCGGAGCAGCTCACGGTCTGGCTCCCGCTCATCATTAATGGTTCTGGCCCGCCCACAAACGCTGTAACCGGTGAACTCCTGGCAAGCCCGGCCGGTGCGCAGCTCCAGAGTGCATGGGGGCCGTGGACATATTATTGGGCCGGTACCCACAATGATCAGCGGCTCTACACCCAGATTCCGGCCAATTCGCCACCGAATACCTCCAGTTGTCCGAGTGGCTGTGGTGCCACAGCGTGGGCCATGCTCTTCGGCTGGGCCGACTATCAGGCCGCGATCGGCAACCCCACCTGGGTAGGCCGCTGGGGATTGTATCGCCAGAATGGTGGATATGGTGCCAACGCGGTTGCACCACAATTCATGGATGCGGGTGTACGCAATATGACCTGGGAGATTCGCAACCGAATTGGCACCTTCTGTGCCTTTGGAAATGGGCCGACCTTCCCGTGGCGTATGAGCGACGCGTCTGGCTATCTGGCCGGGCGCAGTGGGGCACGCATACGAACGCATTACAACGTACTGGGCATTTCGACCGGAGGCTTGCGTGAACATGCGCGCAACTCCATCCGCGACCGGCGCACACCGGCAATTATTGGAACGGGATGGCTCAACCACTACCCGCTGGCATACGGCTATGCCTGGCGCTCGCGGCGAACGTGGGCCTGTGCCATCTGTCCCTGGAAAGTGACGGAATATAGCCGCTGGTTCTATGTCAACCAGGGACACGGCGGGGGAAACAACGGCTGGGTCTCTGCCAGCACCTGGTTTGCGGGTGAACTGTTGCCCTAGCATATCAGTCCCCACCGACCCGTGCGCGGAACTCCCCCCCTGCAAAGGGGGGATGGGGATAATATGTCAGCGGAAAGGTTTCCCTCAATACACCCCCCCCTGCAAAGGGGGGATGGGGATAATATGTCAGCGGAAAGGTTTCTCTACCCCCCCTGGAAGGGGGGGGACACACGTGCCGGTCTTTTGAATTCTATTGTCATTTGAATTCTATTGTCATTCCGAACGAAGTGAGGA
>CALANA010000107.1 GCA_937925925.1 uncultured Chloroflexales bacterium | reverse complement strand
GGGGCCGCAGGCCCCCGCACCCCCACCGCGACGCAGTCTCGTTGGAGGACGCATGGCAAGACCATGCGGAAGGTTCACGTCGAAACGATCTTAGAGCCTGTCTGAAAGAAAAACCGTTTCTGCCCGGCTCTTAGCAGCCAGGGCCAGGAACATAGTCAGAACGTACGCGGTCGCGTGAACATCACGTCCCTTCACCTTCGCTCAGGACAAGCTTTTGTGCCTGCGGCAGCGGGGACGAGACATTATGACGGATTTTGGCAGTGTGAATGTTCTCTTTGTGCCTGCGGCAGCGGGGACGAGACTCTTTTTTCTCTCCAAATTTTCGGCTATGTCGAAAATTTAGAGGGAAAATAAACTAACGTACCGCTCTGCCGATGGCGCAAAGGCGAATTGACCATACCACCGCGTACATCCTGATAGTGAATGCAAACGCAAAAAGCGCCAGGGAAGAGCCTTCCTTGGCGCATGTCATATAGTACCATAAATATAGAAAGGGGCTTACGCCTCACGGCATGAGCAGCACCTTCCCAACCGTAGCACGGCTTTCGAGCGCCTGATGCGCCTCGGCTACCGCATGCAACGGCAGCGTTCGATCAATATGGACGGTTAACGTACCGGCTTCGATCCAGCGCACTATGTCGCTCACGCGTCCCTCCAGTTCATCACGGGTGGCAACATAGTGCCCCAGCGAAGGCCGCGTAATAAACAGCGAACCACGGCTGTTCAGTTCTTGCAGATTGAAAGGTGCCACCGGCCCGCTACTCTGTCCAAACAGCACCATATACCCACGCGGACACAGGCAGTCAAGGCTACCGCTAAACGTGGTTTGCCCCACCGAGTCATACACCACATCCACGCCCCGCCCATCAGTCAAGCGGCGCACGGCAGCAGTAAAATCCTCCTGGGTATAGAGAATCACCTCGTCCGCGCCAGCGTCTCGCGCCAGCGCCGCCTTCTCCTCGGTGGAGACTGTGCCCAACACCCGCGCCCCGGACAGCTTTGCCATCTGGATTAGCAGCAAACCAACGCCACCCGCCGCTGCATGCACCAGCGCCGTGTGCTGCGCCGCCAGTGGAAAGGTGCTATGCGTAAGGTAGTGCGCCGTCAAACCCTGCAACATCACTGCAGCCGCTATCGAGAGATCGATAGTAGGCGGCACCCGCACCAGCTTTGCTGCCGGTACAATTGCATACTCAGCATATGCGCCAGGCTGAAACGCATAGGCCACCGGATCGCCGGGATCAAATCCGGTAACTTCCGGGCCAACCGTGTCCACGATACCGGCTGCCTCCTGGCCCAACGTAAACGGCAGCGGCACGGGATACAACCCCATGCGCTGATACACATCAATAAAGTTCACGCCGGCAGCGACGACTTTTACCCGCACCTCGCCGACACCGGGTGTGGGCACTGGTACGTCTTCATACACCAGCGCCTCGGTACCACCAGGGGCATGAATACGAATCGCATACATATTTTTTACTCCTAAGACCAATGTGACTTCGACCTTCCGCATCCGTTCGTCTTACGCTTGCTCATACGACAATGAGACTGCCCCTGGAAAGGGATGTCGCGGGGCGACGGGGCGTTGCATGCAACGCCCCGTCACCGAAATCCCCACATGGGCGGGGGCCGCAGGCCCCCGCCCCCCCGCCGCGACGCAGTCTCGGTGGCGTACGAATGGCAAGAACATACGGAAGGTTCACGTCGAAACGGTATAAGACCAGGTTTCAGATGCCAGATTTCCAGGTACACGGTTGGCCGATGTTTTTCTGCTACCGGTCACGTCCACCGTCAAGAAAGGAAACCACGAATGCTGCTACGCCTGAAGATACTTCTTGCACGATATGGTGCATCTGCATGATCTGCCAGATGTTCAGGTTGCTCCTGACGACGACACATCACCATAGCAGAGAGTACAGAGATATAGTCCTCGGTAACCGTTCAGGTGGGTTGGTTTGGAGGAACAGTGCCGCTCCAGGAGGTTCTAAGGGTTTCGCAGGGGCCGCAGGCCCCCGCAACCCCCACTGGCGAACGTTCCCCTGAACGGTTACTAGTCCTCGTGTTCACGCTCTCTATACCTTGCATTATCGACAGAACATCGGGCGGCGTCAAGTCCCTTGCGCGTCAATCAAAAGTGTGCCTATACTAATTATGGGTTACTTGCGGTACCCCATAACAGTTTGAGGAGAAACTATTGCACAGCAGAAACCCTTTCCCGCGTGAATACTTTAGGCGCTATGATGAAAGCGATGATAGTCTCTTTTATCAAACTCCACGCCTGACCGTGCATATCGATGATGCAGCTATTCGAGCCCTTCACGATCTGTTTGCAGCCGAGCTTCCCCCTAATGGTACATTCCTCGATCTGATGAGCAGCTATCGTAGCCACTTCCCGCCCAGTTTGCCAGTGAAACGACTGGTGGGATTGGGCTTGAACGCTGAAGAAATGCGCCAGAATTATCAACTTGACGATTTTGTCGTACACGATCTGAACAAATCGCCCCAATTACCATTTGAGAATGGCAGCTTTGATGGTGCAGTGTGCAGTGTTTCGGTGCAATACCTGACCCACCCGCTGGAAGTGTTTGCCGAAGTAGGACGAGTACTCCAACCGGGTGCGCCATTTATTGTGAGCTTTTCCAACCGCTGTTTTCCAAGTAAGGCCGTGCAAATCTGGATGGCAACGCGTGATGAACAACATGCGCAATTGGTGCAGTTGTATTTTAGGCACGCCGGTTGTTTCACCCATGTCAAGTCTTTTACGCATACTCCCCGGTGTCGCTGGTCTGGCGATCCCCTATATGCCGTGGTGGGGCAACGGGTGTCGGACGTGTTATAATCAGAACGGATACAGTCATCCTGGCCCAAGATCTTTGTGGTCTATCAGAAAGGAAATCTGAATTTATGCCTCCTATTTCGCCGCAGTTAGTACAACTGAACTGTCCGGCTTGTGGTACGACCTTTCGTACCGGCATCTATACCCTGGTTGATGTGTCGCAGCAACCAGAATTAAAGTCGGCGCTCCTGTCAGGCCAGTTGAACATGGCGATCTGCCCCAACTGTGGCGCAGCAAGCATGATCGGCACGCCACTGATCTACCATGATCATGCACAGTCGCTCTTTCTGGTCTATTTCCCACAGGAGTTGAATGCCCGTCCTGAAGAGCAAGAGCGGTTTATTGGCGAGGCATCGACGTTTCTTATGCGCAACCTGCCTGCCGACGCACCACGCAGCTATCTGTTAAACCCGCAACGCTTTATGTCGTTGACATCATTGCTCGATGCCGTGTTGCAAGCCGACGGTATTCCACGCGAAGTGCTGGACAAACAGCGCAAGCAAATTGATCTGATCAGCCAGTTTGCCTCGGCGTTGGAAAACGAGCAGCAACTGGCCCGCCTGGTTACGCAGCATAAGGATGAACTGACCTATGAGTTTTTTGCCGGGTTAAGTGCGTTTATCGAAGCCAGTCAGCAAGAAGGACACGATGATGCGGCCCAGATGTTTCAGAAGTTGCGGACGAAGCTGATGGAGTTGAGCGGATTTGGTGCGGAAGCAGATGCAGATGCCGATGTCGATCTGCAAAAGGTGCTGGAACGTCTCATGACTGCTTCTGATGCAGAACTGGACGAGGTGATTACCGATCTGCGGCCAGCACTGGATTACAACTTTTTTCAGGCCTGGACGACACGCATCGAGGAACTGGAGCAAGCGGGGCAGTCCGACGAGGCGCAGCGCCTGACAGCACGCCGTGCTTCGATTCTGGAGGCGGTTGAGCGGCTTGACCAGGAAGCGCAGGCTATGTTTGAGGCCGGAGCCGAGGTGTTGCGCCAGATTCTCACCGCTCCCGATCCACAGACTGCATTGCAGGAAGCGGCGGATAAGATTGATGAGGCCTTCATGCTTGTTCTCTCGGCCAATATTGCTCAGGCCCAGCGTACCGGGCAGACTGATGTAGCAACCCGGCTGGAGCAGATTGCGCAGATGGCGATGGAGATTATCCAGGCCCAATTCACACCCGAGGAGCGCTTTATTAACGAGTTGCTGATGGCCGAGACGCCCCAGGAGAGTACGCGCTTGCTACGTACCAACGCCGCAAAGGTTACTTCAGATCTGGTGAAGAAACTCAACGAAATGGCCGATGAGCAAGAAAAGCGGGCACGCAAGGAGGTTTCCGAGCGCTTACGCCAGTTGGCTCGTGAAGCGGGAGCGATGCTGTTTTAGTACTACCGTTATAGTTTGCCATCCTGGACATCCTCACGCCCCGCACGCCGGGAGGCTGAAAGTTCCGGCTCCCGCTCCGAAGGCCGCTGACGCGGCCTACCGGTGCCGGTCAGCCGACCGAGATCCCGTGGCTTCAGCCGTCGGGCAAACGGAGACACGGATAACGGTCGTATGAGAGACGGTCTGAAAAATAGGGTTTGGCGGGCAGCCGCATGGCTGCCGCCGTATGGACGTGTCAGAGTCGCCTGCCAGGAACTCGGTTACTGACTACCGCAAAGTGGCAGAGGGAGAAAAATGTGAGAGGCGTGGTCTCTTGCCCATCCCTTTTCAGACGATTGGAAATACGTCCTGTAACTGAAAGGTTGCCAGGTGTGATACCTATTCCTCCCACGAGACTTTGTCTCGGCAGGGTTGCGGCGGCCTGCGGCCCCCGCACATGGTCGCTTTCTGGTACAGCGCGACTTCGCCGCGTCGCACCAGAAAGGGGATTTCGGCGAAGCTTCGCCCACTCGACATCTCTTTCCATGGGCAGTCTCGTTGGACTACTATGAAGGGTACCCTGGGGAAGATCGTCCGCTGGTTGTGGTTGCGCCTCCTGGCGTGGCCTGGCTATCTGTGTCTGAAACGCCAGAGCGCTCCGCCTATCCCGCAGCGTCTCTTGCTGATCAAGCCTGATCATCTGGGCGATGTGCTGCTGGTCACCCCGGCTCTGCGCCGGTTACGCCAGCAGCATCCCCAGGCCTGGATTGTGGCCCTGGTTGGCCCCTGGTCAGCCACAATTTTGACGCAGAACCCGGATATCGACACGCTGATCACCTTGCCGTTTCCAGGATTTGAACGCCGCGACACACCAGACCCACGTTCGCAGTCGTTCCTGGCGGCCATCAATATGCGCCTGTGGGCATTGATACGGCCCTATGTGACACTGACCCACTATGCCTGGCTGTTACGGGCTGGCCTGTTTGACACAGCCCTCGTGTTGCGTGATGATCACTGGTGGGGAGCGGCACTGGCACTGCTGGCCGGTATTCCACGGCGAATCGGCTATGCCGTGCCAGCATGCCAGCCATTCTTGAGTATGGCGCTCCCATGGGAACCAACGGCGCATGTGAGTCAGCAGGCACTGACTCTATGTGCGGCTATAGACGGGACGCCGCAAAACCAGCCACAAGCGTTGCCAGCTTTACGCTATGAGCCAGCGACGACTGCCATGAAATGGGCCACGACCTGGCTGGCGGCGCAGGGTATCGGGTCAGCGACCCGACTGGTTGTGCTACACCCCGGAACGGGCGGTGCGACCAAATTGTGGCCGCCTGAACGTTGGGCGGCGGTGGCCGATGCGCTCCAGGCGCAATCCGATATATGTCTGGTGCTAACTGGCGGGCCAGGCGAGGCACATCTGGTGCAGACAATACTCGCCGCGATGCGCCACTCGCCGCTAACACTCGTCGGCCAGACCAGTGTCGATCAACTGGCAGCACTGTTTCGGCATGCAGCGTTGGTTCTCGGTGTTGACAGCGGCCCGCTGCATCTGGCTGTGAGCCAGAACGTACCGACACTACATCTCTTCGGGCCGAGTGCGGTCGAACGTTTTGGCCCCTGGGGAAACCCCCGGCAACATGTAGTGCTACGGACTAATCTGTGGTGTAGTCCCTGTGGGGTTTTTCACATCTGTCCACGACACACCAATCCGCCAGAATGCATGGAACAATTGACGGTGGCGATGGTGGTACAGAACGCCGAGCAGTTGCTGGCAGCGCAAGTATCGCTCCAGGGTGGATGACAGAAAGGACGTGTGTCGCCAGGCCTTTGCCACCGTGCGTTAACATAAGAATGAGGGAGCGCTTCGCCCAGGCTAAAGCCGAGACTCCAGTTTATACCATCTTGACTTGAAACTTCTGCATATTCTTTGCCATGCGTCCTCCAATGAGACTGCGTCGCGGCAGGGGGACGGGTTCTGCGGCCCTCGCCCATGGTGGAAGCTCTCGCCCCTCGGAATCTCTTTCCAGAGGAAGTCTCGTTGTCGTATGCGCAAGCGTCAGACTGACCAACGGATGCGGAATGTCGAAGTCAAATTGGTATTACAATAGAGATAGGATTGCTCTATTCTGCCTAGCATTGATATGAAAGGTACCATGGTGTTGATCTCACAACTACACCCCTTTACCCCAAATGTGCGCCCGACCTTGCTGGTCGTGCTGGCCCACCCGGACGATGAGTCGTTTGGCATGGGCGGCACGCTAGCCTTCTATGCCTGGTGCGGCGCGGCGGTACATCTGGTATGTGCGACTGGTGGTGAACTGGGTAACGCACCGCCGGATTTGCTGCAGGGCTACGGTTCGCTGGCCGAGTTGCGCCAGGACGAGTTGCGCTGCGCGGCAGCGCAACTGGAGTTGACCAGCGTGGAAATGCTGGGCTATCGTGACTCAGGCATGCCTGGTACTCCCGATAACCAGCATCCGCAGGCCCTGGCTGCTGCGCCGTTGGACGAGGTGGCAGCGCGGGTCACCCACACTATCCGTCGCCTGCGACCCCAGGTGGTGGTCACATTTGATCCGATTGGCGGCTACCGTCACCCGGATCACATTGTTATGAACCGGGCGACCGTCAAGGCATTCTATGCTGCTGGTAGCCCGGATGCCTATCCCGATGACCTGCCGCCGTATCGACCACAGAAGCTCTATTTTGTCACCTTCCGCCGTACCTTTTTACGCCTGATGGTATTGCTGATGCCACTTTTTGGCAAAGATCCGCGTCGCTTCGGGCGCAATCAGGATGTTGATATTGCGGCGATTGCCCGCGAAAACTTCCCGATCCATGCCTGGATTGACAGTTTACCGGTGATTGAGCGCAAAGTGGCGGCGATTGCCTGCCATAGAACCCAGACCGAAGGCCCATCGCTCACACAGGGCTTCTGGGGTTGGATGTCACGACGTATGAGTGCGAGAGAGACGTTTATGCGCGCTTATCCGCCCGCCCCAGCGGGGCTGTACGAGCGCGACCTGTTTGCGGGCGTGACAATCCCGGTTCAGCCATAACTCTTTTCTGGTGCCTCCGTTTCGCCTTCGGCGAAACGGAGGCACCAGAAGCACGTCACTTCCCTGCTATCGCGGATGAACCACGGCAGCGGATGATCCACCACGTCCGTCCGGACATACGGAAGGGGCAGACGAACCACAAGAGGCGGAAGGGCGACGGCACATTGGTATCACAAGTCATAGAGTGGGCTGCCACCGAACATGACGTTGCAGCAGAGCGGCTGGATCGGGCTCTTTTTGTCATGCAGAAGCAATACAATGTGGTTTCCATTCATGATCCTTGCACCTTCCTGCCACCGGCTGAACACCGTACCATTAGAGCATTGGAGCGTCTGGTCGCTCCAATGCTCCAACACCCTAAAACAGCACCTGATCGGCCGGCACCTCCTGCAAGTTGGCCCAGGGTGAACGAACGGCACCCGCCTTGAAATGCCGTTCGAGCCGCATAAACACCAGCAGCAGCAGCGACAAGATCAGGCCGATGAGCGACGCCGCATAGACCGTCGTATAGCCAATCACCACACTGCCTGTCAGATATTGCGCAATATCGCGGGTTAACCCACCGCCAATCGTGCCAAAGCCCTGCGCCAGTGCCTGCGATACCCCCCACAAACCCAGGAACAACCCGGCGTGATTGCGGTCGGTAATCGACATCACCAGCGAGAGACTGCCAACGACAAACATACCGCGCCCCATCCCAATAAACCAGACCCCCGCCCGAAACGGGTTGATCAGCTCGGCATCGCTGGCATAGCCAATCACCAGGAAGCCCAGCGCCCCCGTTGCACAGCCGAGCGCAATCAGCAGCACGGGCGAACTGCCGCGCCACAACCACCAGCCGGCCAGCACAATCGCCGCCAGCATGGCAATACCCCACAATGCTGTCAACCGCGTGGTGGCCGCAATACTCATATCCAACACCTGCCCGCCATACGGTTCCAGCAACACATCGTGCGTAGCAAAGGATATGGTCGCCAGGAACAACAGCACGAAGACGCCCATCAACAGTTTGTTCTGGGCCAGCAAGCGCAACGACTCACCGAGCGCCATACGCACCCGAATCTCGCCGTGAGGATTTTCAACCGTTCCGTCAGGACGGACACGCTCCTGTCCGAGCATCGAGAGCAGCGTTAGCACCACAAACACCACGGCCGAGCCTTGCATGACGCGAATGAGGCGGACAGGCGTATAATCGATCAAAAACAGGCCTACGATCACTGAACTGACGATGGTGCCCATAATAAGCATAATCCACAATACTGCCAGCGTTCGGCCCCGTTCTTTGGGTTCGGTAATATCGCTCACCAGCGCCAGATAGATCGTTTCCACCACATTGGCCCCAATCCCATAGGCTAGAAAAATTGCAGTACAAACGATCAGCGCAACCCAGAAGCTCAGATTACCATCACCACCAAGCAGGATAAGTGAGAAAGGTGCTGTAGCCAAACCGCCATAGGTTAGCATCGCGCCAAACACGAGGTAGGGTGTACGCCAGTATCCTGCAGCCCGATCTTGATCGGAACGAAAGCCAATCAACACGCGGGCGGGAGATACAAAATAGTGAATGGAGATAAGGAACCCCACGGCAACAGCCGGTATACGCGCTTCATCGATCAATACCCGGTTTAAGGTACCTGTCAGAGGTGCCAGCGAGAGTCCCATCCCGAACTGGAATAACCCCAGACGCAGAACATGAAGCCAGTATTTAAGCCTCTTGTGTCGGTCAAGCCAGTCTTGATACTGACGCCACAATACAGTGAGTCGTCTGAATTGTTTTCGGACTGTGAGCATCCTTATGCCTCCTTGCCGTAAACCCACAAATTGTGCATATTATAGCATAGGCGCTGGTGGCTATACCAGCCATGAACAGCAGTCGGTTAGATCCAACGGGCACGTGTCAGTATTACTGTTTGGAATGTTGTGGTTGGCAGGCAATGATTGCCCGCTCCAGGAGACTGCCTGAAAAGGTGATAGGAAGTGCGGCCGTTATGGGGATGCCAGGTGGGAGTGCAGCAGCCATACTGCCGCCGGGTTGACGTTCAGAGAACCCCCTCTCCAAACCGGGGATTTCGGCGGAGGAGGCGTTGCATGCAACGCCCCCTCCACCCCGCGACCTTTCTTTCCAGGGGCAGGCTCATTGTCGTAAGAGCAAGTGTCAGACGAAGCAACGGATGCGGAAGGTCGCAGGCACATTGGTAGTATGTGCATATCATGCCGCACCAGCAGGCACAGTATGGTATTATAGAAGTATCACAGAATTTTGACTTGCGTAGTGACACACGCAGCCATACTAGTTGAGGCACCATGAGTCGTATTGCACAAACATTCGCACGCCTGAGAACTGCCGGGCGCGTGGCGCTGATGCCCTATCTCACCGTTGGATTTCCCGAGCGCGATAGTACGCTGGCACTGGTGCCAGCCCTTGAAGCCGCTGGCGCGGATCTGTTTGAGCTAGGGGTACCCTTTTCCGATCCCCTGGCGGATGGTGCGACTATTCAGCGTGCCAGTGAGCGGGCGCTGGCAAATGGAGTGACGCTCTCGTTTTGCCTGGAGACGGTGGCAGCACTGCGTACACGTGGCGTGCAGGCACCACTGTTGCTGATGGGCTACTATAATCCGCTGTTACGCTATGGTCTGGAACGTGCATGCGCCGATCTAGCGGCGGCGGGGGGCGATGGCTGGATTGTGCCTGATGTACCACCTGAAGAAATCAACGATTTGCAGCAGGCCGCCGTTCACTATGAGCTGGATGTGATTATGTTTGCCACGCCAACCACGCCTGACGAGCGTCTGACCGAGATTGCCCGCCTGGCGAGTGGTTTTATGTACTGTGTCTCACTGACAGGTGTAACGGGAGCCCGTCAAGATCTCGCCCACGGGTTGGCCGATTTTCTGGGTCGTGTACGCCGCACAACGTCCCTGCCGCTGGTGGTTGGCTTTGGCATTAGCACTGCCGAACACGTGCAGCAGGTGGCAGCAGTAGCCGATGGCGCGATTGTCGGGAGTGCGCTGATCAATTATATTGCGCAGCTATCACCGGAGCAGATGATCGCCGGCGCTGCAACGTTTGTGCAGACATTGCGTGGTACGCATGGGTAGCAATATTGTGAAAGTTTGCTCAATTTAATTTGTAACCGTTCCTGCTATACTAGACTATACAAGAGCCACATGCGTGATGGCACTACAAACTGCGGGCAATGAGAATCAGAGAGAACGAGCGGTTGAACCTGTCTGACGGCCACAGAAGCATGAGGGTAATGCTTCTTATGCACCGTTGCTGGCAGTTGCATCGCAGGCCAGAGGCACTACGTGCGGAAAGTATTGGTATTACGAGTTGACTGTGTACGAAACAATGACGATAGGCGGTTGCTCTGGTCCTGGCTTGTCTATGGTAGACCCGGTTATATTTCTTTCGAGGAATGATAAGGAAGGAAAAGAATGATAACACTCAAGGATGGTAATATCCCTAGCCGCGAGGAAGCAGCGAAGAAAAGCAAAGGATTGGAAGGCATTGTTGCCGCACAAACGGGTATTAGTCACATTGATGGCATAAATGGACGACTCTATTATCGTGGAATTGATATTAATGACCTGGCCGCCAACTCAACATTCGAGGAGACCACCGCCCTGTTGTGGTATGGTAAGTTGCCAACGAAGGGACAGTTGGAACGCTTTCAGCAGAAATTTGCCGACAATCGTCTGATTCCGAATGATGTTATTTCTATTTTGCTCTCCCTGCCGAAAAAGACCTCCCCAATGGGTGTGTTGCGCACTGCTGTTTCGGTGATGGCAACCTATGACCCGGATGAAGGCGATAACTCCCTGGAAGCCAACGTCAACAAGTCTATCCGCCTTACCGCTTCGATGCCCACTGTTGTGGCTGCCTGGAATCGTATTCGCAATGGGTTGTGGCCGGTGACCCCCAGCAAGACCTTAAGCCACGCTGCGAACTTCCTGTATATGTTGACCGACAGGGTACCGACCGAGACCGAGGCGAAGGTGCTGGACACCGCATTGATCCTGCACGCGGATCACGGCTTGAATGCCAGTACATTTGCTGCCCGCATCACCGCCAGTACGCTCTCGAATCTGCATAGCTCGATCACCTCAGCCATTGGCACGCTCAAAGGCCCGCTGCACGGTGGTGCCAACGAACAGGTGATGCGGATGCTGCTGGAGATTGGTGACGTTGATCGTGTCGAGCAATATCTGCGCGGGATGTTTGCGGCCAAGAAGAAGATAATGGGCTTTGGGCATCGCGTATACAAGGCTGATGATCCACGGGCAGCCTGGCTCCAGAAGCTCTCGAGGGAGATTAGTGAGAGTACCAACAATATGCGTTGGTATCAGATGAGCGAGCGTATTCGCGAGATTGTACAAGAGAAGACCTCGTTGCCAATCAATGTTGACTTTTACTCAGCTTCACTCTACTACACGCTCAACATTCCGATCGACCTGTTTACGCCTATCTTTGCCATTAGCCGCGTTGCCGGTTGGACGGCTCACGTCTACGAGCAGTACAGCGATAACCGCCTCATCCGGCCTGAGTCAGAGTATATTGGGCCAATGAATGTGCCTTACGTTCCGATCAGCGAGCGCGAATAACCGTGTTTCGGAATGTATACGCTACTTCGATGACCAGCGTTGAGGCAACGCTGGTCATCGAAGATCTGTAATCCCCTAGATGTGCATGTCACTCACACTGCGTTTGACGCTAACGTATCTTGTGATCACGCTGGTTGGCCTGCTACTGTTGGGCGCTGGTTTGATTGTACTGGCTGAACATTATACCGAGCAACAACAGCAGCGTGAACTGTTGGCACAAACTGAACTCTATGCCAGTTTTGTAGCCGAATTGGCGAATACGCCGGCTGAGTTACGCTCACTCGCCCCTGAACTGGTCTCTGGGCGAGTGTTGCCAGGGGGGACGACCGTGCGTATCTTTGCACCGACCGGGGCGCTGTTAAGTGAAGCCAGTGGTCTTGGCCCCTTTCCCAGTCGTGTAGTCCTACCCTATGTCTCCAATCCATTGCCCATCCCGGTGTCCCATGTGGCTAATCGGCGCTATGCTGCACGCCCGATTGTTGCCAATGGGGTAACGCTCGGTGTCGCCGAACTCTCACGCTTGATCGTCGCCGAGGAACGACCACGTCATGTATTGGGCAGTATGGTATTGCAGGCCGCATTGGCTGCGGCGCTCGTGATGACGCTGGTCAGCGTGCTGGTGGCACGTTCCATTGCTCGTCCAATCACCCGGTTGACACAGCACGCCGAGCAGTTAACGACGAGTGATGCGCAAGAGGAAAGACGCTTTACCGGTGCGGAGTCACTGGCAACGCCTGCTCGTCGCGGTCGATTGCGGAATGAGATCAGTGTACTGGCCCAGAGCCTGGATCATATGGCTGATCAGCTTCAGGCACGTATTGCTGAGACCGAACGGGAGCGGGCCCGCCTGGCAGCGGTGCTAACCTCAATTTCAGAAGGAGTGGTTGCACTCGATACCAACCACAAATTGCTGTTTGCCAATCCAGCCGCATTGACCCTGCTCGGAACGGATAACCAGAATGAGATGACCGAGCGACTGGCGGCGCTCAACCTTACTCCCAATCCCACTGCCCCGATTGAACACGAAGCGTGGGCAGGACAGCGGCAACTGCATATTACCATCAGTCCGATTGCGTCCGCAACACCCGCCAGTTCCGGGCGCTCGCTGACAGCGCGCGTACCGGCTACCGTATGGGTGCTGCGTGATATTACCCGGCTCAAAGAATTGGAGAAGGCACGAGCGCAATTCTTCCGCAGTATTTCACATGATTTGCGCACACCGCTGACCGCTATGCGCGGTATGCTCGAGAATCTGCGCGATGTGGCACCCGCCGATCAACAGCCAACGTTTAACACCCTCGAAGCCGAGACAGCACGTCTAACACGTATGGTCGATGACCTGCTGCGGTCATCCAGCGATGGGGCGTTGTTACCGGCTGAATACTGTTTGCTGCAACTCGATGATCTGGTGCGCGAATTGTGCGGGTTCTTGCAAGGGCGTGCCCATCGCACCGGACTGACGCTCACCTGCGAAATCCAGGCGCAGTTGCCAGCCATTCAAGGCGACCGTGATCGGCTGAAGCAGGCAGTGCTGAATTTGCTGGACAATGCGTTTAAGGCCACACCCACCGGAGGGGCCATTCGCGTGCAGGTCATGCTAGCCCAGTTTACGCATGCTGGTGGCGGAGCCTGTGTCCGCCTGAGTGTGGCCGATAATGGCCCCGGCGTGCCACCCGATCTGCGTGAACGCATCTGGGAGCGCGGGATACGCGGCCCGGATGCTGGAGCTTCTGGCACTGAACAGACTGGCAGCGGCCTGGGCCTGGCAATTGTGCGTGAGATTGCGACAGCGCATGGCGGTCAGGTGTGGTTGGATGAGCAATTCCCGCGTGGGGCACGCTTTGTCCTGGATTTACCACTTGCAGCCCCTGATATACATCCAACCAGGGGCTAAACATCGTATATAATGTGGGCGTTCAAGAAAAGGCATGTTTCGATACCACTATGCGTAGTAATCTTAATGTCTTTGCATGTCTGTTTTTGGTAAAATAGTTTATGGGTCTGTTTTACATGAAGCTTAAGGAGGTACTCTGTGCGACGTTTGATGCTCTTGCTGGGGATGGTGCTGGCGCTGGTTACGATTCTGCCGTTGACGACTGTAGCCCAGGAAGCGCCAGCGCAGGTGCGAGTTATGCACGCTTCGCCCGATGCACCCGCTGTTGATGTGTTTGTTGATGGCACACTCATTCTACAGAATGTGCCCTTCTTTGCGCTGAGTGGTGCGCTTTCGGTTCCCGGTGGTGTCTATCGCATTCAGGTTGCACCGGCCGGAGCCGGGCCAGGGGCAGCAGTGATTGATGCTACGGTACAGCTTGATGGTGGTAAAGCCTATACAGTGGCAGCGGTCAATCGTGTAGCGCGCATCGAGCCGCTTTTGCTGGAAGATATTACCGAAGTCCCCCCGGCGGGCCAGGCTCGCGTACGTATTCTGCATGCAGCGCCTGATGCACCAGCAGTTGATATTAAGCTGGCAGATACAGACGCGGTGGTACTGGCGAACGTACCGTTCAAGGCTGCGGCATATCTCGATGTACCGGCAGGCAGTTACACCTTTGATATTACACCGGCTGGCTCTTCAACGGTGGTGTTCACCACGCCGCCCATGCGCTTTGAAGCCGGTTGGACGTATACGCTTGTGGCGAGTGGCCTGTTGCGGCCACCTTCGGAAGATGTTGCCGGTTTCTGGGTACAGTCGCGGATTGACCAGATCACCCGGTAGTTTTTCTACACATCAGCATACATAGAAACGGGCGGGCACAGCGCAGTATGGAAATGGGTGCGCTGTGGCCTGCCCACTGAACTACAATGTGCCGCAGTTGATAGTGACGCACCTGCTCACACTCGGGGGAACGCGCACAGCTTGGAGCGCGGGCGTCCCGCCTGCCGTCGCGCATGTGCGGGCACGCTGTCCGCACTCTCAGGAGAAAAAGGAACGCGGACGACAGCACTTCCCCCCAAATGTGAACACTTACATAGTGACGTAAGTTGCACAATTTGTCGATGCATGCTATCATATTACCTGCAACACGTTATGACCTCGTAGCTCAGCGGATTAGAGCGCTTCCCTGCGGAGGAAGAGGTCGCGCGTTCGAATCGCGCCGAGGTCGCCACTCTTAATGTGCGACATTATCGCTATACTCAGGCCTGTTACCGCAATGTGTAACAGGCCTGATTTTCATATCCGCCGTACGCTGATCGACATCGCCCACAACACGTATCCACACCTGTGCAGCGCCCGGCGATGGCATGCTGACGCAGGAAGCATCTTACGGCAATGCAAGGTATTGCGGGCATCGCCACCCATGGCTCAGCAATGATCGTCTGGGCACCCACGAGGGGTACCCGCAATGAGAACCAACGAGGACAATCCGGATGATGCAGGCAATGCGGGCAGTGCATCGCATCGATCCCCATTGCGAAACAACGATTGTAAGGGCGACCACGAGGGTCGCCCCCATTGCCATGCATGGTCGGGCAACGATGGCGATACCATGAGGGTCGTTGCGGGGCAATGGGGGCGATGGATGGCGATGCGCCCATCGCCCTCCAATGTCCGATAACGATCATAGGGGCGACCACAAGGGTCGCCCGCAGCGAAGGCCATGGATGCGCAATGCGGGGCATTGTGTGACGATGCCGAGCAATGCAGGCAATGTTCCGCAATACAGGGCAATGTGGGCATGGCAATGCGGGCACCCACACGAAGTGCCCCTACGATCATTCATTGGCATGATCGTTGTGGGACATGGCGGGCAATGCAGGCATGGCATGGCATTGCGAGGCAACCTGGGGCGATGCGGGCATGGCAGGCAATGGAGACAATGCGAGCGATGGTTGCATTGTGGGCACCCACAAGAGGTACTCCTCTACGATCATGGTATGGTCATTGCCATAGCGTTTGCATTGCTGATGCGCTGCGATGGTGCGACAGCGCTTACTCTGCCATAGCTGTTCCATGGGACGATCAACAGATTTCAGCCAACCCGAGCAACACTTGACTCCGGTAAAAACGTAATAGTGAGCTTGCCTGTCAGCGGATGCAGCTTGACTTCTGACCACACCCCATAGACCGTGCGGATAAGATCGGGTTGTAATACCTGCGCAGGCGTTCCGGCAGCGACCAGGCCACCCTGTTTCAGCACATACAGCCGATCACAGTAGTAGGCAGCCAGGTTAAGATCGTGCAACGCGGCAATAGTGGTGACCCCCAGGTGTTTGACCAGTTCCAGAATACTCAATTGATAGTGAATATCCAGATGATTGGTCGGCTCATCCAGCACCAGGAAGCGGGCCTGCTGTACCAATGCTCGCGCAATCAACACTCGCTGCTTTTCGCCTCCCGACAGAGTGAGAAAAGAACGCTGGGCGAATGATTCCATATGTACCCGTTGCAATGCCTCTTGAACGAGCTGGAAATCTTGCTCGGTATCGCGGTCAAACATTTTTTTATGCGGATTGCGCCCCATCAGCACAATCTCGAAGACCGAAAAGTCAAACTCCCCCGTGCGTTCCTGCATCACCACCGCCATACGCTGCGCCACTTCACGGGCCGAGAGGTGCCACACGTTACACTCGTCGAGCAAAATATGTCCAGCCTGTGGCTTGAGGAGCCGATAGATCGTACGCAACAGGCTGGACTTGCCGCTACCATTGGGGCCTAACAGTCCCACAAATTCGCCTTCAGCCGTGGACAGTGTCACGCTGTCCACAATTTTTTGCGCATCCACCGACCAGGAGACGTTATCGACCTGTAGTTGCATTATGCCCCTCCGCGATTCGTCAGTTGCTGGTTCAACATCCACAGAAAGAACGGCCCACCAAGCAGTGAAGTGATCACGCCGACCGGTAGTTCGGTGGGTGCAAAAGCAGTGCGGGCAATAATATCCACCCAGATCAGAAATATCCCGCCTACAAAAATCGCAATTGGTAGCACCCGCCGATGGTCAGTTCCCACCAGCAAGCGTACCACATGAGGAATGATTAAGCCAATAAAGCCAATCGCACCGCTTACGGCGACCATGGTGCCGGTGATGAGCGATACGGTGACAAACAACTGGCGCCGAAACCGCGTGGTGTCTACTCCCAGGGTTGCCGCAGTCTCATCACCCACAAGCAGGGCATTGAGTGAGCGTGCTTGCAAGGTGAGTGCCAGACTGCCAACCGTGAGAACGATGACGGGAAGCACGAGTTCCGTCCAATCGGTGCCAGCCAGACTTCCTAGCAGCCATGCCAGTACTGCCCGCGCTAATTCGCGATTATCCGACGTGAGCGTAATGAAACTGCTCAGACCGGAGAAAAAATAGGCCACTGCCACACCTGAGAGTACCAACCGTGTCGGCAGAATACGTCCGTGCCGTTGGGCCATCATAAAGACAATAAAAAAAGAGAGCAGCGCCCCGAAAAAAGCTCCGAATGAGAGTGCATAGACGCCAGCAAAAGCAAACGCACCAAAGGCCAGCACGGAAACGGCTCCGACTGACGCCCCGGATGAGATGCCGAGAATGTAGGGGTCAGCCAGCGGATTACGCACCAGTGCCTGCATCGTCACGCCCACAACCGCCAATCCCGCGCCGACAAACAATCCAAGCAACACCCGTGGGAAGCGGATCAACCAGACAATGTTCAACTGTGCGGTTGACCAGGTTTCCTCAATGCGTATCCACTCTGGGAGCGGCAACGTCGTGAGATCGGCCAGTACCCGCAGGCTTTGCGCCGTCACAATGCGCCACACCGTACCAACCGGTATTGCAACCGGACTGAGTGTCACCCCCATTGTCACCGAAAGCAGCAGCAGCACGGTCAGGCCCACCAGCAACAACCAGAAGCGTCGCTGTTCGGTGCGGCTGCTGGTCAAGGTTGTGTGTGACGTTATCGTTGAGGTTGTCATGCGCGTTGATCCTTTACTCGAACTTATCGGGGTAGAGTCCTCGTGCTACCTCTTCCACTGCATCTACATTACGAATACCTGGCGTCGTTGCACTAAACGGGACAACAATGAAACGATTCTCCTGTACCGCTGTCATAGCAGTATAGGCCGGGTTGCTCGTCAGTAATTCGATCTTTTCAGCAGCAGGTGACCAATCAGCTTCAATAATCACAATAACATCAGGGTTACGGCTAATTACGTCCTCCCAGTTGACAGTGGCCCAGCTACCTTTGACATCAGCAAAGATGTTTTCTCCACCAACTTGCCGGATTATTTCACCAGGAATACCACAGCAAGCACCAGCATAAACATCGTCTGTGCCGCTATCATACCAGAAGATAGTCACCGGTTTTAACTCCGAACCTATCGTAGCAGTGACAACTCCCAGCCGGGCCTGCATCTCATTGATCAATGATTCGCCGCGCTCTGGCACCCCGAAGATAGCCGCAATGTCACGGATTTCGGCATAGACCGTTTCCATCGTAACTTCCGATGGTCGCAAGGCCTCATCTTCACATGCAGCGGTTGACAGGTAAGAATTGATACCCAGTTCAGCCAGTTTCGCGCGCGATCCAGCGGCTTCATCGCCGAAAGCACTGCGGTACGCACCATAGACAAAGTCTGGCTCACTAGCAAAGACTACCTCTTGAGCAGGGTATTTTTCGGCTAATATTGGCACTGAGCGATAGGCCGCGTCCAGCGCTGGCAGAATCTCGTCATCAAGGTAGGCTGTACCAACCATGCTCTCTTCGAGACCGAGCGCCAGCATGATCTCGGTACTGGCCTGGTTCATTGTCACTGCTCGTTGCGGTGGTGTCTCATAGGTATATGTCAGTCCACAATTCTCAATGGTAAAGGGAAACGCTGTCGTGAGGTTTTCAATGATCGATGTTGTGGTTGTTGTGTCAAACTTCTCCGGGTAGAATGCCTCAGCCAGCCTGCGCGTACTGGCAACGTTGCGCGGGCCAGGGGTGGCCTCGGCATAGGTGAGTACAACAAACCGCTCATGTTGGAGTGCGTCAACATCGGCCAGTTCTGCCCGACTCTTCAAAAAGTCAATCTTGCCCTGCGCATCCGGCTGACCATAGTCAATAATGACGATATACTCCGGGTTGCGCTCAATGACATCCTCCCAATTGATACGTGTCCAGCTATTTTCCACGTCGTTAAAGATGTTGGTGCCACCAGCCGCTTCGATCATCGCGTTGGGTGTGGCAAATCTGGCGGCTGTGAGTGGTGTATCTTCACCACTGTCATAGACAAACACGCGTAACGGCGTGTCAATCTGTCCGATCGTGGCCGTAATCTCCGCCAGTTCGGCCCGATACTGATCGACCAGCGCCTGGGCACGTTCCTGAACCCCAAAGATCTTGCCCAGGTTGAGCAGATCGGTGAACGTGTCTTCCAGGCTTACCTGCTCACGCGGCATGCCTGCTGCGGCGCTCTATCAGGCGCACCGCGTGTCCCAGGCGCGTGGCATGGAAGTCGATGTTGTGCAAGCGTTCATTGCGCAGTATACTGAGAGACGCATATTCGGCTTGCTCGGCAAGCCACGTGTGAATGTGCTAGAATTGAATCTGGCTCTCGATGGTCTGGTACGTTAAACGGTACGATGGATGGGGGCATGGCAATGCCGCCGCAATGAATAGCCATGTCATGGAGAGCGCCAGCGAAACATCTCACTGCAGGAGCAATGCAACGCAGTGCGATCCTTCCCTTGCTGGCGCTCGGTCAGGATGACAGGGCGAGGCAAGGCATGAACAATCAGCGACCGAATCCCGATGAATTGCTGACGCGAGTACGTGCCAATGAAGCCCAGCAAGCACGGGGAAAACTCAAGATCTTTTTCGGTGCAGCGGCCGGCGTCGGCAAAACCTTTGCCATGCTCGAGTCGGCCCACGAACGCCGTGCGGAAGGTATCGATGTCGTCGTAGGCTATGTCGAGACCCACGGCCGCGTGGAGACCGAGGCCCTGCTGAAGGGATTGGAGGTGCTGCCGCGTCGAGCCTTTATCCATCGCGGCACACGCCTGTACGAATTTGATCTCGATGCGATGCTGAAGCGCCGTCCGACGCTGGCGCTGGTCGATGAACTGGCGCATATCAATGTCCCCGGTGCGCGTCATGCCCGGCGCTGGCAGGATATCGAGGAACTGCTCGATGTGGGCATTGATGTCTATACTACGGTCAATGTGCAACATCTGGAGAGCTTGAACGATGTTGTTGCGCAGATCACGGGCGTGGTGGTGCGTGAAACGGTGCCGGATCGCATTCTAGCCATGGCCGATGAGATCGAGTTGATTGACCTGCCACCGGGCGAACTGCTGCAGCGCCTCAAAGAGGGCAAAGTCTATGTATCTGAACAGGCTGACCTGGCGGCACGGAACTTCTTTCGCAAAGGCAACTTGATAGCCTTGCGCGAACTGGCGCTACGACATCTGGCGGCACGAGTTGATATCCAGATGCAGACCTACAAACGTGATCACGCGATTACCCAGACCTGGCCTGCTACTGATCGCATTCTGGTTTGTGTCGGGCCAGGCCCGTTTTCAACGCGCCTGGTGCGTGCGGCTTGCCGGATGGCGACCGGGTTGCGCGCCGAGTGGCTGGCGGTGCATGTAGAAGCACCTACCTTCCGCCGTATCTCACAGGCCGATCGTGAGCAACTGATGCAGACGATGCGTCTGGCCGAACAACTGGGGGCCGAGGCGGTAACATTGAGTGGCCAGCGCGTGAGCGAAGAAATCGTAGCGTATGCACGCTCGCGCAACGTGAGTAAAATTGTGATTGGCAAGCCATCGCATCCGCGCTGGCGCAAGTTGTTGTTTGGCTCGATCGTTGATGACGTGGTGCGGCGTAGCGGTGAGATTGATGTCTATGTGATCACAGGTGACACGCCGACGACTCCTACTCCCACCTATCCACACCTGGTACCAACCGGCAACTGGCTCGCGTATGGCTGGGGATTGCTGACGGTTGTGGTCTGTACGATGCTTGCCTGGCTGATGTATCCCTATTTTGAACTGGTGAACTTGATTATGATCTACCTGCTCGGCGTGGCCGTCATTGCCACCCGTGTCGGGCGTGGGGCGTCGATTATGGCTTCGATCTTGAGCGTGGCAGCCTTCGATTTCTTCTTCATTGAACCACGCTATACTCTTCTCGTGGATGATCTGCAGTTTCTGCTGACATTTGTGATCATGCTGGTCGTCGGGTTGCTGATCAGTACCTTAACCGTGCGCGTATGTCAGCAAGCCGAGACCGCATGTCAACGTGAACGTCGCATGGCGGCGCTGTACGGCTTGAGCCGTGAGTTAGCCAGCAAACGCGGCCTAAAAAACTTGCCCCGGATTGCGGTACGGCATATTGCGGAAGTCTTTGATAGCCAGACGGTGATACTCCTGCCAGATCATAACGGCCAGTTGACGGTGCAAGCAGGTGAAGCCGACCGCTTTCAGTTTGATGCCAGTGAGCGTCAGGTGGCACAGTGGGTCTATGATCATCGACAAACGGCGGGCCTGGGCACGAATACGCTGTCCGGGTCTAAGGGCCTGTATTTTCCATTGACCGCCTCGCAACGTACGGTGGGCGTGCTAGGCGTGCGCCCGGCTCAACCGGAGCGGGTGTTATCCACTGAACAATTTCACTTGCTCGAAACGTTTGCCAACCAGACGGCACTGGCGATTGAGCGCGCACTGCTGGCTGAGGATGCCCAGCATGCGCGGATACAGGTTGAGACCGAACGCCTGCGCAATACCCTGCTTAGTTCGGTCTCACACGATCTGCACACGCCACTGGCGACGATTACCAGCGCGGCCAGTACTTTGCTAGAGGGTGAGCAACCGATTGACATGACGACCCGGCACGATATAGTGCGAGTTATTTATGAAGAGGCCGATCGCCTAAATCGCCTGTTGAGCAACCTGCTTGACATGACCCGCCTGGAGTCGGGAGCGATTAAGATTAAGAAGGAGTGGCAAGCGCTGGAGGAGATTGTCAGCGCAGCCCTAAATCGCCTCGAACGCTACCTGAACGACCATCCAGTCACTATTCAGTTCGCACCCGATCTGCCGCTGGTGCCGGTAGATGGTATGATGATCGAACAGGTATTTATTAATCTGCTCGAAAATGTCATCAAGTACACCGCTGGCGGTAGTTCGATTGATATTTCGGCACGAGCGACCGATAACGAGGTTATTGTTGACGTGGCCGACCGCGGCCCTGGGTTTCTGCCCGAAGATGTGGAACAGATTTTTGATAAGTTTTATCGGGCACAGCCCTCGGCGCATGGCGGCGCAGGTCTAGGTCTGGCAATCTGTCGAGCGATTATCGAGGCCCACGGCGGGCGTATCTGGGCTGAGAATCGGCCGGGTGGCGGGGCAGTCTTCTGCTTTACCCTGCCTGTTGGCGAGGCACCGCCCATTGTGGACATTGAAGCAGCAGTGATTGAGAAAGCACCTGATGGATAGCGGGTAGGGCATAGAGGATAACAAGCACACCGATCAACCAGTGCCCTGTCCCTGTAACCTATGCGAGCGTCCTACCCGCGACACATTGCCCCGCCGCACCGCAGCGCCCCACATGGCCTACATCGCCACATCGTGCATCCAAGCTTTGCGCTGCGGGCGACCACAAGAGATACTGTTGTTAAAGGATCTTGATTATTTGATAGACGAAGGAGTATCGCATCTTTGCGGGTGTCATCCCTGATTCCCACCGGCTCATCCCACCCGGACGCAGGGATGATGGTTCCGAATGGATGCCCGCAGCATTCTTTTCGCATGCGATTTACCCGATTCACAACGAATCGGCTCCGAACGTGGCGCGGATGGGGCGAATCGGCTCCGGCAACCGACCAGGATGGTTTGCATCGAAAATAATCAAGAACATTTAACAACAGTATCACAAGAGTCGCCCCTACGATCGGTGCGGGGCAATGCCCACAATGCCCCGCAGCACCCCAAAGCGCTCTGCATTGCTCCGCAGCACCCCGCATCGCCCCGCATTGGTATGCATCGCCCCGCATTGCCCCATCGCCCCGCATCCCCCCGCATTGCCCTACACTGCCCCGCACCGCCCGCACCGCCCCACACTGCCCCGCCTCGCTCCGCACTGCCCGCACCGCCCCACACCGCCCGCACCGCCCCACAGTGCCCTGCAATGCCCACAGCGCCCCGCAATGCCCCGCCTCTGCGCCTCCCCGCCTCATCGCCTCCTCACCACCCATCGTCGTGGTCAGTCTGACGTCTGCTCCTCTTCCACCGCGCCTGCCCTTGGAACGAGCTAGCACAAGCGGGCCTCCCTCCCTCCCTCGTTGTATGTCATTCTGAGCGGAGGCGTAGCCGGAGCGAAGGTCATCCTGAGCGGCGCGAAGGATCTTGCGGAGCGCATGGTATCCTGAGCGCAGCGAAGGATCGTATCCCATCAGAAGGAAGATGCTTCGCTGCGCAAGATGCTGCGCTGCGCAAGATGCTTCGCTTCGCTCAGCATGACAACGCGCTGCGCACGATGCTTCGCTGCGCACGATGCTTCGCTGCGCTCAGCATGACAACGCGCTGCGCACGCTGCTGCGCTCCGCACGCTGCTTCGCTGCGCAAGATGCTTCGCTCCGCAAGATGCTTCGCTCCGCTCAGCATGACAACGCGCTGCGCACGATGCTTCGCTCCGCACGCTGCTTCGCTCCGCAAGATGCTTCGCTGCGCAA
>CALANA010000106.1 GCA_937925925.1 uncultured Chloroflexales bacterium | reverse complement strand
CGGCGCGGCGAAGCCGCGCCGCACCAGAGAAGGAACATGGGCGGGGGCCGCAGGCCCCCGCCCCCCCGCCGAGATGCTGGCGCGTGGGAGGACGCATGGCACGACCATGCGGAAGGGTCACGGCGAAACGGTATGACTCCGTGCAGGCTCAAGCCGGGACTCCGGTTTCTAATTGGTGGCCGCCGGTTTGTAATTGGGATAGAGTGCTATACGCGCACGACGCTTGAGCCGGGTATTACTCCATCCCGGCTCAAGCCGGGACTCCGGTTTCTAATTGGGTATCGACTTGCTATACGCGCACGACCGGAGGCTCGGCTTGAGCCATGCCTGTGTTGCTTTATGCGGCAGCATGGCTGCCGCACTCCATAGCATAGCCATAGCCGAACTGTTCAACGTTCATTTGTCATTCCCAACCTTGCACCACCGTAAGGTCTTCCTACAGATGTAAACCATGTCTCAACGCTAACCGTTCAGCGTTCACGGTTTAGCTCTGGCTTTGAGAAGCGCCGCACACGCGGACGTAGTGTGATGTAAAGTTGATCACCGGTCAGCAACCGTCGATGCTGGCGACGGGCAGCACCAGGTGAACGCCAGAAAGAGAGGCGGCCCTGCGCAGCATAGCGTGCCTGGAGCGCCGCCAGCACGTGCTTGCAGTTGATGCCGCCGTGTTGTGCCCATGGGCAGGTGCAGCGGCCCGCTGGCCGATCAGGATCAAGGATAACTTCATAGTAGACATCAGGCCGGGTGGCACTGGTCACCAGATAGACCCCACGTTCCGGGTCATGCGGAATAACCTCCAGATGCCGGCTGGCCTGCTGTAGTTTCTTCACATGTACCACACTGCGGTGGCCCGCTTCACGCATGTTCATAGCCTGTACGCTTGCTCTTTCTGCCTGGCTGCCAACCGGCAAGTGCAAGCACCTGCGTTGGTTGGCAACAAATAAATAATCTTATGTCAATATATTATACCATAAAATGAACGTATGTGCTGAATTATAGCGTTCACCGCTGATGTGGTACAATATTAGACAGTTGCGTTCGGAATCCGCCAGATGAGTAACGACGTAACCGTTCAGGGGAATGTTCGCCAGCGGGGATGCGGTGGTCGCAGGCCCCCACGAAACCCGCTTTTCGACCGGTTGTAGCGGCTTTGTTGCCACAACCGGGCCGAAAAGAAATATCTGAAGGGGTACTGCTCCTTTAAACCACCCCATCTGAACGGCTACAGTAACGACTGCGATCAATGACAGAATATATCACTACCATCGGACTGGAAGTACACGCACAGGCACGTACCGCCTCGAAGATGTTCGATGCCTGTAGCGCTGATTATGCCGGTGGCGAGCCAAACACACGTACCTCGGTGGTCAGCCTGGGCTTGCCAGGTGCGTTACCGGTAGTTAACCGGCGGGCAATAGAGATGGCAGCACTCAGTGGACTGGCGCTGAACTGCTCGATCAACCTGCAATCGATTTTTGCACGTAAGTCGTATATTTATCCCGACCTGCCCAAGGGCTATCAGATTACGCAGTATGACCAGCCACTATGCAGCAATGGCTGGATCGAAATCCGTGCCGATGATGGCAGCATGAAACGGATCGGGATCGAGCGGCTACACATTGAGGAAGATACCGGGCGGTTGGTGCATATGCCCGATGGCTCTTCGCTGATTGACTATAATCGTAGCGGGGTGCCGCTCATGGAGATTGTCAGCGAGCCAGATATTGCCTCGCCCGAAGAGGCGCGGCGATACTTCCAGAAGTTACGCCAGATTTTGATGTGGATTGGGGTCAATAATGGCGATATGGAACACGGCGAATTGCGTTGTGATGCGAATGTGAGCGTGCGCCCACGCGGTCAGCACGAGTATGGTGTGAAGGTTGAGATCAAGAACATGAACTCCTTCCGCGCTGTGGAGCGGGCGCTGGCGTACGAGGTGCAACGGCAGATCCAGGCATTGGAAGCAGGCGCGACAATTGTGCAGGAGACCCGTGGTTGGAATGAGACGCTGGGCGTTACCGTTGGGCAGCGCAGCAAGGAATTTGCCCACGACTACCGCTATTTTCCAGAGCCGGATATTCCGCCGCTGGTGCTGGATGCCGACTGGGTTGCTGCACGTCAGGCCGAACTACCCGAATTGCCAGACGCACGCCGGGCGCGATTTGAGGCCGAGTATAGCCTGAGTTTACAGGATGCGGAACTGCTGACGATTGAACGCTCGGTAGCCGATTATTACGAAGCTGCGGTTGCCGCGGCGCAGGCAGTCAATGGCAGTGCGAAGGATGTGGCGAACTGGATCACGGGTGAACTCTTCCGCCTGCTCAACGATAGCGGCGAGCCGCCGGGATGCATGACCGTGCGCATGCCGCCAGCGCATATTGCCGAAGTGCTGGCACTGCTCGCCAGGGGTACCATTACGCGCACCATCGCCAAGCAGGTGTTTGAGGAAAGCTTCCAGAGTGGTCAGGCACCATCACAGATCGTGGCCGCCAGAGGGCTAACGCAGATTAGCGATGCTGACACGCTGGCAACATTGGCGCGTGAAATTATCGCCGCCAATCCCAAGCCAGTTGCTGAATATCGCAACGGCAAGACCTCGGCCATTCAGTTTCTGGTCGGCCAGATGATGAAGGCCACAAAGGGCCAGGCCAACCCACAGACCGCACGGGCGGTGCTGGAGGGCGAGTTGAACGCGAGCTAACCATTACCGATGTATGTCGAGATAGCTCGCTCCTCGTAGCATATGCCATCATCAAAACCCTGGTTTGCAAAAGGTCAAACCGCCGCAGAACTGATCGCCAGTGGTAAGGCCAGGTATGCGTTGAGCCTGGCCCGCCTGCGGCGGCACCAACCAGAACTGGCGCTGCTCAGTTTGCTTGGCAGCCTCGATAACGTCCTACGCGGCTATCTGCTGCTGCACCACAGTCAGACAGTAGCAGACGATTGGGAGGCGTTGCTGGCAGCGATGCAAGACGATCCCATGTACCCGCTCTTGCCCGAAGAAGTGCAGCGCTTGCAGCGTATGCACCACCTGCACGCACGGATTGTGCAGGGCGATACGGTGACACTGGCCTATGATACGGTGTTGACCTATCAGCAGTTTGTGACGATGCTGCTCGCACGCTATGGCGTGCCCATATCGCCACCGGAAAGTATTCCCGCCAGTTTGCGGTTGCCCCCCGGTGCTGCACCGTTAAGCGCACGCCGGCTGTGGCGACAGTATCGCCCTCAGTTCATGGCAGTATTGCTGATCGGGTTGCTGTTGCTGGTGGGTACCCTCACAATAATGTTTGTGCAACAGCAACGCGCTGTCCTGTCAGCTACCAACGCCGAGTCAGCCGCTGCGCTGATCACCCAACCTGATAACCCACGCCCCCTGCCTGGCATTCTCGCCCCACGCACGCTGGCCCCCGGACGCACAGCCTATGTGCGTGCCGATGTTGTTGATGGGCTGCCGCTGCAGGCGCAACCCGGCACAGACCCCACCATTCCGGTGCGGCTCTACCTGGAGCGCAACACGGCGGTGGAGGTTCTGGTTGGCCCGGTGGAATTGGATGGGGTGGCGTGGTGGCAAGTGCGCGTAGCAAACCAGCAGGGATGGTGCGTCGGCGAATTCCTGGAGGTGCGCTGACACAGTACTAGCAGTTTGCGGTATAATTAGGACAATATACGCCGGGGTGGCGGAATGGCAGACGCTGCGGTCTTAAAAACCGTTGGGGGCAACCCCGTACGGGTTCGACTCCCGTCCTCGGCACCAGCCGTAGACTATGGCAATAGCCTCATCGCAACAGAACATTTCGTCATGGACAAAATGATACGTGTAGTGGATCTGATGTCCAGGAAGCACATCGACCATGCATAGCCGATATGCATGGCCGATTCTTGAACCATCTGGTCTGCCAACATCACATCACGCATCTGCGTCGGGTCATCTGTCATGTTTTACCCTACAGCCACCACCTCACAACTCGCTACTGCCCCTGCTCGCCATGCGCCCGCCGGGCCTGGGCGATTTCCGCACCAACGATGCGCCCCATCGTACGGTAGTGCTGGCGAGACGATACCAGATCGGCGAGTGGGTATGGGGCTGATCAGTCCTTGCGCCACCTGGCTATCAACCACGGGCACGCCAGTAATGTCGAGCAACAACCGGCGCGCGCGGGCCGCCGCAAGCCGCCCGAGCGCTTGCTCTTGAATCTGCACCAGGCGTGCGCTGTCGAGCGCACCGACCAGCGGCATTACCAGGGTCTGGCGGCTGACGGGTAGTACCGGCACACTCATCTCCCGGATGATGTCGCGCTGCTGCATATTTTCAGCAGCAGTGCCGCCTGCTCGTCAGCACGCCGCTGCACGTCTTCCAGTGCCACGGTAAGTGCGGGGGTGCGTTCGCTGACGGTGTCCTCCAACGACGCACGAATAGCCTCAAGTACCTGTTCTCGTTCCTCGGCTTGCAGCAGTGCGCTACGGAACGCTCCTCCGAAGCGATCGAGCAGCAAGCTCATTAACAGCGTCACAACAACGAAGAAGACCAGTGGTTAGACCAGATTGAGTGAAGGTGCCACATTGCCGGTGGCAGCAGCTATCATCGTTGCCCTAAAAAAACCAGCCATGGGCGGACTCTGACGTTGAAGGAAGCCGACCAGAAGGACGAAGCAGATGCTATAGCTTGAAACAGCGAGGAGCATACGGCGTCCACCCAGCAAACCGGCTAGCGCAATCGGGATCTGATAGACCACATGCACGGAAGGATCGCTGATTCCCAGGGCAAAGGTGGCAATTGAATGGCCGAAGAGCAACCCCCAGGCGGCCATCATCACGGCACCCCTAAACCGTCCACGTCGCAGCAGGATCAGGGCGATCACCGGCGCAAGCTAGAGCATCAAGGCTGCAATGAAGAGTAACCAGATGAATACGAAGAAGATCGGCGGAGCATCCATGGGTTCGCCCGCTCCCCGCAGAAAGTTGAGCGGTAGGTCAACGGTGGCCACAATAATCCAGCCGAACAAGACAACTTGAAAAAAAGAGGCCTGTTTCTGCTCTATAGCGGTGAGCAGAAGGATTGAGCCACTCGCTGAGGCGTCCCTAAGCTCGCGGACGCCGGCTGGTAGGCTCAACTGATCTACCCGCTGCTATAAGGTGGTGCGCGTTGAGATCTGCGCCCACCATGGACGTAATCGATCTCGCATACAATCCTATTTCAAGAGGTTTTTTTTAAGAAACGAGACAGTGATGTCAAGCGTGAGACATACGGGGCATTGCACCACAGTTTATTATAATACGCTTGACCGATAATTTCAAACAGGGAACGAATGGGAGGGAAAGAATACACGGTAGCAGGAGGTTCAGAATCAATGCGTGGCTGTACGACACCAATTGTGAGTTGTCGGTGAGCGAAGTTCGGGCGCACTCACATCAGGTTTTTCAGCCCGTGTCTTCAATGCTGCGCACGCTTCAGTTTCCACCACCGGCCTGCTCAGATCTTCCGGGTGCAGAGGGCAAGGAAGAGCGGGAACTCATCGTCAGCCCCGCGCCTGAAGGCGCGGGTAAGCGCCGCGAAGGCCGCCTATGCGGCCTGTCTTAGCCGCCGTCAGCCCCGCGCCTGAAGGCGCGGGCAATCCTGAGCGAAGGCCGTCTATGCGGCCTGTCTTAGCCGCCGTAGGGCGGCTTGGCAGACAGAGCCGGGGGCTTTAGCCCCACGGCGGGCGTGGGTGGGCGGCCTGCCTTAGCCGCCGTAGGGCGGCTTGGCAGACAGAGCCGGGGGCGTCAGCCCCGCGCCTGAAGGCGCGGGCAATCCTGAGCGAAGGCCGTCTATGCGGCCTGCCTTAGCCGCCGTAGGGCGGCTTGGCAGACAGAGCCGGGGGCTTTAGCCCCACGGCGGCGGGCGGGCAGGCCTCTCCATTATGGCCGGGTGCCCCGCTGAAGGCGCGGGCAACCCTGAGCGAAGGCCGCCTATGCGGCCTGTCTTAGCGCCGAAGGGCGGCTACACACCGAACGCCGGGGATGAACGCCCTGGCGCTCTCCAACACGATCACCTTCCTGCGACGAAATCGGGGGTTTCTCGGAAGGCTTTCGACCGCTGCATGGCGTTCTTGCCAAAATCCCACCGGCTTGGTATCATTCGGACAGATCTCTCCACAAACCGAAGTCTCACGGTCAAACGTAAGGTTTCAGGGATCAGGAGCGCACCGTTCCAAGATGGCAGTAGAGGGTTCTATCGGCGAATCTTCAGATGGGGAAAACCGAGCGTGTGTGAGCCGTTAGGCTCACGTAGCAGAAACCGACAGCCGCTTCGGCGGCAAGTGGAGCATGCGTCGTACCCTGGACATCGGGCATAGGGCGTATCGTGCGGACTCCAGAGGGAAACGTTCTCAAGAAGCTACAGGGCAGTAGTTCGCGCAGAGTGTCACACACAATGGCTCCCTACACACAGCTCTATGTACATCTGGTATGGGCAACCTGGGATCGGCTTCCCTTGATTGCTCCAGAGGTTGAACCGCGACTCTATGCAGCACTTGCCGAAAAGTGTCGTGTGTTGGGCTGTCAGCTTCTGGCTATTGGGGGTGTCGCTGACCATGTGCATATGCTGGTGGGTTTCCCCACAACGATCACGATTGCAAAACTTGTCGGCGAGATCAAGGGTGCAAGCTCACATCTGATGACCCACGAGATAGCGCCCGGCGCATTTTTCAAGTGGCAGGGTTCATATGGAGCATTCACGGTGAGCCAGCATTCGATTGCCACTGTTATCGCATACATAGACAACCAGAAAGAACATCACCGAGATGCCACTATACGTGCTGAGTTCGAGATAATGAGTACTGAACCACGTGGTAATGCTGAACACTGACAGGCCGCCTATGCGGCCTGTCTTAGCCGCCGTAGGGCGGCTTGGCAGACAGAGCCGGGGGCTTTAGCCCCACGGCGGGCGGGATCCTCGGTGCTTCTCTGCGTGCCTCTGCGGTAAAATACATATTTCCGGCAGTACCTGTTACCCATCCGCCAGTAGTCTTTCTCACCGCCGAGGAGTACCGAGCGTGGAGATGTGCCCCTCGGCGGTATACGTCCCTGATCAAGGTCTTACTGCCTGGATGAACGGCCACAAAAATACAACCACTATGCCGCCATCAATACACCATCTCGCCCCGTGTGAACAAAGCTGTACGCACATCCTGCGGTGCCTCAAAGAATGTCTGGGTATCAGCGATCTCGACGATATGGCCCTCCATAAGCAGCGCAATCCGTTGTGCCAGGCGGCGGGCCTGAAAAATGTTGTGCGTCACCAGCACCATCGTGGTGGCCCGCTGGCGATGGATCTCAGTAATCGCCTGCTCGATCAGTTGCACGTTGGCCGGGTCGAGGTTCGCGGTTGGCTCATCGAGTAAGAGTACCTCCGGCTCGATCACCATGGCCCGTGCCAGCGCCACTCGCTGCATTTCCCCACCCGACAGTGTACGCGCCGGCTTGTCCATCAAATGCGCCAGCCCGACTTGCTCCAGCGTGGCAGCAGCGATACGCCGGGCGTGCGCCGTCCCCCGCAACTGCAAGCCATAGGCCACGTTGTTCAGCACCGTGGTACTGAGCAACACCGGGCGCTGAAACACCGTTGTCACCTGACGACGCAGGGCCAGCGGCACCGGGCCATTGCCATTGACGCTATAGCCCTGGAAGTGAATATAGCCCGTAGTCGGTGCTTCCAGGAAGTTCAGCAGGCGCAGCAGCGTACTCTTCCCCGCCCCCGAAGGCCCCACCAGTGCCAGAATTTCGCCGCGCTGCACCTCCAGCGCCGGAATATGCAGCACCACGCGCTTGTGATAGCGCTGCGTCACCCCTTCCACGCGATAGATTGGCTGTGGTGCCAGTACAAGCTCATCGGCTACTGGCGCAACTCTGCGTTGATAGCTCATACCGTTCTCCTCTACGCTGTTACCGATCGCTAGTCTTGATTGTGCAACGGCCGCGCCCCGGAAGACGCGCCGGATAGGGAAAAGGTGACAGGGTATAGGGAACAGGTGTCCAAGCCAACTACCCTGGTCACCTCTCACCTGTCACCTCTCGCCTGTCACCTGTCACCTGTCACCTGTCATCTAAAGACGCGTCGTCACGTCCTCTTGCGCTTGAACGCTTAGAACGTCTTATCGATCCAGCTTGCCCTGCAACCGCAGCATCAACAGGTTGATCGCAAACATAATCGCCAGCAGGATAAACGCCAGCGCCAGCGCCAGATCAAACTGCCCCTTGCGCGTCTCCAGCACAATCGCCGTGGTCAACACCCGCGTCGAACCCTGGATATTGCCTCCCACCAGCATCACCGCACCCACCTCGGAAATGATTCCACCAAAGCCCGCAATAACCGAGATAATCACGCCCGTCCGCGCCTCCCACAGAATGGTGAACGTCGTCTGCATAGTATTGGCACCCAGCGCTTTTACCTGCGTGCGCAACGCCGGATCAACGCTCATGACCGCGGCCATGGTAAAGCCTGCCACCAGCGGAAAGCTAATGATCGTCTGTGCCAGGATCATCGCTGACGGCGTAAACAACCAGCCCAGAAAGCCGAGCGGCCCCGCACGCGAGAGGAGCAGATAGACCAGCAGACCGATCACCACCGGCGGAAAGCCCATCCCGGTATAGATCAGCGCAATCACGAGACGGCGACCCGGAAATGAACGTAAGCCCAACAACGCTCCCAGCGGAATACCAATCAAGGTGCTAAACGCCAGCGCTACTCCTGATACCTGGAGCGACAGGAGCGTAATCTGCCAGGTTTCACTATCGCCGCCCAGAATCAGCGCCAGCGCTTGCCACAAGCCATTGAATAGATCTTCCACGGTCGTCCTCTCACTCCGCTATTGAGCCGTGTCAGGGAAAAATAGTGGTTGACCGTAGGTATCGATCCCAAAGGCGGCAATCCGTGCCTGCGTTTCATCGGTTACAAGCCAGGCGGCGAACTGTTCCGCCAGTTCCGCCTGTATGTCAGGATAGCGTTCCGGGTTAACTGGAATAACGCCATAGGGGTTGAGCAAGGCCGGGTCATGATTATCCTCAATCGTCGCACCACCTACCAGGATCGTCAGATCGGGCAGATTGTCCCGCAACGCCAGATAGGTTCCACGATCGGCCAGCGTATATGCCAGTTGCTCATTGGCCGTGATCAGCGTTTCGCCCATACCTTGTCCAAACGACTGATACCAGTGCATCTCGACTGAGGGTGTTACGTCGATGCTGCCCCAGATACTCAACTCCTGCATGTGCGTACCGCTATCATCGCCACGTGAGGCAAACGTAGCCGCGTTATCCGCAATGGCCTGGAACGCTTCTGCCGCCAGGGGCATGCCCGCAATACCAGCCGGATCGGTCGCCGGGCCGACGAGAATGAAGTCGTTGTACATCACATCGCGGCGATTGATGCCAAACCCGTTTGCCACAAACTCTTCCTCACGGCTGCGAGCATGCACCAGCACCACGTCAACATCACCGTTCTCGCCCAACTTGAGCGCCTGGCCTGTGCCCACCGCAACCACCTCGACTCGTGCATCGTATTGCTGCTCAAAGGCGGGGAGAATGGCCTCCAATAAACCTGAATCAGCGGTACTGGTCGTTGTTGCCAGGCGCAAGACCGTTGGTGCATTTGCATTGGGAATGGCTCTCGTCGGTGGATTGGTGGTGCCACAGCTGCCTATGAACAACATCAACATCACCAGCACAACGATTCGATACCGCATAGACATCTCTTGACCTCTTGTACGCACAGCGTTATGCAATTTGATCATAACGTTCATAAGCGGCTTCATTGTACCACTACTTGTGGGAATGTCAGACAACACATCAAAGGTTGCGCAATTGGCACGTTTGATACCAATTTGACTTCGCCCTTCCGCCCCTTTTGGTTCGTCTTCCCCTTCCTTATATCCGGACGGACGCGGTGGAGCATCCGCCGCCGCGTTTCGTCCGCGGCCGTGGGGACGGGACTCGCGTGTGGTTCCCCCGTTTCGCCGAAGGCGAAACGGGGGAACCAAAAAGAGAAAAAGTACCGCTCTGCCGAAGGCGAAACCCATAGGGTGATGAACGACCGCGGAACGCGGGTGCATGACCAGAACATGCGGAAGGTGCACGTCGAAACGGTATGAGGCACTGGCGCGGGCAGAAATGCCCGCGCTACGGCGCGTGGGAAGGCGTACACGCCACAAACACTTCGGCAAACCGCTGTTGCACCCACTCTTCCAGGCCTGCGCTGAACCGGCGATAGCTCTGGATATACGTTTCGGCAGCAGGACTGAGCTGCGCGCCACCACCGTCTGCCCCACCAATCCGCGTTTGCACCAGTTCCACACCCAGGTGCTGCTCCATTTCCTTGATCTTGTTCCAGGCGACTCGGTAAGGTACCTGCATCCGCTCGGCGGCAGCGGAAATCGAACCGGTTTCAGCGATCGCCTCCATCAGCAACACCCGCCAGCCACTTAACGCCACCTGGCCCTCGCATTCAAGCCAGATATTAATATGTGGTTCAAGTGCGGGCATACATTGCTCCTGTTCCATAGTAACCAATACACAATAGAGAGCAATCCTCTATCAGTTGTGAAGACCGGAGTCCAGGCTTGCGCCTGGATGGAGCTAGACCAGGCGCAAGCCTGGACTCCACATGATGTACCATTGCAATAGGCCAGGACGTATGCGGTTACGTGAAGCGCACGTTCCTTCGACTACGCTCAGAGCTTGCCCTGAGCGCAGTCGAACGGGACAAGCTTTTTCGCCGGAGTTTACCCTGAGCGAAGCCGAATGGGGCAGCGTGGAAGAAACGCTTTTTTGCTCCAACTTTTCGCCGTAAGCGAAAAGTTGGAGCAAAAAACAGGAAACGTACCGCTCTGCCGCAGGCGAAACCCATGGGGTGATGGACGACGGCGTAAGTCCTATACGCTTGCTCTCTATCTACAACCAGATTGCTTCGACCATGCTCCCGGCCGGTACTTCGTCTGTCCCTTCGGGAATGATCAATAGGGCATTGGCACGGACAAGCGTCGTTAGCGATGCGCTACCGCTGCCAATGCCCCGCGTGATAGCGCGATAGTGGTCATGTTCCCATTCCAGCCGCGCTCGGACATAGCGGCGACGCCTGTCACCCTTCAGTGCCACATCCAGCCTTGCATGGGTTCGAGGCCGACTCACGTCAGCCAGCCCGCGCAGGCGAGCGATCGCTGGGCGCGCAAACAGTTCGGCCACAATCAACGCCGAGGCCGGGTTGCCTGGCAGACCAAGCAACGGCACCCGCCGCACTGTTGCATCCGTTGGTGCCGCTTGCGCCTGAACCTGGCCGAACAGGAGCGGGCGGCCTGGCTTCAGATTGACCCGCCAGACTTCAAGCGCATCCTCCTGCGCCATGAGCTGGCTCACAATATCGTAATCACCCGCCGACGCGCCGGCCGTCGTCAGAATGAAATCGGCCCCGGCTTGCAGTGCCGCATCAATTCTAGCGCGCAATGCGCCGGGTTGATCACGCACGATGCCCATTGGCAATGGCTGCGCGCCCTGCTCGGTCACAAACGCCGCCAGCGCGGGCGCATTCGCATCACGTATCTTGCCCGGAGCCAGCGGTTCCCCCGGTAGCAGCAATTCGTCTCCAGTCGAGATGATCGCTACCTGGGGTCGGCGCACCACCGTCACATGGGGAATGCCAAGCGCCGCCAGCAAGCCGATCTCCGCCGCTCGCAGGAGCGTGCCTGCCGGTATCGCCACCGCCCCAGCCAGCACATCCTCACCGGCGGGCCGAATATGTCGCCCTGCCTGCGCGGGTCGCGTAAAGGCGATCTGTCCATCGGCCAGTTCCGTTACGTCTTCGAGCGGTACCACCGCCTCGGCCTTGTCTGGCAGCGGCGCACCCGTCATAATGCGTACTGCCGTGCCGGGTACTACCGTCGCCACCAGCGGCCCACCCGCCTGCACATGGCCACTCTGCGGCAACACCACCGGTTGCTCGCGGCTGGCCGTGGCTATATCGGCCACCCGAACCGCAAAGCCATCCATGCCCGCATTGGCAAACGGTGGCAGGGAATGCGGCGCAATCACCGCCTGCGCTAGCACAGAGCCAGCCGCTGCATCGCTGGCTATCTCCAGCGCATCCAGCGGGTGACAATGCGCCAGTATCCGTTCAAGCGCGGTCTCAACCGCCAGATCAGCCATTGCACAACCTCCTTGTCTATCAGGTGTCGTGGTGTAGATGTGTGGTATCTTATCACAGGTTGTACGTTCATGTTCAAGAGAAGACCTACACAAGGTGTGTGTATGAGTTGAATAAGAATGCACGCTGGTGCCGATACGCTGGTGCTGGTATCGACGCTCTATATCGGCACCAACACCAGTCTCTCAGGTAACCGTTCAGGTGGGTTGGTTTGGAGGGGCAGTGCCCCTCTAGAAGGGTCTTTTTCAGTCCGTTGTGGCGGCAAAGCCGCCACAACGGGCCGAACAAGGGTTGCGCGGGGGCCGCAGGCCCCCGCAACCCCCGCTGGCGAACGTTCCCCTGAACGGTTACGTCTCTCAGAAGTACCGCCGCACTGTGAAATGTGAGATTGCCGGTTGTTTATCTATCGTATGATTATCAGCTATTACCACCTGATACGCGATCTACTGCGCTACCTGGTAACCATGGTGCATAGACTGGTGCGAATACCCCGACAGCGCCACCCAGACGTTGTACCGAACCGACGTCAATCGCCAGCGTCGGCAGTGGTCGTTGCCAAAACCGTAGATGATCCCCAGGGTGATCAAGAGACGTTCGCACCTGAACGACCAGGTGATCATGGAAGGGCGCACGGCCGTGCGCCCTTCCATACGCCTGCTCAAATAGACGAAGCAGCCAGTGTATCAGCTCCTACACCGTCCGAACCTCAACTGGTGACAGCACAGGTACCCCTACCAACCCGCCAGTTAATCGAGAGTCTACTCTTTGTTGCCGGTGAACCGATCACCGTGGTGCAACTGGCACGTACGCTGCAATTACCGGCTGACACGGTTGAAACGGCACTGGCGCAACTGGCAGAAGAATACCGCGAGCGTGGTATTCGCCTGCAACGCCATGGCGATACCATCCAGTTGGTCAGCGCCCCGGAAGCAGCGCTGGCCGTAGCTCGCTTTCTAGGCGTACAGGCCACCACACGCCTCTCCGCTGCCGCGCTGGAGGTGCTGGCAATCATTGCCTATCGTCAACCACTGACGCGGGCCCAGATCGAGGGTATTCGTGGCGTTGACAGCAGCGGCGTCATTCGCGCTCTCCTGGCACGCGAACTCATTGCTGATGTGGGCCGCCTGGAAACGGTGGGTCGCCCGATCTTGTATGCCACTACCCCGACATTCTTGCGCCAGTTTGGCTTAACCAGCCTGGAAGACTTACCGCCACTGGACATCCCCTTGCCCCCGGATGCTGCCGATGAGTAGGGAGTGATCAGAAACGTGATGTGCGACACGACGAAATGCCGCACAGTCCCTTTTTAACGCAAAGCCGCAAAGGTACAGAGGTATTGGAGCGCCTGGCACCTCGTTGCCTCGTGCCTCACGCCTCATGCTCATCGTTAGCGGCTCACTGGCAGCGCGCCCCGGAGGGACGCGCTACAGCGCATTCTGTCTCAGGTCTTGAGAACCGTTGCGTCTTTGTCCCGTTGCACCTTTGCGTTAAAACACGCGCATCCCCGCATTCCCGCATCCTCGCCTCGTCGCATCCTCACATCCTCACATCCCTGCATCCTCGCATCCCCGCATCCTTGCATCCCCTAAGTACGATAGTAAAGGTTTCGTAAAATCAGGCTTTTCCACATTCTCCACGTGTTATCCACAATCAGAACAACCAGAACCGCCGCGAGTTCGCACCTGCCACAACAAGGCTGAAGCCGCTAGAATGCCCCAGATAAGAGCGGGATAAAAATCACTAGAATGAGTTATCCACATAGAGGCAATCAGGTTATCTACATTTTCCCCGACATATGTGATCGTTATCGTAAGTATGCATGCTGTATGACACATTGATACTATAAGCAATGCTAATAGATTTTGTGCGTTATGTTCCTTGAAATCATAGGATGGATCGGGTATGATCAGCACACGGCTCGATATACAACCGCTATCCACTGTTAGTACACGCGGATTTTTTTATACGTATTGACCCTTGAGCCAGCCGAAAGGCGTACTATAGTGTGCGCCTTTCTGGATTTGTATGGCCGCAGAATGGAGGCCTCTGTGAACCTGACCCAGATCTGGCAAGCAGCGCTGGGCACGATGCAGATGCAAACATCGCGCCAGGAATTTGATACCTGGTTACGGGGTACAACCCTGCTGGCGCTTGAAAGTGGTACCGCCACCATCGGCACTGTTTCGCCGTTCCACAAAGAAGGTTTGGAAAACCGCTATATGGCTCCGGTACGGCGCTCGCTGGGCGATGTGGTCGGGTTTCCAGTACAGGTACGGGTTGTGGTTGCGCCGCATCATACACCGCATTTAGAAGTGCAGCCGACAGTACATGAGGTAGAAGCAGAAGAGTCGTTGCCGACACCGATTCCTGTCATAGTGCCGGCAGAGCGAGAAATGGCACTGGTGTCATCTCACAACGGTATCCATACCATGCCCACTATGCCCGTCACATCCGAGGTAACCGCCAACGGTGGGCATACAGATATGGTGCAACTGGATCTGTCGAGTGCCATGCGGGCCGGCATGCTCAACTCGCGCTATACCTTTGCGAGCTTTATTGTTGGATCGAGTAATCGCATGGCGCATGCCGCGTGTGCCGCCGTGGCCGAACATCCAGCGCATGCCTACAACCCGTTATTCCTGTATGGCGGAGTAGGGTTGGGCAAAACACACTTGCTGCATGCAATTGGCAACTACATTCTGGATCGTGACCCGGAGATCAATGTTCTATACGTATCGTCCGAAAAATTTACGAATGATTTGATCAACGCCATCCGTCGCCAGCAAACAGAGGAGTTTCGACTGCGCTATCGCAACATTGATGTGTTGTTAATCGATGATATTCAGTTTATCGCCGGCAAAGATGCCACCCAGGAAGAGTTTTTTCATACCTTTAACACGCTGCATTCGGCCAACAAGCAGATTGTCATCAGCTCCGACCGGCCCCCCAAGGCGATTGTCACGCTGGAAGAGCGCCTGCGATCACGCTTTGAGTGGGGCTTGATTGTCGATGTGCAGTCTCCGGATCTGGAGACTCGCACGGCCATCCTGCGCGCCAAAGCGGAACAGATGAAGACTCCGTTTCCGGCCGCAGTGATTGACTTTCTGGCGCACAAGATCCAGAGCAATATTCGGGAACTGGAGGGCAGTCTGAACCGTGTAGCGGCTTATGCCGAACTGAATAAACTACCGATGATTACCGTCGATGTCGCCGTAGCAGCCCTGGCGGAATTGCTCGATCATACCCGCCGTAAGCATATTACGCCTGCGATGATCCTGCAGGCCGTGAGTGAATTCTACGGCGTGGACATGCGTGTTCTACAAGGGCGCGGGCGCAGTCGCAACATTGTGCTGCCGCGGCAGGTAGCCATGTATCTGCTGCGAGAAGAAACCGAGTGCAGCCTGGTCGATATTGGCAACTTGCTCGGCGGGCGTGACCATACCACCATTATGTACGGATGCGACAAGATCACCGAGGAAATCAACGCTGATTCGCGCTTGCGCAACGAGGTGCTGGCAATCCGCGAAAAACTCTACGACCAGGGGAAATAAGGGTGAGCTTGACCCACGATGACGGCAAGCGCCAGTGTAACCGTTCAGGGGAACGTTCGCCAGCGGGGGTTGCGGGGGCCTACGGCCC
>CALANA010000105.1 GCA_937925925.1 uncultured Chloroflexales bacterium | reverse complement strand
TGTGGCATCCATCCACTCCGTGACGTTCAGTGGCAGCATCTGGGTGGAGCGCTCTATGTGGTGTATGTGCCGACGCATCAAGAACGCATGTTCCGCCAGCGCCTGCGGTGGCTACGTTGCTTGAGTCTCACAGGTATTTTTGATCGCATCGTGGTCAAGGAATTTGCTACCTGGGCGGACATGCATTGCTTTATTGCCCACACTTTTCCATGGGTCGAGATGCGCAATGGCAATGTGGATACCGGGTAGAATGGGCCTTTCTCCACCAGGATGTTCTTAGCGCAGAGGGTGCAGAGGGACACAGAGGAAGTATGTTGAAACGCAGATGCATATCAATCAGTTGCTCCACGTTGCCGCCAGGCGTGGTAGAGAACGATACTGCCCGCGACGGCGGCATTGAGCGAGGTAATCGTGCCGCGCATAGGCAGGCGCACCAGGAAGTCGCAGCGCTCGCGGGTCAGGCGCGCCAGTCCTGGCCCTTCGGCTCCGACGACCAGCGCCAGGGGCATGTTCAGATCGACCTGGTCAAACGCCGACGCCCGTTCATCGTTTTCAACGCCCACCACCCACACCTCGGCCTGCTGCAACTTCTGGATCGTCTGAGCCAGATTGTTGACGACTGTAATCAGCAAATGTTCGGTCGCGCCACTGCTGGCGTTCACCACGGCTGGTGTCACTTCGGCGGCGCGGCGGCCTGGCAGCACAATTCCATGCGCACCAACGATTTCGGCAGTACGCAGCAAACTCCCCAGGTTCTGCGGGTCTTGCAGATGATCGAGCAGCAGCAGCAGCACCGGCTCCTGCCGTTCTGCCGCACATTGCAGACAGTCATGCAGATCAACATAGGGATAGGCTCCGGCTTCAAGCAACACGCCCTGATGATTTACGTCGCGCAGACGTTGGTCAATAATGTGCCGCTCAACATATGAAACCGGCGTGCGCGATTGCTCGGCCAACTGGACAATCTCGTCCAGGATGCCGCCTTTTTGCGAACCGCTGGCAATGAACACGCGCTTGAGCGCACGCCGTTGTGCGGCCAGCGTTTCTCGCACCGCGTTGCGCCCGTAGAGGAGATCCATAGTATTGCACCTGTTGATGGCTGACGGTTGACCATTGAATGCTGGCTACTGGCGATCATTGGTCATTGATAGGACGTATGCGATCGCGTGTGCCAGGGCACTCAAGTGTTGGGCCACGGCGGCGCACAGGCCGCCTGACAGTCCGTGCTTCAGCCCGCGCAGGCGGGCTTCGCACCGCGTCGCCCGCCCGTTCACGGGCCGGGTACCGCGTATCTCCTGGCAGTGATACGAGGTACGCGGTCGTCCATCACCCCATGGGTTTCGCCCTGGACAGAACAAGGGCAGACACAAGGCACTGCCTCTCCATCTGTTTTTGGTCTAAATTTTCGCCTACGACGAAAATTTGGAGCGACAAACAGTCTCTTCCACCGCATTGATGCTCCCGTAAACTGCCGCAAGCTGCTTCCTCTGGTCAGCAAGACCTGGGTTGTTGCAGCAACGACGCAGATGGTACGAACACCGCGTAACTTGTGTGAATGACGGAATCACATAGCGATCAACTGTCAGTCATCGGCCATCACATGCCAAACGCATCCTTGATGCGCCCGAAGAAGCCCTCATCGCGTTCGCCGCCCGGTTCAGCACCTTCGAGGGTTTTTGCCAGTTCCTGAAACAGCCTGCGCTGCTGATCATTGAGACGAGTTGGTACGACCACACGTGCCACAATCACCTGATCGCCGCGCCCATGTTGCCGTAGATAGGGCACACCCTTGCCCCGCAACCGGAAGGTCTGACCGGTCTGCGTACCGGCAGGGATCTTGAGCCACTCCTTGCCATCAACGGTTGGTACTTCAATCTCATCGCCGAGCGTAGCCTGGGCCACATTTAGCCGTAACTCCAGAACGATATCGTTCCCATCACGCACAAAGTAGGGATGTGGCTCAACATTCAGGGCTACATACAGATTGCCATGCGGCCCACCGCGTGGCCCGGCTTCACCTTCGCCAGTAATGCGGATCTGCGAATTCCCATCAACGCCAGCAGGAACTTTAACCGTGATCTTGCGTGTCTGGCGCACGCGCCCCTCGCCACCGCAGACACGACACGGAATAGGAATGACCTGCCCGGTACCACCGCAGGTATCACAGGTTGTCACCGTAACCATATTGAAAATCGGTGCCCGCTGACGGATCTCGCCTGTGCCACCGCAGCGTGGGCAACGCACCGGGTCAGTGCCCGGCTCTGCGCCGCTGCCATTGCAGGCCGAACACACCTCCAGACGCCGGAACTCGATCTCCTTCTCACAACCGAAGATCGCCTCCTCAAACGAGATGTTCAGGTTATAGCGCAGATCAGCGCCACGCTGGGGGCCACGTTGGGTACGACCGCCACTACCCGTGCCCATACCGCTCTGACCACCAAAGAAGGCATCGAAGATCGTACTGAAGGGATCACCGCCCGCAAACGGATCAAAGCCCGTGCCGCCGCCACCAGGCATGCTGTGCCCAAAGCGATCATACATCGCTCGCTTCTGGCTATCCGAGAGTACCTCGTAGGCCTCGTTGATCTCTTTGAAGCGGGCCTCGGCATCAGGTTCCTTATTTACGTCCGGGTGATACTGGCGCGCCAGACGGCGAAACGCCTTCTTAATTTCGTCGGAAGCGGCATTCCGTTGCACACCCAACACTTCATAATAATCACGTTTCGTGCCCGTTGTCATGGTCTATCCTTCATCAATCGTGAATATGCTGCTATTATTCGGTTTTGAAGTCGCCCTCGACCACGTCCTCACCTTGCGGGTTGGTCGTGCCAGCACTGGCACCATTGGTAGCACCGGCTTCATCGCTGGCACTATACATCGCCTGACCTACCTTCTGCACGGCCACTGACAGTTCGGCGGTTTTGTTACGAATAAGCTCGATATTATCACTGTCCAGCACGGTGCGCAACGCCGCGATTTTATCTTCAACCTCAGTGCGGGTCAGGCTATCCACACGCTCGTCGGCCTCGCGCAGTGCTTTCTCAGCGGCATAGATCATACTATCGCCGGAATTGCGTACGGCGATCTGCTCGCGGCGCAAGTTATCTTCTTCGGCATGCTGCTCGGCATCCTTGACCATCTGCTCAATTTCGGCTGGCGAGAGGCCAGAAGAAGCGGTAATGGTAATGCGCTGCTCTTTGCCCGTAGCCTTATCCTGCGCCGAAACACTGACAATGCCATTGGCATCAATATCAAACGTGACTTCAATCTGGGGCACGCCCCGTGGCGCGGGTGGAATACCGGACAATTCAAAGCGCCCCAGTGTCTTGTTAAAGCGCGCTTCGGCGCGTTCGCCCTGAAGGACATGAATTTCGACGCTGGCCTGGTTGTCACTGGCAGTGGAAAATACCTGGCTTTTTTTGGTGGGAATGGTCGTATTGCGCTCAATCAACGGCGTCATCACCCCGCCCAGCGTTTCAATGCCCAGCGTCAAAGGTGTTACGTCGAGCAGCAGAACGTCTGTGACCTCGCCCGCCAGCACACCAGCCTGGATCGCCGCGCCAATCGCTACCACTTCATCAGGATTGACGGTTTTGTTCGGTTCTTTGCCAAAAAACTTACGCACGGCTTCCTGCACGGCCGGCATGCGTGTCTGCCCGCCCACCAGAATAACTTCGTCGATCTGATGCGGCTTGAGATCGGCATCAAGCAATGCCTGCCTGACTGGAGCCATACTACGCTCTATCAGATCAGCCGTCAGTTGCTCCAGTCTGGCCCGTGTCAGAGTGTAATTCATGTGCTTGGGGCCACTGGCGTCGGCAGTAATAAACGGCAGATTGATCTCGGTCTGTAGCACGGTACTCAGTTCCATCTTGGCCTTCTCAGCGCCCTCTTTGAGGCGTTGGAGTGCCATGCGGTCACTGCGCAGATCAATGCCATACTCTTTCTGAAACTCACTCGCCAGCCAGTCGATAATGCGCTGATCAAAGTCATCGCCGCCCAGGTGGGTATCGCCACTGGTGGCCTTGACCTCCACCACGCCCTCGCTGAGATCGAGAACTGAAATATCAAACGTACCACCCCCCAGGTCATAGACCACAACCGTGAGATCACCACCCTGTTTGTCCAGACCATAGGCCAGAGCGCTGGCGGTTGGTTCGTTCACAATACGGAGTACCTCCAGACCAGCGATCTTGCCGGCGTCCTTGGTGGCCTGGCGCTGGCTGTCGTTGAAATACGCCGGAACCGTAATCACGGCCTGCGTCACTGTCTCGCCCAGATAGGCTTCCGCATCGGCCTTCAGTTTTTGCAGGATCATGGCCGAGATTTCGGGCGGTGCATACTCGCGCCCGCCCATCATGACCCGTACATCACCATTGGGCGCACTTACGAGCTTATAGGGCGTCAATTCCTTGTCACGCTGCACGGTCGGCTCACTAAATTTGCGCCCGATAAAGCGCTTGACCGAGAAGATGGTATTTTCAGGGTTCGTGACCCCTTGCCGACGGGCTACCTGCCCCACCGTTCGTTCGCCAGCTTTATTCACTGCCACGACGGATGGCGTCAATCGCGCCCCTTCCGCATTGGGAATGACCACTGGCTCACCGCCCTCCATCACCGCGATGACCGAGTTTGTGGTGCCGAGATCAATGCCGATCACTTTTGGCATACGAAAAAACTCCTATTTTGAGCATCAAGGGTGCAAACACGCGGCACCCCTGATACTATACTTTTATGCCGGGCTACATGTGAGATTAACTCCAACCATAGCCCAGGACTGTCTTATCCTTTTCCAACCTTTACCATCGTGGGGCGCAGAACCCGGTCATGTACGGTATAGCCCTTTTGTAACTCCGCAACCACTTTATTTTCCTGCCCTTGAGCCTCTTCGTAAATAACTGCGTGGTGACAATTGGGATCAAATTCTTGCCCCAGAGCCTCAATTGGTCGCACTCCCTCGCTCTCGAGAATAGTACGCAATTTCTGGTCGATGAGTTGCATTCCGGCCCACCAGGAAGTGGCAGCCACATCGGGGGGGACACTCGCCATCGCCCGCTCGAAATCGTCCAGAACGGGCAGTATCTTGAGAATCAGCCCGGAGCTGGCATTGCGAATCAGCTCACCCCGCTCCTGCTCGGTACGGCGCTTGTAATTCTTGTAATCGGCGGTGGCACGGAGCCACTGATCCTTATATTCCGCTGCCTGGGCTTCGGCCTGTTCCAGGCGTTGCTGCAACTCTTCCTTACTGACGTCAATGACCGTACCAGTCGCAGGCTCGGCTGCACTGTCAGTGATTGTGTGCTGCTGTTCAGCCTGGTCTGGCTGTCCTTCTGGTTGTTGACCATTAATCTGTGGTTCTTGCATATTGTGCTGTTCTGCGGCCATAGGTCTCCTCTATCTTATGAACAGAATTCGTTGGTATTAAGTATGTTGTTGGTCGTAAGGTTTTACATAACACGGGTTAGACAGTCGGCCATCAACCCATGGTTTTCGCCTGCGGCAGAACAGTATATTCCTTTTCTTTTTCACCCCAACTTTTCGCCAACAGCGAAAAGTTGGGGTGAAAACCGGGCTAGTTTTCACTTCTACGCTGTCACAGGCGAAAAGACTGACTGACACCACCACCGCGTAACCCTGTCACACAACAGGCATTGTATAGCCTGTAACATAGTGTTTCACCTGTGGCAGCGCACTTCGTGCCAGTGGTATATTAACCACGTTTTGCCACAAACGAAATAGGGAAACAGACAAGAAGCGCTTGTACGGAACCAGAATTGATTCGGTATCAGTTTTGATCGAGATGCGCTTGTATCCAATCAGGACGAATACCAACATGTAGCATTGGTACCAATCTCAGCCCAGAAGCCCTGGTGGTTGACCACACTGAATATGCGGAGCGGAGCGTAACGACGTTCGTCGTTACGTTACTCCGGCCTCAGGAACGACGAACATCGTTCCAACGTATCCCTCAACATCACGCTGATCAACCACTAGTCTTGATCGAGCGAACGCTTCTCAACCCCATAGAGTTCGCGTAGCAGATCGCTCATCACCGAGGCGATGTAGCGCACGGTTGAGATCGAACGCGGGTAGGACATACGCGTGGGGCCAATGATGCCGAGGACGCCCGCCACAGCACCGTTCACGCCATAGCGCGACAGCACTACACTATATTCGCGCATTTCGTCCTCACTATGTTCGCCGCCGATCACTACCTGCACGCCCTCGCTGGCAAGCGCCTGGGGAATGAGCAAACTCAACCCACGCCCACTGGTCAGAATTTCCAGGGCACAGCGCATACGTTCAACCGCTCGTTCAGCGTCTTCGGCTTTGATCAAGGCTGGAATAAATTCTGGTTGACTCAACATTTCAATCAAACCATCACTGTGAATTTCCTCGTTGATCTGATCTTCAAACTGACGCATTGCACGCAGAATGACCTCCAGCACCTGCTGCTCAAGATCGCTGAACTCAGGATGTTCCCGTTGCTGATCACGCATAACCAGTTCTTCGATCTGACTGGTCGATATATCAGCACAACGCTCATTGATGCGCGCCGAATAGCGCCGTAGATCCTCCTGGCTGCGGGCCGTATCCAGCGTCAGGGTCTGTTGCTTGACTGTCCCATCGTGCAACACAAGTACCAGCAACACGGTAGTATCGTGAATTGCAATCAGTTCCAGATGTTTGAACCGCGACTGATACGAACGGGGTGGTGTGACCACCGATGCATTCTGGGCCGTGCGTGCCAGGACGGTTGCGGCCAGGTGAATCCACTGATCCAGTTCACTCCGTACCTGATAGAACTGGTGGCGAATAGTCCGTTGTTCGGCCGGTGAGAGTGGAGCCCGATCCATCAAATTTTCAACGAAGAAGCGGTAGCCCGCATCGGTAGGGATGCGGCCCGCAGAGATATGGAGCTGGGTCAGGTATCCGAGATCCTCAAGAGCAGCCAGTTCATTGCGCACGGTAGCCGAAGAGACGCGCAGCTTATATTTGCGCACAAGCGTCTCTGAGGCAACCGGGATGGCTGTCTCAATAAACTCCTGTACCACCAGTTTGAGAATGAACTGACGACGTTCGGTGAGGATTGCCGCCATTGCACGACCTCCGCACCACCATAACACCATGCGTATGCGATATCATTTTGGTATGCGACTGAACCAGGTTATGAGTAAAAGTTCATACTATCAGTGGGCATGGTGCTGGCTTTGCCTACTACGCTTAAGAACACTTGCTACTAGCACTCTTGACGTGAGAGTGCTAATACACCCGATCAAAGTAGTGGCGTGCCTAATTGCACGCCATGCGTCTCATATTGTACCATGAGTTCTATGGATTGTACACAGCCGACACTGGAGTACCTGTTCCCATTTGGGGGGAAGCGCTGTCGTCAGCGTTCCCTTTGCGCCTGGGAGCGCGGTCGTCCCGCCCTCCGTCGCGTATGCACGGGCGAGCTACCCGCGCTCCCAGGCGGGCACGTTCCCGCGAGTATGAACACTTACACACTGAAGCCGTGTTTCTTATCACTCCGTCTCAGGGCGCTTTGCCACCGCTTCGAGCAACTCATAGATGCGTGGTACCATGGCGGCCGGGTTGGGATGCACGCCTTCCAGTAGCAGTGCATTGTCATACAACTGCTCGGCGCAAGCTATGACGATGGGATCGTCGGCATTGTTCACAACGCGCTGCGCCAGGTGTGCAATCAGCGGATGCGCACGATTGAGTTCGAGAATACGCGGCGTAACGGTTGTTTCACGGCCTAACAGTTGCTGCACACGTTGCATCTCGCGGCCAGGCGCATCCTCGGCGGACACCAGACGTGAGGGGCTGTTGCGCAGGACTTTGGAAGCGCGTACTTCTTGCACCCGATCACCCAACGTTGTTGCAAAGCGCTCGCGCAGACGCTCAAAGTCGTCGTCGCTGATGCTGCTCTCGGCAGCATCGGCTGTGCCCGGCAGTTCCAGGTTGGCATCGTCAATATTGCGGAACTTCATGCCCTCATACTCGCGCAGGCCAGTCAGCATAAAGCTATCCATCACATCGGTGAACAGCACGACTTCAATATTGCGGGCCAGCAGCGGATCAAGATGCGGGCTACGGCGGGCCGCTTCCAGATCGCTGGCAGTTACATAGTAGATTTCTTCCTGCCCATCAATCATGCGACTTTTGTAATCTGCCAGTGCGGTTAACTCGTCACCAGCGTGCGTGGTGTGAAAGCGCAGGAGTTTCAACAGATCGTTTCGGCCTGTAAAATCAGTCGCAATTCCTTCTTTGATAAATACACCAAACTCATTCCAGAAAACCTTATACTTCTCAGCATCTTTCTCGGCCAGATCACTCAGTTCGCGGATCAGGCGACTGCTCAGAGTCTTGCTAATGCGTTGCATTACCGGGTTGCTCTGCACCGACTCGCGAGAGACATTGAGCGGTAAATCCTCGCTGTCAACCACACCTTCAATAAAGCGAAAATGGTTGGGCAGCAAATTCTTACTATCTTCCTGGATCAGTACCTTGCGGGAATAGAGCTTGATCTTGCCCTCGACTCGCCGCTCAATCAAGCCGCGCTCACGATGGGTGGGCACAAATAGGATGGCATGCAAGTCAACTGGTACATCAGTCGAAAGATGGATATGCAGCAGCGGCTCATCCATATCCAGGGTCAGTTGTTTATAGAAGGTGGGATATTGATCGGCTTCAACTTCGCGCGGTGGGCGACGCCACAATGCCTGCTGCTGATTAACACGTCGTTCTTCAATATAGATTGGGAATGACACAAAATCGGAGTGGCGCTTGATCGTTTGCTCCAGGCGCCAGGTATTGGCAAACTCGGCGGCATCCTCTTTCAGGTGTAATACAATGGTTGTCCCACGTGTGGCTTGTTCGGCCGGGCCTATAAGAAACGTATCATCACCAGTGGCTTCCCATTGGGCGGCCTCGGCCTCCGGTTGGTAGGAACGTGAGGTCACGGTGACCCGATCAGCTACCATAAAAACCGAGTAGAAGCCGACGCCAAATTGACCGATAATATTACTGGTATCGTGCTGACCTTCGCGAGCTTGCTGCAAGAAGGCACGTGCGCCAGACTGGGCAATGGTGCCCAGGTTCTCAATCAATTCTTCGCGCGTCATGCCAATGCCGGTGTCTTTAATCGTCACCGTGCGTGCCTCGGTATCGGCACTAATCCAGATTGCCAGTTCGGCATCCGGATCCTGGACTTCGCGGTTCGTCAGCATCTCGAATTGCATCCGGCTCAAGGCATCCGAGGCGTTTGAAATCAGTTCGCGTAGAAAAATTTCACGATCGGTATACAGCGAACGGGCCAGAATATCTAGCAACTGACGCACCTCGGCCCGAAAGGGAACCGAGGTGGGCGTACTGGCAGTAGGCGTTTCCTGTTCGGTGGTCATAGCAGGACGATCCTTTCCATTACTACATTGTCAGGCACACTGGCCGGACATAGCTACCTATTTCAGTCTTAGAATACCATACTTCGTGACGATCCAGCATAAGGCCTGCATCATACAGAGCCAATTCAGAGCAACCAGTTGACAGGCACGGGTATCATTGTACGTAACTGCTCCAGGGAGTGGACGACAAAGCCACCCAAACGAGCCGACAAAGAAACTCCAGGAGGGGCATGACCCCTCCAAACCACCCTACCTGAACGGTTCGTCATTGCACAAACGTTTGCACCTCGCATGCCTGTTGCCGACAGAGTCTATAATAATAGCCTGTATGTTAAATTGACACTAGCAGTATATTAGCATTGTGTTGGTGCTGTTCGCTTGCTTGCTCTGACTGGCTGTGCTATTCTGCTGTCAAGGACAAATACGATAGGCAGAGCAAGGCTGCCATTGAGACGGCAACCCATTGACAGCAGACCATTGCCCATACACAGACAGTGTCAGGTGAAGGAGCAACGAACGTTATGCCGGTAACACTTAAGTCACGTCAGCAACTAGAACGGCTGCGCGATGCAGGGCGGCTTGTAGCCCAGACTTTTGAGATGCTGCGCAAACATATCCGCCCGGGTGTCACGACGGCGGAACTGGATGCGTTGGCCGAGGATTTTATTTGCAGCCGTGGTGCAGAACCGGTGTATAAAGGGTATGGTGGGGTTCCGGCTAGACGTAATCAACCTGGACGCCAGCCTTTTCCGGCTGCGATTTGCACCTCGGTCAATGATGTTATTTGCCACGGTATTCCTAGTCGCCGCCAGCGGTTGCGTGAGGGTGATATTATTGGGATTGATATTGGCGTGCGGTATAAGGGCTGGGTCGGCGACTCGTGTGTCACGTTTCCAGTGGGGAATGTCGCGGCCACCACGCAGCGGTTGCTCGAAACGACCGAACGTTGCCTGCTGCTAGGGATTGCGCAGGCTCAGGCTGGCAATACACTGGGTGATATTGGCGCGGCCATTCAGCGCTATGCTGAGGCCCAGGGCTTCTCGGTAGTACGCGAGTATACCGGGCATGGGGTGGGCCGCAATTTGCATGAGGAACCGACGGTATTACACTACGGTGAACCACGTACCGGTAGACGCTTGATGAGCGGGATGGTCTTTACTATCGAGCCGATGGTCAATATTGGTGGCAGCGGAACACGCCTGGAGCGTGATGGCTGGACGGTGCGTACGGCCGATGGTTCGCTGTCGGCTCAGTTTGAGCATGCGATTGCGATTACGGATAATGGGCCGCTGGTGCTGACCCTGCCTGATTAGATCGAGACATAGGCCGTTTCTTCAGTTCAATACTCTTGTGTATGGCCTGTGGTTTGTACAACCTGATCATGAAAGTATCAAAGTATACTCAACAAACGCAGACATGGCAGCGGTGGATACCGTTCATCGCGGGCGGATTGGAAGCTGTATTGATTGCGCGTTTCCTGGCACGCTTGCTGGCAGCACGGCCTGATCATCCTATCATGCAAGCCCTGTACCAGTTGAGCGCGCCGTTGATCTGGCCGCTGACGCCGCTTGATGCGCAACAACCGCGTTTCGGGGCGATCATGGAGATTTCAACACTGACAATGATCGGGCTGGTGCCGCTGCTGGCCTATCTGTTGTGGCTGCTGACCCATCCTACCTTGCTGCGTGCAACTTCTGACGATGAGGCAGCGTCCTAGTTGTATAGCCAGCCGATCCCTATGGTACGGTGGAGTCCAGGCTTTAACCTGGAGCTAGACCCGCGCTCAAGGCTGGATTCTGGTTTTTTACAGCATCATGTAGGACTGCTATAGCAATCCTACTTATACCAATTTGACTTACACATTCCGCATACGCCGAAATCCCCACAGGGGCGGGGGCC
>CALANA010000104.1 GCA_937925925.1 uncultured Chloroflexales bacterium | reverse complement strand
CTCGCCGAACTGCAACGGGCGACCATCGCCCCGGTTGACCTCGCGCAGGCCGCCATCGGCCCTGGGATGGCCGTCTTTAGCCGCTATGCCGCTGTCCTCGATGCGTCCGGTCAGGCGATGACTGTGCGTGAGGCGCTGGCGCTGATCAATCAGATCCTCGACGAGACACTGGCCGAGCAGGAGGGCGACTTCGACGCCGAGACGCGCTGGGCGCTGGCCTGGTTCGAGCAGCATGGTTTCACTGCGGGCGAGTACGGCGTCGCCGAGACACTCTCCAAAGCCAAGAATACCAGCGTGGAGCGGATGGTCACCGCCAGCGTTGTCGAATCGAAGCGCGGCAAGGTGCGTCTGCTGCCGCCCAAGGAACTGCCCGCCGACTGGAGTCCGCGTACGGGCGAGTCTCAGACCCGCCCCGACGCTCACCTGACGGTGTGGGAGATCGTCCACCACCTGATCCGTGTGCTGGAAACCGGCGGCGAGATGGCGGCGGCGGCGCTGGTTGCCAACCTGGGCAGCAGCGCCGATACTGCCCGCGAGCTGGCCTATCGGCTGTATACCATCTGCGAGCGCAAGCAGCGACCTGCCGAGGCGCTGGCCTACAACGGGCTGGTTCAGAGCTGGTCCGAAGTCACACGGCTGGCGCACGACATGGCGGCCAACCGCAGTGAACAAACAACCTTTCTGACCTGACGGAGGCATGACCTATGGCAATGAGTAACCATGAACGAGTAGGACGGGCACTGGATCTGTTGCGAGCCGGGCTGGCACCCTTCGTTGACCGCGAGGTCGAAGCGACCCTACGTGCCGGACGGATCACGCACGACTCGCTGCAACGCTTTCTCGACGACCCGCAGCTCGGTAGGAAACCGATTGCCGAATGGGACGCGAGTGCCCTGTTGCGGCTGATGTGGGAACTGTGGAACGAGGTCTTCCGCCAGACCCTTGGCTTCAGCGAGCGTAGTCTCGTCAGTGAACTGCGCGAATGGCGCAACAAGTGGGCGCATCAGGAACCGTTTTCCAGCCGCGACGCCGAGCGGGCACTGGACTCGATGGTGCGCTTGCTCAGCGCCATTTCTGCACCGCAGGCCGACGAGATTGACCGCATGCTGCTGGAGCTGCGCCGGATCACCTTTGAGGAGCAGGTGCGTGGCGAGAAGCGGAAGGCTGGCGGCTCGCTCATTGAGAGCGCTGCCGCCGGTGCGATCAAGCCATGGCGCGAGGTGGTGACTCCGCATCCCGACGTGGCCAGCGGACGCTACCAGCAGGCCGAATTTGCCGCCGATCTCTGGCAGGTACACCTCGGTGAAGGCAGCGACGAATACCGCGATCCCATCGAGTTTTTCCGCCGCACCTATCTCACCGAGAGCCTGAAGCGCCTGCTGGTGAGCAGCGTGCAGCGCCTGACCGGTGCAGGTGGCGACCCGGTGGTGCAGCTCCAGACCAACTTCGGCGGCGGTAAGACCCACTCGATGCTGGCGCTCTATCACCTCTTCTCCGGCGTGCGTCCGAGCGAACTGACGGGTGTGGACGCGGTGCTGGCCGAGGCGGGGGTGACGAATCTGCCACCGGCGCGACGGGTGGTGCTGGTGGGCAATAAAATCTCGCCCGGCAACCCGGTGGTCAAGCCGGACGGCACGGTGGTACGCACGCTCTGGGGCGAGCTGGCGTATCAACTCGGCGGCCAGGCAGCCTACGAGCGCATCCGCGCCGACGACGAGTGCGCCACCAACCCCGGCGATGTGCTGCGCACGCTCTTCAACGAGTACGGGCCTTCCCTCATCCTGATTGATGAATGGGTGGCCTATGCCCGCCAACTGCACGACCAGAGCGATCTGCCGGGTGGCAGCTTTGAGACCCAGTTCAGTTTCGCCCAGGCCCTCACCGAATCGGCCAGGCTCGCCGACCGCTGCCTGCTGGTCATCTCCCTGCCGGCCTCGGATACGCAGGCTGACGACGTGGAGGTTGGTGGCCTGCGTGGCCGTGAGGCGCTGGAACGATTGCGCAACGTGGTGGGGCGGGTGGAGTCGTCCTGGCGACCGGCGACGGCCGAGGAAGGCTTCGCCATCGTGCGTCGGCGGCTGTTCCAGTCGCTTGCGGGGGCGGAAGCGTTCAAGCAGCGCGACGTGACCGCACGTGCGTTTGCCGATCTCTATCGCGCCCAGAGCGCCGAGTTCCCCCCCGAATGCAAGACCGGCGACTACGAAAAGCGCATTCAAGCCGCCTACCCGATCCACCCGGAGATCTTCGACCGCCTCTACACCGATTGGTCTACGCTACTCAAGTTCCAGCGCACGCGCGGCGTACTGCGCCTGATGGCAGCGGTGATCCACTGCCTCTGGGAGAAAGGAGACCGCAACCCGCTGATCCTGCCGTCCACCGTGCCGATTGACGATCCGCGTGTGCAGGCTGAGTTGACGCGCTATCTCTCCGACAACTGGGCACCGATCATCGAGAAGGACGTGGATGGGCCGGACTCGCTGCCGCTCAAAATTGACGCCGAGCAGCCCAACCTCGGTAAGTTCCACGCCACGCGGCGCGTCGCACGGACGATCTATCTCGGCTCTGCACCCACAGCGACCGCCGCGAACCGTGGCCTCGAAGACCGGCGCGTCAAGCTCGGCTGCGTCATGCCGGGTGAGTCGCCGTCCGTGTTCGGCGACGCGCTGCGGCGGCTGGCGGCGGCAGCGACCTATCTGTATCAGGACGGGCCGCGCTTCTGGTATGCGACCCAACCGACGGTCACCCGGCTCGCCGAGGATCGTGCCGAGCAACTCAAGCGCGATCCCCACACCGTGGCACAGGAGCTGGAACAGCGACTGCGCGCCGAGCTGCGCAAGACCGGCGACTTCGCACGCATCCACCCCCTGCCGCGCTCGGGCACCGACGTGCCCGACGACCTCGATGCGCGGCTGGTGGTATTGTCCGCCGAGCATCCGTACACCAGGGGCGGCAGCGCGGCTGAGACTGCGGCACACGCGATCCTCATGTCGCGCGGCAATGCGCCCCGTCTCTACCGCAACACGCTAGTCTTCCTCGCTGCCGACAAGGTGCGCCTGCAAGATCTCGATGAAGCCGTGCGCCAGTTCCTCGCGTGGCAGTCAATCCTCGCCGAGAAGGAAGTGTTGAACCTTGACCCGCATCAGGTGCGCCAGGCGGAGACCCAGAAGCAGGCCGCCGATCGCACCGTGACGGCACGCCTGCCCGAGACCTACCGGTGGCTCCTCGTACCCGAGCAAGCGAATCCGCAAGCGCCTATCACGTCGCAGATACTACCATTATCGGGGAGTGACTCATTGGCCGTGCGCGCGAGCAAGAAGCTGCGCAACGATGAGTTGTTGGTCACATCGCTGGCTGCAACCATGCTTCGCAGACACCTCGATCAGATCCCGCTCTGGCGTGGGGATCATGTGGCCGTGAAGCAGCTCGTTGAAGACTTCGCATGCTATCTCTACTTGCCGCGATTGACCGATCCGCAGGTACTCGTGCAGGCCATGCAAGAGGGCGTGGCGCTGCTCACGTGGCGGTCAGACACGTTCGCCTACGCGGAGAGCTACGATGAAAGTACTGGTCGCTACTGCGGGCTTCGCGGCGGGCAGACGGTGTCACTTTCGCTCGACAGTACTGGTTTGCTGGTCAAGCCAGAGATAGCGCAGCGGCAGATCGATGCCGAAGGATCCCCTGCGACCACACCGCAACCGGCAGGCGGAGAGACCGGCACGGATACCGGTACACGCACGACTGCCGGCGCCTCTCGCGAAGTTCTCGGCGCTGCCGCCAGTGCGCCGACGGCGGTGAAGGTGTCCCCACGTCGGTTCCACGGCACGGTCAAGCTCGATCCGACGCGCGTTGGCCGCGACGCCAGCCGCATCGCCGACGAAGTGATCGCGCATCTGGTCGGCCAGCTCGGCGCGGAAGTGACCGTCACGCTCGAGATCGAAGCGAAGCTACCCGGTGGAGCCTCGGATCAGATCGTCCGCACCGTGACCGAGAACAGCCGGACATTGAAGTTCACGAGTCATGGGTTCGAGAGCGAGTAGGTGATGCTGACACACGTTTCTTCTGGGAGCGCGGGCATTGGAGGGCGGGCGTCTGGCTCTGGGAACGCGGGCGTCTGGCTCGCAAGAAGTCCTGGGAGCGCAGGCAAGCTGTCCGCGCTTCCAGGGGGAGTTTCAACATCCCCTACTGCCCCCACGGAAACCGCTCGCATAGCGCGATCAGCACGTCTTCGTGGGTGATGCCGAGGTTCATCACCGTATCGTTGCCGCCATAGTAGATCAAAATGCGGCCATCATCGCCGCGTAGTGCGCCACAGGTGAAGACGACGTTCGGTACATGCACATATGCCTCTTCTGAGACGCGGCAATCCGCCCGCGCTGGAAAGAGGATCGGAATGCGCGAGACCTGAACGCGAGCCGGATCGTCCCGGTCGTGCAGCGCTACTCCCAGCACATAGGGGTTGCCATCCATAGTTGTGCGCACTCCGTGGAATATGTTTAACCAGCCGCGGGCTGTCAGGAGCGGCGGCGCGCCGGGGCCAATCTTATCAGCAAATGCACTCGGCCCACCGCCAGTCTGCATCACTGGTGTGTCGGCAATCTGCCACCCATGGTGCCGCCAGTCAGCGCTGTAGCCGATCTTAATCTGGGTGAAGATGCCCCCCACATCACCTTCAGTGACATCGTTGGGCCGAAACAGACCGACATACTGACCGTTGATCGGCGTGTTGAATAACACCACATTGCGCATATCGCGGTCGAGCATTGGCCCGTGGCGCATGAAGTGCTGAAAATCGGTCGTCGTTGCCAGCGAAACACGCACCCGATTCTTGATATGCGCATGGTAGGCGCTGTAGGTGATCGCATAGGTGTCACCCATCTGCATAATGCGCGGATCTTCGACACCGCCGGCCTCATTTTCGATCAATGCCTCTGGCTGCGTCCCATCTGCAAAGTGATCATCTGCGGTTGCTGGCTTGAATACTGGTAGGGGATCGACACACCAGCCCTCCACGCCATTCGCGCTGCGAGCCAATCCCAGCACGCTCTTTCCACAGCGCAGATGCGAGCGGAAAAGCATAAGCGTCTCATTGCCCAGGGTCGTCACGCCCGCGTTATGCACGGTTACCACCTGCAGCGCCGGATCGCGCCAGACCTGATTTACCTGCGCAGGCGTCAGAATCGGATTATGCGGAAAGCGAGCGACTGGCCGGGTCAGATCGACCATGACTTCCTGGCCGGCAACCTCAACGCGACGCTGTATAGCATCATTCATACATTTCGCTCCATCTCATACCGTTTCGACTTGCATATTCCGCATGTTCTTGCCATGTGTCCGCCAACGAGACTGCGTCGCGGCGGGGGTGCGGGGGCCTGCGGCCCCCGCCCATGTGGGGATTTCAGCGTATGCGGAATGTTTACGTCAAATTGGTATCATTACCAGGCAATTGGTACAAAGCGGCCTATATTGTAGCATAATAGTGTCAGGACGTACGCGGTGGTCTGGTCACCTCGCCTTTTCACCGGAGGTTACTCTGAGCGGAGCCGAATGGGGCAGAGCCGTACGTTGCCTTCTTTTTTCATCAAATTTTCACCTATGGCGAAAATTTGATGAAAAAAAGAGTCCCTTCCATGCAGCCGAAGGTGAAAAAGCTTGTCCCGTTCGACTGCACTCAGAGCTTGCCCTGAGCGCAGTCGAATGGGGCAAGCTCTGCGCGTAGTCGAAGAAACGTTGGTTCAAGCGACCGCGTACGTCCTGTACGTAAACGATTACTGTATAGTATGACGACGCTTTGCCTGCATTCGCTTTCTCAGGGATTTTCGGAAGCAGGTATGCTCCAAGCGACTCGATCAACTCAGGATCTTCCTATCTAGACGTTTGTCGTTTCTCGTGCTATGCTAGTGATAACAGAAACAAACTTACAATAGTGCGTCAGCATACCACGATGTTGCACATACGTCTGCTGCGATTGTGTCCAGCCAGGCAATACTTCACAGAGACAGTCGCTGTACTGCGCTGGTGCAAAGACAACCAGAAGAACCTCTGCTATGCTCATGCACGGTTCATAACTTTGAGGGAGGAGAATTATGGTGACACCGTTTGAAAAACAAAGGCTTCCAGTTGCTCATGTTTATGCCCGCCCACGGCGTCGTAGTGCCCTCAGTCCATATTCGACACCAGTCTTCCGTTCACGTCGTGTTGACCAGATGCGTTACGCTACCGGGCCGACGGTTCTGTGTGCCACCACCACGGCATATGATAAGATGGGTCATACCTCGATGCTTATTCAAGCTCTGACCATCGGCGCATGGCTGGGTCAGATCATGGATGTTGGCACGGCACTGTTGATCTCGGTCGGGTTGGGGTGGTTGCTGTTGCGCACCAGGCATCGCCTCTAAGGTGCCGGTCGTCGAACCTGGTTCGCATTGATTGCCAGAATGGAACGTGCTGAAGGCACCGTGACGCCTTCAGGTGGTTGAATATGGACGTGAGTACTGAAGACGTCACAACGCAGTTATCTGTCAGCGATCAGTTATCACCCGGTTATTGCGGTTGCAGCCACAATACCTGATAGGGTTGTACCTCCAGGCGCAGTACATCATCGGCACTGCGTACAGCCAGTTCAACCACATTACCGCTAATCATATCCAGCAATGAGCGGGTAGATATACCCCAGATAGTCGCCGGTACTTGCAGGGATTGCGGCGCTTGTGACACGTTTTGTACACACAAGACCTGATTGCCAATTTCGCCGCGTAACACCACAAATAAGGCGGCGTTGGCTTCAATAATCACCTGCGGTGATAGCGGGTGAAAGGCAGGATGCGCGGCACGTACGCGCAAGAGCCGGGCATAACGCTCCAGGACTCGTGCCGCGTGGCTGCGGGGATCGGCCAGAAGCGCTTCTAATTCGGCACGTTGCCATTTCTGGCGGTTGATACTGCGCAACCGCCCGGTTGCAGCCATGCCCGCCTGGTCATTGTGCGAACCAACCAGGCTATGAATGTAAATACCTGGCACACCCGCCAGGGCCAGCATGATTGCCTGTGAACTTGTAAAACGATCAAGTTGTAGCGAGTGTGGCTCATCGGCATGCGGGTTTGAAAGCGCATCAAAGAATGTAATATTTAACTCATAGGCGCTCTGGGTGCCATCAGCATTGTTTTTGTAAGATACTTGCCCACCGTGTGCCAGAGTGCGCGCCACCAGGTGATCGATGTCAGTCGGGCTAAGGATACCCAATGCTGGCATAACCCCAATCCCATCGTGTGAAGCCAGGAAATTAAAAAACGTTGTGCCCTCGGTACATGGTTCCAGGTTGGAGGCCCAGCGCGTCAAATGCCGGGCATTGCCAGTGGCAAAGGCATGCAATACCAGGGGTGCCAGCGGGAACTGGTACACCAGTTGCGCTTCGTTCATCCCATCACCAAAGTAGCTGATGTTATCCGCGTGGGGCACGTTTGTTTCGGTGATCAGGAGTACCTCGGACGCCACCGCATCCAGCACGCTGCGGAACAACTGCACCACCCGATGTGTCTGTGGCAGATGAATACAGCGAGTGCCGATCTCCTTCCACAGATACGCAATTGCATCAAGGCGTAGAAACTCGGCCCCACGTTCAGCATAAAACAGCAGCACCTCAATAATCGCCAGTAATACCTCCGGATTGGCAAAGTTCAGATCGATCTGGTCGCTGCTAAAGGTACTCCAGACATGCTTGATGCCGGTCGGGGTTGTAACGGGTGTCAGCAGGGGCAATGCCCGTGGGCGCGTGACCTGCGATAGATCGCTGGCAGGATCGACCACCAGAAAATAGTCGGTGTAGGGGGCTTCATCGCGCAGAAAGCTCTGAAACCAGGCGCTGCTGGCCGACACATGATTGATCACCGCGTCGAACATCAAGCGAAACCGCTGCCCAATCAGCGCTATGTCTTCCCAGGTACCGAGAGCGGGATCGACCTGGCGATAATCGACCACGGCAAAGCCATCATCGGATGTGGACGGATAGAAGGGCAGCAAATGAACGCCACTGACCAGGTCGGTAAAGTATTGCTCCAGCATCGTGGCCAGGGTACGGAGTGGCGCAACCTCTGGCTCGCGCACCTGGTCGCCATAGGTAATCAAAATCGCATCAGCCTGTGTTAAGCGCTCACTCAATGCCGGGCGGTGCGGCAAAGCGGCTACCACACGGGTTTTTACATGCTGGTCAAGCCGGTGTTGCAGGTGTGGAAGCAGGCTGTGTGCCCGCTCGGCTCCATAGAGGAATGTCAGGTGTTCCAGCAGTTGATCGCGCAGCAGCGGCGATAAGCTGAATGGCGCCTCATGTTGATTGGTCACAGTATACCCCTTTTTCCACACACATCGAGTTCCGCCGGCAGCCCGGTCTATGACCGAACTGGCTGTAACCGGGACTCCTGTTTCCAACAAACGGCGGATCGCTCACTACGTATTATCCGCGATACACTATGCTTGTATATGTCGGCACGTTCTTCAATTGTATCACACCTTCTCAATTATACCGTTTCGACGTGACGCTTCCGCATGGTCGTGCCATGCGTCCTCCCACGCGCCAGCGTCGCGGCGGGGGTGCGGTGGCCGCAGGCCCCCGCCCATGTGTGGATGTCGGCGGAGCGGCATTGCATGCAACGCCGCTCCGCCGCACGACCGCTCGTTCCAGGGGCAGGCGTATGGTCGTAGGCGCAAGCGTACGACGAACCAACGGATGTGGAAGATCGACGTCACATTGGTATTACATAACATGCCTGCCGTGAAGCGGTTCTGGTCAGAGCGTGCTAGAGCAAGTGTAACCGTTCAGGGGGACTTTCGCCAGCAGGGGTTGCCGGGGCCTGCGGCCCCCGCAACCTCCGGGAACCTCCGGGCGGGGTCGTGCCCCCCCCAATCACCCCACCTGAACGGTTACCAGGTTTGTTGTATAGTGAATAAATGCACAACGAAAATATAACAGATCAGCCTGAATAGAGGCATACAATAGCCCTGTGAACCATAACACAAAGAAGATGACTTGCGTTTTTTTGAAATACTTGCCAGGATTGCCTTGTGAATAAACTTTCAAAGAATACAATCACACATTATTACTGATCCTGTTGTTATGTGTGTGATTAGTTTTCGGTTAACAGGTTATAAAATACGGTATCCCTATTGACAAACCGTACATACCATGCTACATTAACACCGAGCCAGAAAATCTATCTACCCCTCATCATTGTAATGATTAAATAAATCGGCATACTCAGAATGTTACGAAGCGAAGCTCTTTCTGCACTGATGCCTATGTCACCATGGGTGCAAAAAGAAGTACATCTCGCGCAAGAAGGTGTGTTTCGTTTTATTTGTATGACCGATCTACACTATTGTTGCCCTGAGTAATCGTTGTTTGTGTTTATTAACCCGTGTGCATATGCTGCATAAGGCACACGCTGGATAGTGTTACGCCTGGATTGGCCCGGTCTACGCTATAACTACACCGGGATGTTGTGGTCATGTTGAACCACGGCGGTATTGGGACACCCGCTAGACAGATGAGCGCGTGATCTATCTCGGTACACGCCCTGATTGCGCTGCTGTTGCGCAGTCTGGAAGGAGATCCTGTGGCCTGCGTAACGATGGAAGGAGAAAAACTTGCTGGTCGATTTTGTGAATCTGGTTGCGCCGATCGCCCTGGCCGTTTTTTTTGTGGGAATGACCCTTAAATTAGGGCGCTGGTTCGTGGCGGTGACAACACCTCGGCGCTGGCGGGGTCTCACGACTGATTTCATTGATGCCCCCACACCAATGAGCATCCCGGCTGCGCTCAAGGCGGTGTTGCTGGATCCGGTGACACATTTTTATATGAAGGCCAATAAAACCTGGGGACGTGGCTACGTGCTGTATCATATGGCCATTGTCACCGAGGTGGTGGGTTATAGCCTGGCTGCATTGATTTTGATCCCGCGCATACTGTTCGCGGGCGGTGTGCCGGATGTAGAACGTCACCTTGAACATAGCCAGAACTATTCTCCCGCCAACCTGTTAGCGATGATCTTTGGCAATGGCGAGCATTTGCAAGCCCAGTTTCTGTTTGGCGACTTTGCGCCGATTTTCGTCAGTGTCACCTGGGTGGCGGTCATCCTGGCCGTGCTGGGCAACATGCACCTGCTGATCACTGTGTTGCGTCGCCGCAACGCAGCCGTGCTGGGTGACCTTGATCCGGCTGCGACGGGAATCCGTATCAAGGGTCGGCGTACCTGGGATCGGCTGACGGTGCGTATCCTTATCTTCTGTATTATCTGGACGGAGTTGCTGGCGCGGCTCAATGTTGTGCCAGGGATTGTGTTTCTACACGCGCTGCTGGGCTTAACGCTGTTTACGCTGTTCCCCTTTACCTATCTCTTTCACATTGTGTACAACTTCCTGGCACTCTTCTATGCTACCCGCCGGCGCATGACCCGCACTATCGCTTGATGCTGGCTGATAGGCGGTTGTCTACCGTTGGATGACCACGTGCAAGGCCAAGGGTGCCTCGCCTGGTGAGGCACCCTCGGCCACACGCCCCGATAGGCGCATCCCGACGCTGTAGGGTACGGGGATCGGCCCTACCCGTAACAATTGCTCCTGGTGCAAGGCCGTGTGTGTCCCCCGCCTGCCAGGGACGGACTTTGGCATTGTCAATCCAGGTGGGAAGGTTGGCGTGTGTCCCCCGCTTGCCAGGGCGAACACACTGGAGCCGTGTCCGCCTTTAAGTGGCGCTCAGCGGGCGTTCAGCCATGGTCATCTGCTCAACACACGCTGAATCTGGTGTATGAGAGTGTGCAGTGTAAATGGTTTTTGCAGCAGATGGACGCCCTCCTCCAGCATGCCGTGATACATGATGACATCATCGGTGTAGCCAGACATATAAAGCACTTTCATATCCGGGCGGATAACAACTGCACGTTGATACAGGTCGCGGCCACTCATTCCTGGCATAATCACGTCGGTCAGCATCAGGTGGATCGTGTCGTGGTAGCTGGTTACCAGTGCCAATGCTGCCTCCGGGTGTGCCGCTTCCAGCACCGTGTAGCCATAGGTTGCCAGTGTTTCACACACCAGTTGCCGCACCAGCGCCTCGTCTTCGACCACCAGCAGGGTTTCGGTACCGAACATTGGCACAGGATACTCAAGCATCGATGGTGCAGATGACAGAGCCTGTTCTTCGGCCCGTGGCACATAGATCTTAAAAATAGTGCCGTGTCCTGGCTCACTATATACCCAGATATTTCCACCATGTTGTTTCACAATCCCATACACCGTTGCCAGGCCCAATCCCGTTCCTTTGCCGCGTGCTTTGGTTGTAAAAAACGGCTCGAAAATATGCTGCTGTGTGTTCGCATCCATACCGTAGCCGGTATCGCTGACCATCAAGAGGACATACTGACCAGGTTGTACCCCAACATGCCGGGTAGCATACAGTTCATCAAGCATAATATTGCTGGTCTCAATCAGCAACTCCCCGCCAGTAGGCATCGCATCGCAGGCGTTGATGATCAGGTTTAGCACCACCTGTTCCAGTTGCGACCGGTCGGCTTTCACCAGATCCAGGGCAGGTGCTAATCGGATATGTACCGCAATGTCTTCGCGTATCAGGCGATTCATAAGGGGTTGCATGTCACGAATCACCTGATTGAAATTCAGCAACCGGGTCTCGAGGGCTTGCTTACGCCCAAAGGCCAGAATTTGCCGCGTGAGATGGGCCGCCCGCTCGGCAGCGGCTCTGATCTGGGTCAGATCGGTATAGATTTTACTGTCGGGCGTAAGTTCCAGCAGCGCCAGTTCGGCATAACCGCTGATCGGTACCAGGATGTTGTTGAGGTCATGGGCGATGCCGCCCGCCAGTTGCCCAATCGCTTCCAGTTTCTGTGACTGACGCAGGTGTGCCTCCAGTTCGTGACGGGTCTCCTCGGCCTGTTTGCGTTGAATGGCACTGGTGATCAGTTGTCCGGTCAGAATGAATGCTTCGATACTATCTTGTGTCCACGCTCTCTCAGCCTGAATGACATCAAACCCGATCCAGCCCAGCAACGTATCTTCAACTTTCAACGGGAGATTAATAAACGACTTGATCGAGTGTTGATGAAGAATGTCGAGGACAAACCGATTGGTCGCGGTAGGTTCAATCTGGCATGTGCTGATCTGCACTGGCTCGTCACGTCGCAAGGTGGCCACAAAATCCTCAAGTTCGCGCAACGCTATCTGATCAAGGAACCCCCGATGGGGTAAGATGCCAGGGGCACACCATTCGTGACTCAGGCGTGCCGTGTCGCATGTGTCGTCACATAGGAACACATAGCCCCGTTCCAGGTCAAAGAGCGTACATACCTCTTGCAGCATGCCTTCAATTGTCTGATCAAATACCTGAATGTCGAGCGAGATCAAGCGATTGGCGATCTGCTGGATAAACTTGACGAAGGCCAGGCTCTGGCGTAGTGCCTCCTCTGACTTTTTCTGTTGGGTAATATCGGTGACGGTCATCACGATCGAGCGATTGCCATCGGGCAGCGTCAGTTGGGCCTCTGTAATCTCAACATCGATCAGTGTGCCATCCTTGCGTTGCACCTTCCAGAAAATATCGGTCGCTTTTACGGGGTTGTTCTCACGCAGAAACCGATCGTGCAGGTGTATGGCACGGGCCTGATCTGTGGCGGGCAAGATCATAATAAACGGATGGCCCAGTAACTCGGTGCGTGCATATCCCGTTAGTTCGGTAAAGGCATGATTGACATTGACAAAGTGACCGGCCTGGTCAACCTGACAGATGCCGATATTGGCCGAGTCGTAGATCATCTGGAGTAGGCGGCGGTTGGCTTCAGTTTCAGCCACTTGTCGTTCGAGGGCGGCGGCAGCCTTGCGATCCTGCGTCTGATCGTGCAAGACCAGCACCATGCCCTTCTGTGCGCCGTTGTCATCGCAGATGGGGGTCACCATTTCGGCGATACAGCGTTCGTTGCCCTGACGGTCAATCAACAGGGTGTGATTGGTGAATTCGGGCGACTCACCCGTCTGTAATAGACGTTGCCGCGAATCTGGCAGAGGCAATCGGGTATTTTCTTGCAGCAGTGGCAAGACGAGTGCCAGCGGCTGGCCCAGCGCTTCGGCCTCGCGCCAGCCAGTGAGTCGTTCGGCGGCAGGATTCATCCGGCTAATTTTCCCGTCTAGATCGGTGGCGATCACCGCGTCGCCGATTGAGCGCAGGGTGATGTCAAGATTTTTGTTGGTGGCCTGCAAGTCGGCCCGATACTGGATACTGGCCTGTTGATTGGCGAGGATCTTGCCGACCAGTACGGTTGCCAACGGGTACAATCCTAGCACGGGCAGGCTGATCGCCTGTAAAACGGTAGAGCGGCTACTGGCGGGCAAGGTGAACATCAGTGCCAGCATGATGATATGCACAACCAGGCCAAACCCATATAACTGGCGAACGGTCGGTGGGTGGGCGTGTGACTTCCAGCGGGTACGCACCAGCAAGCCTGTAAGGGCCGAGGCCAGGATGACCAGGATGCCGGTGATCGTTCCATCACCACCCAGCCAGATACGGCAGGCAATTGTCATCGCGCTCGACAGCACAGCCGCCCAGAGACCAAAGAACAGCGCCCCCAGGCTAATCATCACCGAGCGGCCATCAAAGATGACACCCGGTGCAAAGATGAGTGGGTGTAGCATGCCGATCACGGACGCACTGCCGAAGAGTGTTCCCTGGAGCAGCGCCCCGATTCTGCTACGCTGCGGCCAGCGTTCATCAATAAATCCAGAAACGACACTGAGGGCAACGAGTAACGATAGGTTGAAGATTAAGTCCATATAGATCATTATGGCGACTACCCTTCTCACCTGTTGAATGTGGGTGACAAAGAACGTGATTGGTGATCATGCTGATGCATACAGGTTCGTCCTGCGCTGAAACTGAGCGTGTCGGCTTCATGATAATTTATTTCTTCGTCATTTGTACAACAATACGTAACCGTTCAGGTGGGGTGGTTGGGCGGGGTACGACCCCGCCTGGAGGTTCCCGGGGGTGCGCGGGGGCCGCAGGCTCCCGCGCACCCCCGCTGGCGAAAGTCCCCCTGAACGGTTACCAACAACACACCCTGGCAGAACCTGTTTGTAAAGGGAGTATGTGCCGGATACATCCTGCACATGGGTTTCCCGCCACTGTACGGTGGGCAGAAAAAAGGATTTCTGGCGGGCACCTCCTTTACGTGAATATGGCGGCAGCCGTACTACTGCATACCTCACCCCTTATTCACAGGACTTACGCGGCGGTCTCGTCAACTCACCTTTACGCCAAAGTGTTTCTTCTCCTTTGCCAGAGGCCAGAACGGGCGACAGATGAGCCACCGCGTAACTCGTGTTATTCAGCTAGACTCTCACACGGTGTACTTACGGTTGCGGTGGGAACTGTCCACTGCCCACAACGACCCCGGCTTCAATCAAGATGATGCCACTATCGATCAGGGTATGGCCGTATATGTCAGTGACACGCAGCGTATATGGGCCTGGCCCCAATCCTTGTGGAGCGACAAAATAGTTGTACTCCTGGCGCTCCAGCGGTTGGAATGAGCCGTCGGCAGCACGATACTCCAGGCGGTATACCGGGTTGCGGTGGTTGCGCACCTGGATCGCTGTCCAGTACTGACTGCTGCCCTCCTTGAAGCGATAGGCAATCGGGCCGCTGAGATCACGACTGCCCGGACTGATGATACGCCAGTTGATAGGAACTCGCCCCTGGATAGGATCGGCAATCCGCGCAAAGGCTTCGCGGCTCAGATCAACGTCACCGGGCTGGCACTCCGGGCAACGGTCGACGATTCGCACCGTCACCGTTCCCGCTGGCCCCTGAACTTCAATATACGCGCCACATAGCAGGGCGTTCGCGTAGTCGGTATGGTTCATGGCCGCGACCATCAGGTTCTCCGGCGTAGGGTCAAACATACAATTTCCGCCACCGGTTGCGCCATAGAAGGTACCCTCGCCAGTGTGTGTGGCGAAGGGATCGAGCGGCAACCCCGGCATCACCGTCCGCGTGTTACCTGGTGCAACCACCAGTGGCAGGAAGATCGTATGCGTGCGTTGCAGATCCATCACAGCATTATAGCCAGCAGGAGTGGTGATATTCAGTGTTGGATGTGACGCCGGTCGTTTTTGGTATGACGCAAGTGCCAGCGCGAACAGCGGTTGAACGGGCCAGACCACCAGAATCAGCGCGATCAGGCGCATCAGGAGCAGGGTAGCGGGTGTGTAACAGAACAACTTGTGTTGTGCGACATGATAAGCTTCCTTGAAGATAGCATTATTTCGACTACCACAAGGTACGCGATAGATGTGAATCTGGCAACAGATGAGGTTTGCGGTCGAAGTGAACGATCACCCTCTGGCTAGCAACTGGCAGTTTGGTTGCGAACGCAAGAGGTATGTGGTCGCTCCAGGCCAACGTCTTTTTTGCCTCATCGTATAACCCTCTTTTAACGTTCGATAACCCTATGGTGCCATGCGCATGGTATAATATGTCATTAAGTATGACGAGAGTGTTATGATGGACAATCATTCTACAATGACGTTGAATCACAATCTGTACGAACTTTTGAGCGAACTGGTACTGTGCTGCGACGAAACCGGGCGTATTGGGTATGCCAACCCGGCAGCCCAGCGCTGGAGTGCTGTTCCACTCGTTCATCAACCCTTTCAGGCGCTTCTGACGCCAGACACTGGGCACAAGGGCGAGTTGTTTCTGGCCGCAGCTCGTAATGCTTCCTTTCATCACCCAACCCCTTCCTGGGAACTGGCACTTGGTACGGTCACCGAATACACCACCGGCCATTTCCGGGGCTATCGTGAAGCTGACCACCTGGTTATTATCGGGCAGATCGAACCTGCTGATGTCGGTGCGATGCAGCGCGAATTGATGCTACTCACCTCAGATCTGACGGAGACACAACGCGAACTGCGTCGCCAGAATCGAGCGTTGCAACAGGCGCTCAACGAGCAGCGCCGCTTGCTCGAGACCGTTCAAGCACTGACGGCACCCGCCGCTCCGATCTGGAAGGGGGTGTTACTGCTGCCGATTGTCGGTCATCTGGATACCTCACGTACGGCGAAAATAACCCGGGAACTGCTGAAACAGGTTAGCCAGCAGCGCACGCGCTATGCCATTCTCGATGTGAGTGGGATTGCGCTGATCGATACCAGTGTCGCAAAGCACTTGCTTGATACGACCCGGGCTTTGCGCTTACTAGGTGCGCAGACCATCCTGGTGGGTATCCGTCCCGAAATTGCGCAGACGATGGTACAACTGGGGCTACATGTGCAAGAATTTGTGATTGTCCAGAGTAATCTGCAGCATGCTGTTGCCTATGTACTACGTCACATGAAAGAGGTCTCACGATGATACTGAATACCGTTTACACTGCTTATCTCGATGCCCTCTGTCGAGGAGACCGCCGTCGTGCCTTGCATACCGCGCAAACAGCGCTGAATGATGGGGTCGATATTCGGGATCTCTATCTGGAGGTGTTTCAGCCGGCCATGCACCAGATTGGCTTGATGTGGGAACGTAACCAGATCACGGTGGCTGAAGAGCATCTCGCTACCGCAATTACCCAGAGTGTGATGGCCCATCTGTATGGGCATGTGTTTGATCGTACTCCGGTGGGACGTACGTTGATCGCAACATGCATTGGTGGTGAGTTACATGAACTGGGTATTCGCATGGTGGCCGACTTTTTTGAAATGGAGGGATGGGATGTCTACTACCTGGGAGCGAATATGCCTGCCGAAGATGTGGTGCGTATGGCCCAGGAGCGACAGGCTGATTTGCTGGCAATTTCGGTGACACTCAATAGCCATGTACCACATGCACGGCGTATGATCCAGATTGTGCGCGAGTCTTCCATTGGCGACCAGATCAAAATCATGGTCGGTGGGCAGCCGATTAACCGTGCGCCGGATTTGTACGAGAAGCTGGGTGCCGATTTCACCGCTCGTGATGCGCGTGAGGCCGTTCAACTGGTCATGGAGGTCATGGCATGAGTGACTCGGTCATACCGACGCTGTTTGGTGATTTGAGCCATGATTTGATCCTGATCTGCGACAAGGACGGGCTGATACGCGAAGCGAACGTGCGGTCACGGCAACTGCTTGGTGAGGACATCATCGGTTCTACGTTGTTGCAGTTGCTGTCTACCATGTCGCACACCAAGGGGAACGCATTCTTGCGGCATATAGCCACACTCTCACCGGGTGCAACGAGCGATGCCTGGGAATTGTTCTTTGATGGTTCCGACACCGCACCGCTCTGTGTCAGCATTCGGGCCGGTGCGTTATCCGCAGATTACCGGGTGCTGATCGGTGGCTATGAACCACCGCAGTTGACGAGCCTGTATCACGAAGTCCTGGCGATCAATAGCGAGTTGACCAATCTCATCCGTCAGTTAAGCAAAGAGCAGGCGCGATTAAGTAATCAAATCGAGCGGCTCATGTCAACCTATAAGGAATACTAGTATGTTTGATTCACTCCAACCCATCATGCACATACTCGACCAGAACCGTGAGGCAATTGTGTATCAGGCGGCTGACACGCTCCTGGCCCGGATGCCCAACCTGAACCTGACCGTGTACGGAACACAGCCGACGCTCGTTCAGCATGACCACCTGGTAGCCACGCTGCAGCGCTTTCACGATATTGTGCAGGCAGGCGTGTTACTGGATTGGGAGCTGGTAAACGCCGAATTTGCCTGGGGCGGGCGGGTTCTGCAGCGGATGGGGCTGACCTGGAACTATCCGCGTTTGATGATGCAGACCTATTTTGCGACTGTACTTGACCTGTATGATTGGGATGACGCGGATCGGGCGGCGCTCCAGGAGCTTGCCGATCACATTCTGCGTATTGCGAGTATGGCCTATACCGGGAATGTTCCCGCTGATGCTTGATCGCAGGTTGCTGGTTGCGCCAACCCTCGCCAATCAATACTGAATATGTAGAGTATGTAGTTAACGCCTGGCTGATGGCAAAAAACCGGGTGCCTCATGTATGCAGCGAATACGGCATCTCCGCCCACCCCGCAAACGGATCTCTTGCTGTAAAGGTATCCCACCCCGGCGTATACCACCGTGTCCAGGTGACTGTCATCTGTAAGATGACAGTCACCTGGCCGGGAGTATCGCCCTGCGGCGTGCCCCACGGATCATAGCTCGCCGTCGCCCGCACGGTGCCCGCGTCGTCCAGCGTTGCGCGCACGGAGCCGAGGGCGTCGCCGACATATCACGGGCCGTCGAGGGTGCGGAGGCGCTCGCTGCCCGCACCGTAGACGTAGGTGGCGCTGCCGTCGGCGAGGATCTGTGACAGCGGCGCGGCGAGATCCTGCGTGTACGGCGTGGTGCCGTCGCTCACCAGGACGCCGTCGGCGTTATAGGTGTAGATCGTCCCGTCGTGCTGTGTCCGGCGGTTCAGCGGGTCAGCGCTATCACATCTTCCTTGAGCGACTTCAATGGGGCAGCGGGGTAGCTTTCACGTGTTGTCGGTTTTTTGCGGTCGGAGCCGGCCCCCGTGCCTGCCATGCGGTGTCCCGATGCGTAATGTAGGGGCAACCACGGGGGGTACTCCTACATTCTGCATCATAACCAGGTTGGGACAAAAAAATCTACACGTGAGACGGGGCAGCGGGTCAAGCCTGTTCGTTAGCTTGCAGTGGGTCAGCGGATTATAGTTATCACGGGTGGCAGCATGGCTGTCGCCCTCCGGTTGCCGTACTCCATAGCAGAACTATTTAGTGACACGAATACGTCCCGGGTTACGTGAGCCGGTACCGGGAGTGCGGGCGTCTCGCCCTTGCCGCACCACAAGGGTGGGATGCCCACGCTCCCAGATTAACCCACCGCATTATTCGCGCTAACAACTATAGTTTGCCAGGGTCATACGCGCCGCAGCACCAGGCACGAGTTGTGCCCACCCAGGCCAATCGAGTTCGAGAGTGCCACCTGCACCGGGGTTTCGCGCAGGGTGTTCGGCACGTAATCCAGGTCGCAGGCCGGATCAGGGTTGACATAATTGATCGTGGGTGGAATGCGGCCCTCAGCCAGCACCAGGGCGCAGATCATTGCCTCGGTCGAGCCAGCCGCGCCCATCATATGCCCCAGCATCGACTTGGTTGAACTGACAGCCAGGCGATAGGCATGCGCCCCAAACACCGTCTTGATCGCCATGGTCTCAACCGCATCATTCAGCGGCGTGCCCGTGCCATGGGCGTTGATATAGTCCACCTCGTCGGGGCGAATACCCGCCTTGCGCAACGCCATGCGCATCGCCCGCGCCGACCCTGCGCCCTGCTCATCAGAGGCGGCCATATGAAACGCATCATTGCTGCTGCCATAGCCGATAATTTCCGCGATGATCGGCGCGTTACGCGCCTGTGCGTGTTCCAGACTTTCCAGCACCAGCGCCGCTGCCCCCTCAGACAACACAAAGCCGTTGCGCCGCGCATCGAAGGGCTTGCAGGCCTCTGCGGGTACATCTGTTGTTGCCAGGCCCTTCATCGTTGTAAAGCCCGCCAGCAGCAGTGGGTTCACGGTCGCATCGCTGCTACCCGCAATCATCACCTGTGCATCACCGCGCCGCACGGTTTCAAACGCCTCGCCAATATTATGCCCGCCGGTTGAGCAGGCTGAGACGACTGCCATATTCGGCCCCTGGGCACCCAACTGGATCGCAATCTGGCCGCTGGCGGCATCATCGATCATATTGGCAATGAACAGTGGGGCCACCCGGCGATAGCCTTTGGTATTGAGGATTGCCTGCTGCTCGGCAATCAGATCCAGACCGCCGGCCCCGGTGCCAAACACCACCCCGACCTGCGCGGCATCCTCCTGGCGCATATCAAGCCGCGCTGAACGAACTGCCTCCAGCACGGCATTGAGCGCATACTGAACATACCGGGCCATACGCCGGCTCTCGCGTGGGTCAACCTCCGGGTCAAGCACAAAGTGTTTCACCTCACCCGCAATCGCAATCGGAAAGTCATGCGTATCAAAATGGCTAATGTTCGCAATACCTGACCGGCCAGCCAGTAGTGCTTCCCAGGTGGTTGGCACATCATTGCCCACCGGTGTAACAGCACCCATGCCCGTAATAACAACTCGTTGCATTATCATCACACTACAATTTCATTGATTAGGACTTGTGCGGTCGTTTGAACTGATCGTCTTTTCTGTCGAAGTTAAGCCCTGGCCCTTCTGCTCCGCTCAGAGCCTGCCCTGAGCGTAGTCGAAGGGGTAAACTCCACCGAATATGACAGAGCAGGGTCAGGCACAAAGCACTGCCCCTCCATCTGTTTTTTTGCATTTTCGCCGAGGACGAAAACGTGGAAAAAACACGTTTTTTCCACGTTGCCATAGGTGAAAAGGGTTGCGTATGACTACGGCGACGGCCCGACAGTCACAGGTAGCTCTGGGCGTCGCCAGTACCAGACCTGCCGAGAGGTGGTAGACGCTACTTATGCCAGCGTCTCTGCTTCCTGCTCTTCTGAATCAGTCTGTTGCCGCAACTGACCCAGTATTTTGATGATCTCGACCTCGTTCAAACTAATACTATGGACGTTACGCGAGATGCGCCGAATCAACCCGGACAGCACCTGGCGCGGCCCGATCTCTACAAATGTATCTACACCTTCACTCACTGCATTCTGCACCGAGCGCGTCCACTGCACTGGGCGTACCAGGTGGTCGCTCAATTCCTGGCGCAACTCATCCACACTCGTCAGTGCCTGGGCGGTAATATTCGAGAGCAGCGGAATCTTCGGTGGTTGTAAGTTAAACTGGCGCACCGTCTCACTAAAATGCTGTGCTGCCTGTTGCATCAACGGCGAGTGAGCTGCAATGCTCACAGCCAGGCGTTGCACCAGCTTCGCGCCGCGCCCTTTTGCCAGTTCCATAGCGTGCTGCAGGGCATTCAACTCGCCACTCAGCACCGTCTGACCTGGCGAGTTATCATTTGCCAGCGTGACGATCCCCGCCGCCTGTGCCTCGTTACAAACCTCGCGCAGAGCCTCAGTGTCCAACCCGACGACCGCCGCCATCCCACCGGGATACTGCTCACCACTGGCCTTCATCAAACGCCCACGTTCACGCACCAGCTTGAGCGCATCTTCAAAATCCAGCACCCCCGCCGCCACCAATGCGGTAAACTCACCCACACTATGCCCGGCTACCAGCATTGGTGCCAGTACTCTGCCTGCATGCCCGAACTGCTCATTGAGCGTTTCCAGACAGGCGATACTCACCGTCAAAATGGCTGGTTGGGCATTAATTGTGTCATCCAGTTCTGCCTGTGGCCCTTCAAAGCAGAGCGTGGAGAGTGAGAACCCGAGTACTTCGTCAGCACGTTCAAAAATGTGTTTCGCAGCCTCCGATTGCTCATACAACTGCCGCCCCATTCCAACATACTGCGAACCTTGTCCAGGAAAAACAAAGGCAAGCCGGGCCTTTGTCATATTGAGAATGTCCACCGGTGATCCTCCTTAGAGGCGTTCCTGCGCCTACACGATTAGGATACTGATTATTTCATACCAATGTGCTTTCGGCCTTCCGCATTCGTTGGTTCGTCTGACACTTGCGCATACGACAACGAGACTTCCTCTGGAAAGAGATGTCGCGGGGCGGCGGGGGCGGTGCATGCACCGCCCCC
>CALANA010000103.1 GCA_937925925.1 uncultured Chloroflexales bacterium | reverse complement strand
GCGCAAGATGCTTCGCTCCGCACGCTGCGGCGCTGCGCACGATGCGGCGCTGCGCAAGATGCTTCGCTTCGCAAGATGCTTCGCTTCGCAAGATGCTTCGCTTCGCTCAGCATGACAACGCGCTGCGCACGCTGCGGCGCTGCGCACGCTGCGGCGCTCCGCTCAGCATGACCAAACCCTGGAGATCTTTCCGTCATCGTGTACTAGTACTACAGTAGTTGCCGTTCGTCGTCCTGAGCATTCCAACGCCCCGCATGCCGGAGCCTGAAGGCTGCGGCTCCCGTAAAGCTTTCGGTATGTCTGCCAACGAGTGTGCTGATCTACAGGTACCTGTTCACATGTGGAGGTACGCTCGGTCGTTCATGTTCATAGTGCGCCTGGGGGCGCAGGCGTCCCGCCCGCCATCGCGCACATGGGAGTACGATGCTGTACTCCCAGGCGTGCATGTTCTCTTGAGTGTGGACAGCTACATCTACTGCTCACCTGACCGGAACGGATGGGTACCGACGCAGAACGTCGATACCCATCCGTCCCAATGCATCTCAAGCCCAACAAGCTGCTCAGACAGTCACGTCCATGCGGCTTCAACGCACAATGAGCGGGAGAAAGACCGTTGGTAAGCCGCTGGCCCTGGGCAAGGTTGCATCATCGGGCGCTGGCAGCACGGGTGCGTCAGCGACCAATGTAATCTCCGTCTCGGCCATACGGGCCGCGTCACTTGCCACCGTCTGGGCTACCGACATGACACTGATGGTATAGACTCCCGGTTGAGCGTTCGGCGGGAAGAACAGCACAAAAATCAACTTCCCTTCGCTATCGACCTGCAACGTGAGTACCACCGCACCGTTCACTGCCACACGCACTTGCTCATCTGGCTCGAAACCCTGGGCTACAAAGACAAAATAGCTGCCCGGCTTGCCGCGATTACCATTCCGTGGTTCCAATACCGGCCCGGCGGGGCGGATCGTCAGGGTGCCATTGACAAAGGTGATGTCATAGTTTGGATTGGCGGCCCCACCGGGGACAATCGGATATGTTCCAGGGGGACTGCTGCTGGTCGCTTCGGTTGTCAGTGTCAGCGGCGGATCGAAGCTGTCTTCCGTGTCATTATTCACCAGGCCTTCAAACTGCGCCGTCAATGCTGGCACTTCCCCACCCGCAACCATCGTCTTGTCGTCGGCGGTAATCGTCAGCGGGGCTGGTTTGACATCGATCGTCACCTGCTTTCCAACGGCTTCAAAGTTCAACTGATCGGTCGGGGTAAACAGAACGGTCAGCGTCAGCCCGGTGCCAGCATTGAGTACGGTACCGACGGGCGGATTATAGGTGAACTCACCTGCTAGTGGTTCGTCATTGAAACTGGCCGTGGCGTTGAGTTCGGCGTCGCTCAAGGGCATGCCATAGGTCAACGATGGGACACTCCAGGTGATAATCGGCACATCCTTTTCAACGACCCGTAACATGCCATTAACCAGCGTCAGTTCGTAGTTCGTTGCCGCACCTCCACTAAGAACAATCGGGTACTCACCAGGTGGACTATTCTCATCAGCATCGGTACTGGCGATGACCGGTTCAGTCAGCACGTCCGGCGTTTCATTATTCACAAAGCCACTATAGCTGATGGTGAACTCCGGGTTGGGCCTGCCAACTTTGCGCACCTGGTTATCGGCAGTTGCGGTCAACGGGGCGCGAGCAATCGTCAAATTTCCGTTGGTAAAGCTAATGGTATAGTTCGTTGCTGCCAGCGTGCCCTGCGTGATGTCATAGCTCCCGACCGGACTGGTCGTCGTAGCGGTCGTGGTCAGGCTACCGGTCAACGCTGTGTTCGCCGTATCACCAGCGACGAAGCCTTCGGCGTTGAACGTTAGCGGCGGGTTTGCCGCACCATATGTCCGTGTTTGATCATTGGCAGTAACCGTCAAGGGTGCTTTGTTAATCGTCAGTGTACCAGGGGTGAACGTGATCGTATAGTTGTTGTTCGCCAGCGTGCCCTGAGTGATGGGATAACTACCAACAGCGCTGTTTGTGGTAGCCGTTGTTGCCAGACTACCGGTGAGCTGATCGTTATTTATCAGTCCGGTAGCAGTGTACGTAAGTGACGGGTTCGCTGTCCCATAGGTCTTACTCTTATTATCGGCCTTGACCGTCAGCGAACGACGATTGATGGTCAACGTACCATTCGCGAATGTGAAATTGTAGTTGTTATTGTTGGTAGCGAGGGTACCCTGCGTAATTAGGATAGGTAACTGCCCAACACCAGTGGTGGCTGTGGCGCTGGTACTCAATGCCGGTGTACCGGTCACGATTGTCGGTGGATCATTGTTGACAAAGCCAGTGATAGTGTAGGTCAAGGATGGATTAGCGTCACCGTAGACTCTACTCTTATCATCGGCACGTACCGTGAGCGGAGCTTTGGCAATAGTGATGGTCAGGTTCTTAGTAGCATCAGGGGCGATACCGTTGCTGACCGTGATAGTGAAGTTATATGTACCGGCCTGGGTGGGTTGACCCGCCAGTACTCCGGTTGTATCGTTCAGCGTCAGGCCTGGCGGCAGACTACCTGCGGTAACATTAAACCTGATCAAATTGGAGGGATAGCCACTGGCCGTGAAAGTATAGCTGTAACTGGCTACCCCATATACGCTGTTCGGTGGCGTCGCATTGATCAACTGCGGTGGCTCGGCAACCTTTGCCTGTGTGGGAAAGGTGCGGTTAGTGGTGGTATCATCAGCCAGTTGACCCTGGTCGTTCAAACCCCAGCACCAGACACTACGCACATTGTTGATCATCCTGATCGCACAGGTGTGGTTTCTGCCAGTGCTGATGGCGATAACGCCTGTCAATTGACGATCAGGATCGTCCGGTGCCTCAGGATCACGAACCCCCACAGGTATGTTACGATTGTTTGTTGTAGCATCACCAAGTTGGCTATAGGTATTTAATCCCCAGCACCAGGCACTGCCGTCATTTCTGATGGCGCAGGTGTGTCCCCCCTGACCAGTACCTATAAAACCGCTGGCACTGATGGCCGTAAACTGGTGATTTCCAGATACCTTTTGAGGCGAACTGTTCGTCAAGGTTGTTGTGTTATTACCAATTTGCCCTTTGTTCCCCAACCCCCAGCACCAGGCTTCGTTCGCTGTGGTATGGGCGCAGGTGTGTTCACCGCCGGAGGTGGTCTGCTGAAAATCGACATTGAGATTAACTTTTACCGGAATGTTGCTGTTATTGGTATTTCCCGTGCCGAGTCGGCCAGAAGCACCGTTTCCCCAGCACCAGACTTCGTTCGTTGTGGTGCGGGCACAGGTATGCTGACCACCGGCACTGATCATCGTTACATTCGTCAGATTACTAACCTGTACAGGGACGTTGCTATCGCTCGTGTTCCCTGTCCCTAAGCGTCCCGCTGTGCCGCGTCCCCAGCACCAGGCAGTCCCATCATCTTTCACTGCACAGGTATGTTCATGTCCGGCACTGATAGCCGTGACATTCGTCAGAGTAGTGATCAGTACCGGTTGGTCAGCATCATTGGTATCTCCTTTGCCGAGTTGCCCGCGATTGTTGCGCCCCCAGCACCAGACCTTCTTGTCACTGTCGATAGCACAGGTATGTGCATCGCCAGCACTGACAGCGGTGAAGGTAACGGTAGGCGGATTGCTCGACGTGATCGGCCACAGCGCGTTGGGCCTGGTGGTGGTGCCACTGCCCAGTTGTCCACTTGTATTGTTGCCAGCACACAATACGCGGCCATCACTGGTCAGGACACACGTATGCTCACCGCCGGCACTGATCGCGGTCAGAGTTGGCGGTGCAGCCTGGGCGGGAGTAAGGGGAAAAGCAATCAGGGATAGGACGAGAATTCCGACAGCGGCGAATACGATCCCGATCGACAGAAGACGATCGGGGTGGAGAAGCTTAGAACGTCGATCAACCATACATTCTCCTCTGGCTCATCCATGATCGGGCGTATTCATTACGTCGAGGAACAACAATGTGTTCCATTACAATTGCGGTTAAACTGATAATCATAATAATGACGCACAACACGATCATGAATAACGCCCAATAGCGCACATATCACATGTTTGCACAGTGATGTTGTACGCACTACGAAATATTAACTATTAACTATAGTGTACCCTACCCTGACAACAAGTATAGATAAACGCTACTCCTATTTTCCGCCTAGTACCGTACCAGTCTCAAACCAGTACCAGATTCCCAGTATGCGACATAAAGCGCGAGATGACGGTCGGCAATCAACCATAACATGCTATAATCGACCTGTCTATCGACCCATCGCACGTAGAGAGTGAGGTTTGTGAGATGACCAATCTTCACCAGAATCTGGCGCAGTTGTTTGGCTTCAACACCTTTCGTCCCGGACAGGAGCCAGCCATTACCAGCCTGCTGGCCGGCCAGCATACCCTGGTCGTTATGCCGACCGGTGCCGGTAAATCGCTCATCTATCAATATGCGGCTATGTGCTTGCCTTCACCAGCGGTAACGCTTGTGATCTCACCGCTCATTGCACTCATGAAGGATCAGGTCGATAGCCTGCAACAACAAGCGATTCCGGCCACCTACATCAACAGTGCCCTGCCAACCGCTGAACAATCGCGCCGCCTGCAGGCTGCCGTCCAGGGACAATTTCGGTTGATCTACGTCGCGCCCGAACGCCTGCGCAGTGTGCCGTTTCAACAGGCGTTGCAGCGCATGACCATCGGCTTGCTGGCGATCGATGAGGCGCACTGTATCTCGCAGTGGGGCCATGATTTTCGCCCTGACTATCGGCGCATTGCGCAGGCCCGCGCCGAGATGGGCCACCCGCTCACCGCTGCGCTGACGGCCACTGCCACCACGCTGGTGCAGAACGATATTGTGGAGTTGCTTGCCATCCCAGACGCACAACGCATTGTGACCGGCTTTAACCGTCCCAACCTGAGCTTCGAGGTCTGCTACGCACCCGACACAGCGACCAAGTTGCAGCATTTGATGCAACTCCTCACAGAACAGGCGCATACTGCTGGTACGGCGATTATCTACACCGGCACACGCCGCGATGCCGTCGAAGTCGCCAGATTCATCAGTGACACGGTTGGTATCCAGGCCAACTACTATCATGCCGGTCTGGACAGTGACGAGCGCACGGCCATTCAGGATGCCTTTCTGCAAGGCAAACTGCCGGTGATAGTAGCCACCAACGCTTTTGGTATGGGTATTGATCGTCCTGATGTACGCATGGTTGTCCACTTCAATATGCCAGGTACGCTGGAAGCCTACTACCAGGAGGCTGGACGTGCTGGCCGCGATGGACACCCGGCCCGGGCGGTGCTACTCTATGCGCCCCAGGATCGCATCTTGCAGCAGTGGTTCATTGAGAACAGCACCGCTACCTTTCAGGATCTGCAGCACCTGTATCGCACTCTGGCTCGTTCCGGGCAATCGCAGGTGATGATCGCCGTGGATCAACTGGCCCGTCAGACAAACCTCGATGCAGTCAAGGTGCGAACGGGACTGGCGCAACTGGAACGCGCCCGTATGCTCCGCCAGACGGGTGATGAAGGCGGGCAGATGCAGGTTTCCCTGGAACCCTGGGACAACAATGCCGTAACCGCCGTCACCAGCGCCCTGGAAGAGTACTGCGCTCATCGCCAGCGCCAGCTCGATCAGATGACGGACTATGCCGAAGCTGATGCTTGCCGTCGCCGTATTGTGTTGCGCTATTTCAGTGATCGCGGCGCAGCGGAGGCACCACGCTGTTGCGACAACTGCATGGTACAGCAGGCACCGCCGCCTGATCCCCAGGATGTCAATACCCTCTCGCGCGCCGAGCGGGGGGCGCTGGTTATCCTGGATGCGGTGAAGCGCCTGGGGCATGGCGTTGGTCGGCGGCGTCTGGCCGAGATGCTCAAAGGCTCGCACTCAAAAGATATGACCAGCACCTATACCCGGCAAACCTACTATGGACGCTTTGCCGAGTTCTCGCGTAACCGCATTGAACAGATGATCGACCAGCTCGTGCTGCACGGGTATCTCAAGATTGTGGGCGGCGATATACCCGTGCTGAAGCTCTCGCACCAGGGGCAGGCCGCGCTCACTGCCCGCGCCGCCATCCCACTCACCATACCTGGTACTGACGATATAGATGACGGTGGCAAACGTAAACGCTATGCCCATAGCAGTACCACGCAAGAGACCGAGGCTCTGTTTCGCCAGGGTTTGCAACCGAACGACATTGCTGTGCAACGCGGCCTGACTGAGGCAACGATCTTTCAACACCTGGCGGCTCTGATTGGCGCAGGGCGGCTGGCGCTAACCGAGGTTGTCAGCGCAGACGTGATCGCTCAGGTGCAGGCGGTGATTACCGAGGTAGGCGATCTGTCGCGGCTAGCACCCCTCAAGGAGCGCCTGCCCGCCAGCATCTCCTATGACGAACTGCGCTGCGTTGTAGAAGATGCCAGGCGCCAGCGTAAGACCGTTTAAGCAGTACGCACGACATCGTGAATATCAGCGCATGTGGCTCCTGACAATCGCGCCGGGATTGTAGAATCCATCAGAAATGCCACGCCCCATCTGGTATAATAAATCTAGCATTATTGTTCGCCAGCGCACAAAAGGCAGTCAGCGTTCCGCCGCTGTATGGATGTCATACCGTTTCGCCGTGGCCCTTCCGCATGGTCTTGCCATTCGTCCTCCAACGAGACTGCATCGCGGCGGGGGTGCGGGGGCCTGCGACCCCCGCCCATGTGTGGATGTCGGCGGAGCGGCGTTGCATGCAACGCCGCTCCGCCCCGCGACATCTCGTTCCAGGGGCAGTCTCGTTGTCGTATGAGCAAGCATAAGACGGATCAACGGATGCGGAAGGTCGAAGTCAAATTGGTATCAGGTGATCCGCAGAGTATTCCAGAGTAACCACCGTAGGGAAACTTGTCGGGAAAGGGAGAAAAGTATGGTCAGTTACCATCAGCCAGCGGCCACAACGGTCACAACGACGCTTACCCCCTCATGGTCGGGCATTCACTACTATGACCAGCATCCGACCCGGGAAGATCGTATGGGCGAGAGTGTGATCCAGGCCAGGCTTATTCACTATCTGACCGCCGTGCTGGAGTGGCTGTATCACCCCGACGGCTGGTTTGTGGCAACCAACTTGAATATCTACCGCCAGCCCCGGTACCGTGCTTACCCTGTCGCTCCCGATGTGGCGGTGTTTAAAGGTGTGCGCATCACCAATCCCGGCCAGCGCACCTTGCGCAGTTGGCGCATGTATGAACCAGGACGCCCACCGCCACAGGTGGTGTTTGAAATCGCCTCCGACACCACCTGGAAGGACGACCTGTGCCGCAAGCCGATCCAGTACGCGATGCTGGGCGTGCAGGAGTATTTCGCCTACGACCCGAACCAGCCGCCCTACTTTGCGCCGCAGCAGGGGCGGCTGCGGGGTTGGCGACGGTCGGGACGCTGGTTGCACGCCTTGACCCCAGACCCCCAGGGACGACTGTGGAGTGTGGAATTGGACAGCTATCTCGTGGCTGAGGGCGACAGCCTGCGATTGTATGACCGGCAGGGCCAACGGCGGCTTACCGAGGGAGAAGCTGAACGGGCCGCCAAAGAAGTCACCTGGGCAGCGTTAGAAGCCGAACGGGCGGCGAAGGAAGCCGAACGGGCCGCGAAGGAAGCCGCCTGGGCCCGATTACGGGCGCTCGGCATTGACCCAGAAGTGGAGTAAGCTATGAATACCCAGGACATAAAGGCCATGCGCTCACTTGCTCCCCTGATCACCGATAGACACCGCGTCACCGACACCGTCCATCTGCCTATAGCCCTGCGCCGACGGCGCGCGAAGGCTGGTCGTCCACCGACAATCCGGTTTGCTGCGTGGCGACGGAGGCGCGCTCGATGGGGGGCACCGCTGTACTCCATCCCCACCCCTGCCGTGGCACACGACTTGTCTGTCCCCTTTGTACACTACTATGACCAGCATCCGACCTGGGAGGATCGTATGGGCGAGAGTGTGATCCAGGCCAGGCTTATTCACTATCTGACCGCCGTGCTGGAGTGGCTGTATCACTCCGACGGCTGGTTTGTGGCAACTAACTTGAATATCTACCGCCAACCCCGGTACCGTGCCTACCCCGTCGCTCCCGATGTGGCGGTGTTTAAAGGCGTGCGCATCACCCATCCCGGCCAGCGCACCTTGCGCAGTTGGCGGCTGTATGAACCGGGACGCCCACCGCCGCAGGTGGTCTTTGAAATCGCCTCCGACACCACCTGGAAAGACGACCTGCGGCGCAAGCCGATCCAGTACGCGCTACTGGGCGTGCAGGAGTATTTCGCCTACGACCCAAATCAACCGCCCTACTTTGCGCAGCAGCAAGGACGGTTACGGGGTTGGCGACGGTCGGGACGCTGGTTGCACGCCTTGACCCTAGACCCCCAGGGACGGCTGTGGAGCGATGAGTTGGACAGCTATCTCGTGGCCGAGGGCGGCAGCCTGCGATTGTATGACCGGCAGGGCCAACGACGGCTCACCGAGAGCGAAGCCGCCTGGGCAGAGCTAGAAGCCGAACGGGCCGCCAAAGAAGCTGAACGGGCCGCCAAAGAAGCCGAACGGGCCGCGAAGGAAGCTGCCTGGGCCAGATTACGAGCGCTCGGCATTGACCCGGAAGCGGAGTAATGTTGTAGATGACACGAGTTACGTGGTCGCTCGTCGCTCCGGTCTTTTTCGCCTTAGGCAGGTACTCCGGTAACGCTGACATATGCCTCGCCTGGGTATAAGCGATCGACATTGCTGGTGAGGGGGACGACCTGAACGCGGTTCAGCAACTTGTTGGTAACATCGTTGCTCACGATAACTGCGGGCCGCTCTTTTTGTATCTCGCCGCCGATGGCGGGGTGGAAGTTGACCCACCAGACCGCACCGCGTTTCATGTTCGCTGTCTCCAACTATCCCTTCGCTCCATTCCAACGCATCGGCTTCGCGCACTTCATCGGCGACCATCGCCGCATAGCCAGACTCAAGCGCACTCGTTGCGTGCGCAATCAGGTGCCTGTCATCTTCAAGATGACAGGCACCTACGAGGGGCCATCATTGCGCTACATATTCGTCCCAAATTCTTCGTTATAGAGAATGCAGCCAACTTTGGTAGCTTTCAAATTCGAGAACGTGTTGTGATTATTTGTAGTCGGGATGGAAAGAGACCACCCTTTCTGACACCAACACACTCGGAAAATGGAAAATATGGTCTACCTAAGTGGAAGACATTCCGCGATGCAACAGCAGACCTCACGAGCCATACTCATATTAACTTTCCAGAAAAGCGACTGAAATTTTACCGCATGCTTTCGGAGGGTCAGAATTGGCGTTCTCTACCAGAAGCACTGCAGAAAGAGGCATTGGGTAATGCGTACTATGCTGGTGGTGGAAAAACAGGATTTCTAAGAAGAATTTATTGGGATAAGCCTTCGCCTACGCTTGTTACGCATCCTGCAATGCCAGCAACAGATTTGGCACATCCGGTAGAAGATCGCCCACTCTCCGTCGAAGAGTACAAACGGCTTCAGGAGTTCCCTGATAGTTGGCAGTTTTCGGGGCCGATTCTTGAACAGTATCGGCAGATTGGCAATGCTGTGCCGATAAGTCTAAGATTCACTATTGGACGGCTAATAGTCCAACTCCTTCAAGGTGAAAAAGCACGAAACCTACCGAGCTTTACCTATTCCCGCTATCGTGATGCAAGTGATCACGAATGGCTAAGTAAGTTCGTAGCCGCTTCGAAACGGACACGCGTGGTTCAAAACTCCGCTTGATGGAATACGTCTGCGGAGCGGGCCCACCGGACGAGAGACGGTTCTATGCAGATAAAGACGTACTCCACCGGCCCCAACGTGCAGGATTGGGCAGAAACACGTCACGATCGGCCTCAGCGAGGATCTGCATCCGCACCTCAAGCTCTCGGTACATAGATTGAAAGTCGTTGTCGATACTCATGAAGGTAGTCCGCGCTCAGTCGGTGACCAGCCGTGCCTCGACGACCCGACCGTCCGCCCCCAGCCGCAGCACCAGCCACTCCGAGTCGATCCCGATGAACCCTCGCTCCGGGCCAAGCCAGTACACCAGATCCCAGTCGCTGAAGTAGCCGGTCGCGGGCGGCTCGCCCAGCAGCCCGACCGCCTCCTCGCGGGTCAGACCGATCAGGGTGCCGCGGGCGAGCAGGCGGTCGGCCATCTGTTGCCGAACGCCCGACCCGACTTCCGCATCTGCCTGCCAGCCCGCCGGGTTGAACGCGTGGCCGGGGAACCACATGTGCCACACGGCGACGGTGACCGCCGCGATGATGACGGCGGCACCGAGCGCCCATGCACGTTGCCAACGCTTCGTCACTCGCAAGCCCTCCTTTGTCCAACGACGAGCTATCAGCCGCGTCCGACCTCTTGATGCTCGCTCGGGAAAGCTGATACGCTGCTTCCTGCTGTCACCATCGCCCCGGCAGAGAGCGTCCGTGTGCAAGGCGATGTTGGGCCAGCGCGAGAAAGAACAGCGCAGCTAAAAGACACGGTCAGTAGTGAAGGACAATGCGGGAATGGTGGTTGCGATGATACGATGACCAGGGACAACTTTCGTAAGGTGCGTATATTGGTCTTCAAAGGACTGCGTGTACTGCTCGATGATTTGTTTCTGCACGTCGACAATCCAAACTTCGGTGATGCCAGAAAGCGCATACTGGGGTAGCTTCTGGTCACGGTCATACGCGAGTGACGTATCGGATACTTCGATAAGCAGCAGCATATCATCAGGTGCGGGGAGTGACAGCGTGTACCCGTCATCACGGGGACGTAATACCGCAATGTCAGGTTGTGGTTCACCAAATTGGTTGAGTTGAATGGGATTCTGAACACTGACCAGTCCCGTCGTGCCAGGGAGTGCGCTCAAGAGGTGGGTGAGTTTAATCACTACGCCGACGTGGAAAGGGCTGATGGGACTCATAACGATAATCTCTCCATCAAGCAATTCAACGCGGTCATCCTCGGTGAGAATGTGCGCCTCACGCATTTTACGATAATCGTCTACGGTAAATTGTCGTCGGGATGCAGTGGCAATAGGCATAACGACAGCTCCTCGCTTCTGCTCAGTCGTACTGACTACAAACACTATACCATATGTTGACTTGATTTCGGCGATCACAGACATGGCACGCATGTTTGGCTATCGTTTTGCATCCGCTTTGCATCCGCAAGCATCCACGTTTGCCGAAGTGGTATTTGCTCAAAACAGGGGGGCAGGAGGAATAAGCGCTTTAATTTGTATTACCCATAAAAATCGGTAAATCCATCCCGATCCAGACGCTCGAGCATCCGCCGAACCTTCTCGGCGCTCTCCGCAAACGGTGCCGCCTGCACCTGATCCGCTGTCACTTGCGCCGCCCGATTCCAATCACTCTGCGGAATGCCAAGCAGCAACGACAGCAACTCATTCAAAGCCCGTCGCAACCGCGGGCTGTCCTCACCGCGCAGTTTGGGCAACACCTTCTGCTTGATCTGCAGATCAAGAGCCTGCCAGGGTGCCAGAATGCCCCGCGCCTGCTCAATATAGCGGAGCATCTCCTCCAGGCTGCGATAGCCTGGCGGATGTCCAGCCGCAGCGACAATCGCATGAACCTGGGTTATAAACTCCCACACATCGGCATCGACCGAGCCACGATAGGCCGCCCGGAACGCGGCCAGATCGACATCGGTTAACTCAATCACGTTGGCGCGGTCAAGGACTTTATCACTCAGTGCATAGGTGCTTTCGTCCACATTCACCGTGCCCGTGATACGAATATTGAGCGGTAGACGAAACGGGTTCGACAGCGTCTCACCAGTGATGCTCGATACCTCTGCGGTTGGAGCGCCAATATCGATCATATGCTCGCTGGTCTCCATCGCCGATAGCAGGGGTGCCAGGTAATACTCAGGCCGTGCCAGGTTCATCTCATCCAGGCAGACATAGTAGGTCTGGTGCGGATCGGTGGCTGCCCGCAGCAGAAAGCGCAGAAACGGTGTGGGATGGTATAGACCCGTCAGCGCATTGTAGTAACCCAGCAAATCACGGGCGTTGTGCCAATCCGGTTGCACAGCAACGATCAGGTAGTAGGGATTGCTGTGTCCCGCCGATGGCACGCCATGCACCGCATCGGCATACAGTCGTGTGAGGCGTGTTTTGCCCGTGCCACTGATGCCGGGCAGGATCACGAGCGGCCGCGTTTGCAGCGCCACGTGATAGGCGCGTATCACCGTCTCGCTGATCGCAAAGCCCTGGGCATGGATATGGGTGATAATGGTTTCAATCGGCGGTATTTCGGAGCGGATACTCCAGACAGCCTGCTGTTCACGCAGGAGGGTCAGGCCGTAGGGGTCAACCACCTCGGATTGCTCCATAATAGCTTCATTCAGCGGAAAGAGGGTGAGAACGTCATCAACCAGACGATCCAGCAGGTCAGCGGGGCAGTCCGACCAGGGATAGATAAACCCGGCCCAGAGATACTGCGCACCTCGCGCTTCCAGATAGCGGTCGATCCAGGAGCGATCAGGCAGGGGCGTAGATACTATCGCATCCCCATCTGGTTTTTTGCCAACCCAACGTCGATCGCCAGCACTGGAAAAACGGGCCTCCCCCTCTTGCTCTATCTGCGCCACCAGCGGCTTCCAGATTGGATAACCCTCATTCCAGGTACGGCGTAGCGCCTCCTTGCGTATGCCCCACAACTGCACGCCCACCAGTACCGCTCGTTCTGTACCGCTGACGCTCACCAGAATACCGGCACCGCGCGGGGGCCGATCAAACGCCACATGATACTCATCAATTGGCGCACGTTCGCCGTGCCCGCGATTGATGTAGCGCTGTGATTTGTAGCTCACCTCATACAGCGGCCACTGGCGCGGGAAACGCTGTCGAGCCAGTGCCTGCACCCGTTCGGCGAGGACAACCAGGTGTGGGTGCAACCATTCTTGCACCGCCGACCAGCGTTCGGCAATTCCAGGGACACTCAAGGCAGCCAGACTCTCAGGCGGAAGGAACGCTGTCATTCGGGTTAGAGATTAAGCCGTGGGTGGCTTCAAATACCGCCGGTCGGCGGGTAAGTTGTCACCGTTACTACCAGGGCCACGCTCCGGTACTTTGCTCGTCAAAAAGTGATCAGCCAGTGCTTCGAGGAGATCATGCAACTCTGCGCACATCTCATCAAAAGTATCCGAAAGCAACTCAACGTCATACAACGCCTCGTCCACACTCCAGATTTGATGCGCCGTGACGCTCTGCACCCGTGGCGCACGCCCGACTACAAACGAAATTTCGGTGTGTACCCGTACTACGTTACCCGCTGGCGTTAGCGTCTCGTGGATCTCCTGAATCAAATGGGCCAGGGAAGGCAAGAGCGATATATCACGCTGTTGTTCTGATGTCAGCGGCACCGTGTACGTCACTTCAACATCCAGCGATGGGCCGCTCTGGGCCTGATTCAGCCGTTCGTCCACCAGGCGCTCAATATCATCCAGCGAATTATCTCCGCGCAACGAGAATACGGTAAACTCCGGCGACCAGCGAAACGTAATCACGGCCCGCAACGGCGGCTCCTGTGGCCCGCGGTCGTCTTCAATACCTTCAGGCAGGCAGGTGATACTCAGACTACGCCCCAAGGCATGCGTGTCTAACAACTCCTGGGTATAGGCCACATTTAACATCGTCCGCTCGATACTTCCAAGTAGAATCGCGACGAAGTTTTCGTAGGTCAGCATGCTCTTTCCTTAGCCGTTAAGGTTTCTGTGTTCATGCATTATAGCACCGTTGACGGTTCTGTGGCGAATAGTTACGCTTGAGATTTTGAGTGTACCGATTGCCTGACTATTACTACAATGAGACTTCCCCTACCAAGAGATTGCGAGGGGACGTAGACGTTGCATGCAACGCCCCTACTCTGAAATTTCTTTTGTGGTGCGGCGCGGCTTCGTCGCGCTGCACCACAAAGGGAACATATGCGGGGGCCGCAGGCCCCCACACTTCTACTGAGACGAAGTTTCGTTCGAGTACTATCTCCCGGCATCCTGTTCCTGCTGTTTATGATGGCAGGGATCACAGCATGTCCTGATTATTGGTATAATTTATAAGAGATACGCAGTCGCGGGTACCCCGACGCTGACGCGTCGGCGACGGCGGCACACTGGCCACCTGCACGACTGCCACGTCAGCCCGCGCAGGCGGGCTTTGTTCACGCATAGCCCGCCCGTTCACAGGCCGGGCGCTTCCACCGCGTCAGTTCTGTCATTTACACGAGTTACGTGGTCACTTGAACAAACGCCTTTTTCGCTTTCGGCAGAGCCGTACTTCATTGTTTTTCGTGATCCATTTTTTGCTCATTGACACTGTATGGAGGATAACGATAGTCCTAACTGGTAGATTATTAAAAGTGCATAGCTAAATCGAGGATATTATGAATGTTGCAATGTGGGGTAAAGCGCTACGGGTTATCCCGCGCCTGAGTAAAGAAGACTGGAATGGTCTGGATATTGTGGCCCGCTGGCTGATTGCTACCCGTTCAGCCGTGTTGATTATGACTTTTATTTCGGCAGCTTTTGCTGGCCTTCTGGCTTATCGTGATAGTGGTTTTAACCTGGGATTATGGCTATTGGCAACGGTGGGCCTGCTCATGGCTCACGCTACCAATAATCTGCTGAACGATCTGACGGATTTCTATCGCGGCGTGGACAAGGACAACTACTTTCGTGCGCAATATGGGCCACAACCGCTGGTGCATGGCTTAATGGGCATGCGTGAGGCGCTAATCTATGCGGCTGTGACCGGGCTGATCGCGCTGGTGATCGGAGCTTACCTGGTCTATGTGCGAGGTAATATGGCACTCTGGTTGCTCGTGCTGGGCGCGTTCTTCGTACTGTTCTATACCTACCCGCTGAAGTACATTGGCATGGGCGAGGTAGCTGTGCTGATCGTCTGGGGGCCATTGATGATCGGGGGTACCTATTTTATCGTCACCGGCAACTGGAGCTGGAACGTGGTCGTAGCCAGCCTACCCTATGCTCTGGGAGTGACAGCGGTATTGTTTGGAAAACACATTGACAAAGTTGATGCCGATCAGGCAAAACATATCCGCACATTACCGGTTTTATTGGGCGAACGCAATGCGCGCTATGCCGTGATCGCAATGACGACACTCCAGTATGTGCTGACTATCGTGCTGATAAGCAGCGGCTTTTTCTCACCGGCACTGCTGATCGTGTTCCCGGCATTGACTGCGCTAGTGCTGCTGGTAGGGGTCTATCGCCATCCACGCCCGGAGGTACCACCTGACAACTATCCCGATGGTTTGTGGCCACTGTGGTTTGTAACGTTCGCCTTTTTGCACAATCGGCGCTTCGGGTTACTCTTTTTACTGGGACTGTTGCTGGATGTCATCCTGCGCGGTATCGGCTGGGTCGGGTGAGACACGATGAAACACTCAGATGGACTGATTTTTTTGCATGGCCTGGAGAGTAGCAGTCAGGGATATAAGGCACGCCTGTTGCGCCGTCGGTTGCCCGCTATTCTCACACCCGATTTCACCGGCACAATCGAGGAGCGTATGGCACAACTGATACCGATAATGGAGACACATTCCACCTGGAGCATTATCGGTTCTAGCTTTGGTGGCTTGATGGGGGCACTCTTTGCCTGCCAGCACCCGCAGCGAGTAACGAAACTATTGCTACTGGCCCCGGCACTCACACGACCACCCTTTGCCATAACCCCACCACCGCCAGTTAACGTGCCAGTCACGATCTACCACGGCCAGCATGATACCGTTATTCCACTCGAACTGACACGTACCCTGGCCGAGCAGGTGTTTCTCAATCTCACGTTTCACATCGTTGATGATGACCATATACTGCGCACGGTGGTTGATACACTTGACTGGCAGACGCTGTTGTATGGTTAAGTCTCATTGGTTTTTGTACTGGCATAGTTCAAAGCAAGCGATGAGTGTGTATCAGGTCGTAGTCACGCGCGTCGACAATTCCAGTAATCCTGATACTACCAGAATACCGAGGACACGGAGATGCTCATCTTATTGTTTACATTCCGTGTCCCTCGTACTTCTGTGGTGCATCATAGCAAAGCTCATCATCGCCCTGGCGACCAGCCACACTGAATATGCAGAGCATAGAGTAACGACGAAAGTCGTTACTCCAGCTTCAGGAATGACGAAAGTCGTTACGACGTATCCTTCACCATCACGGTGGTCAACCACTAGCGACCAGGCTCTTCATTCCACAAGGAACGCCACAGATCTTGCACCGTCGTCTGCATGGTAGCGATCGTCTGGCGCAACGGATCAGGTGACAGGCGTGCATCCAGGCGCGTGCGGGCATCGTTGATCACCTCGGTCAACAGGCGATGTGCTTCATCGGCATGCAACTGGGTCAGCACATTCGCGTATGCATTGAGCAACTCTTGCTGGTCAACCTCTGCTGACTCATTGAGCATATCTTGCAATATGGCATGTACTTTCTCCCGAAAGGTTTCAATAGCCATGGTTTTTTCCTCTCTCTATTCTTTAATAGCGTTGAAACGCTAGCATGTTTCAGGGTGTGCATACCGGGTAATGGATCGCCAACCATTGAAATGATAATCTACGATCAGTGGTTCACATATGACGTTCTACGCGCTTTTTTTGTTGAGGGAATCCAGTGAATGCGGCTTGTTTGGAGTGCGGCAACAGAGCTACCGCAGATGCGCTGAAGAGATACCAGGCGCTAGATCAACCGAAATCGATACTCTTACATCCCTATTTGTACACGCTTGCACTACGAACCCTCCTGTTGAAGGACTTCTCGCGAGCGACCGCCTTCAGGGGGGCCAACCACACCCTGTTGTTCGAGCAGATCGATCAGTTGTGCCGCTTTGCTATAGCCAATACGCAACCGGCGTTGCAACAGTGAAGCTGAAGCACGTCGATGCTGTTTGACCAGTTCTAGTGCCTGGGGGAATAACTCATCTTGCTCTTCTGCACTCAGAAATGTGGCTGGTGGCGTGAATTCTGCAACGAAAGGCTCTTCTACAGCCGTTGCTGATTCGCCGTCTGTTGCAGCGACCGGTTGGTCTGCCGTTGATGCCGCACTGGCTGCCACTGACGGCGTGGGAGTCGGCGGAGGTGGGGTGGCATTACGCCAGAAGGTGACAATCTGCTCGACTTCCCGATCAGCAACAAACGTGCCCTGAATACGTACCAGTTTGGCCGCATCCGCTGCCATATAGAGCATATCACCTCGACCTAACAGTTGTTCGGCTCCTGGTGTGTCCAGAATGACGCGGCTGTCCACCTGCGACGTAACCGCAAACGCAATTCGTGAAGGGAAATTCGCCTTGATCAGCCCCGTAATCACGTCCACTGAAGGACGCTGCGTGGCAATAATGAGATGAATCCCCGTCGCCCGCGCCATCTGCGCCAGACGACAGATCTGGGTCTCAACTTCATCAGGGGCCATCATCATCAGGTCGGCCAGTTCGTCGATCACAATTAGAATATAGGGCATCGGCTCCAGATCGGCACGTCGGCGAGCGAGCTGTTTGTAGCTTTCCAGGTTACGACAACCATGGCGTGCAAAAACCTTGTAGCGGCGCTCCATTTCACGAGTGGCCCACTTGAGCGTTGGCACCACGCGCTCTAGCTCTGTCACTACTGGCGACAGCAGGTGAGGAATACGATTGTAGACGATGAGCTCGACCATTTTCGGATCGACCATGATCAGCCGTAATTCTTCGGGCGAGTGTTTGAGGAGCAGGCCACACAGGAAGGCATTAACCGCCACCGACTTGCCGCTCCCGGTGCTGCCCGCCACCAGCAGGTGGGGCATGCGCGTCATATCGGCAATAACTGGCAGGCCACTCACGTCTTTGCCCAGCAGCAGCTTCAGCTTGCCACGATGATGCTCAAACTCCTCACTATCAATTACCTCGCGCATACTCACGAGCGAGATGGCCGAGTTGGGGATCTCGATCCCGACCACCGCTTTACCGGGAATTGGAGCTTCAATACGGATCGACTGTGCCGCCAGCGCCAGCGCCAGATCCTTTTCCAATGTCGTAATCTTGCTAACCTTGACTCCCACCGCTGGTTGCAATTCAAACTGGGTCACGGCCGGGCCAGTATTGACGCCGATCACTCGCACCTCAACCTTAAAGCTCGCCAGCGTTTCTTCAATAAGTCGGGCACGATGCCGCCGCTCTTCGTCGGTGATGCCGCCTTCAACCGGCATATCGAGCAATTCCAAACTGGGCAAAGGCCAGGCACGATGCAGGGCTGGGCGTTCCATGTCCTCAAAAGACGCCTGGGCCGGGGTGTCCGTGCTGGTTTCTGCTGTCGCTGTCACCGCCTTTGCCGCTGCACTGCGCGGTTTCTTGCGCTTTTCTGGTGGTACTATAACTGCTTTAGACGTTGCGGCTGCTGATTCAACTATTGATGTTGCAGACGGCTCTATGGTGGTTGGTAGTTGTGTACTGGACGTGCGTTGGAAGAGGCTGGCACGGGTAGGCCGGGCAGCAATCGGCGTAGGGACAATATCATCGGTTGCACCCGGCGGCAGCGTGAACGGTGTCGGCTCGTGCTGGTTATCAGGCAGCAAAAGGGGTGAGCGCGGTGGTTCAGCCGCACGCGGGCCACCCCAGAGCACGGCCCAGAAGCCCCGAAGCCAGGCACCACTGGCTACCAGCAATTCATGCAGAGTGAGGTTAAAGGTCAGCATAATGCCCGCCAGCATGAGTACGATGACAATCAGCATCGCCACCGGGCGTCCGACCGCGCTGTCGAGCAGATTCACGAGTGTATAGCCGATCAAGCCACCACCCTCATCCCCACGCTCTTCAGGCGCAATCGTGTGTGCCGGAAACTCCAGCACTGCCAGCAACATGCCCAGCACCAGCACCGTACCGATCACCGCTGCACCGGTAAACTGCGTGTCACGCATACGCTCCTGGATGAGAATAGCGATTCCCAGGCCGCCCAGCACCAGGGGAACGATCAGCGCCCCGCGCCCAAATGCCTGCTGTACCGCCAGCACGTACACGCTGCCGATACCACCAGTGGTGCCGGTGACAAAAAAGAGCAGCGTGCCCAGGCCAAGCGTCATTAACGCCAGGGCAAACAACTCGCGCTGATGCTCCGGGCGCAACGACAACTCAAACAACGGACTCGGCGTGTTGGCGGTGCTTTTCCGCGTCGTCTTACGCGCCGGGGTGCGTGTGCTGGTGGTTTTGCGGCTACTGGTTGATTTTTTGCGACTGCCTCCAGTCGCCATATGCACTCTCCTAACCCTATCGAATAGCATGCCTATCCCACAGAATTATAGCACATCTGTTAGTGCTTTCGGGCATCGGGAGATTGAGCGTTCAGACGTTCTTCGCGTGTCTGAGCCTTTGCACCAACCAGTCTTCTCTGCGGTGCTTGACACGTACCGCCCGTCGTACACTATTCCCAGCATTGCTTCCTCACGGCATTGTTGCACACTTGTCGGTCATAGGGTCACATGCTATACTATGCCAGATATCCTCGTATAGCATCATAACCACGGTGTATAGCGTCGCAACGACGCATTGTCCATGGAAGGTTGTGGAGAATCAGGTGAAGCGTAAGCAGAGACGTAAAGTGATAAGTTATATTATTGTAGGCATTCTACTGCTGGCATTGATCGGTTCGGCGATTTTGCCGTCCTTGCCATCCTGAAAGTAGAGATGGGCATGTATCACCGCCACCGCCCACCCGAAAAGCTGATTCGCCGACCACTCGCCAGCACTCGTCGTTTACCACCGTTAAGCCGCCCTGTCAGGTCGGTACCACACCGACGTATTGTGTTAAGCCAGATGGGTTTAATCCTGGTCTTTGCAGTGTTGATACTGGTACGAGCTTGCCACAGTCCCCCCATACGTCCATCATTGTGGCAATCATCGATCCCCGTGGGAGCTATACTACCACAACAGGAAGTACCAACGGTACTGGCTCGCCTGCCGACAACAACGCCCTGGCTCTCCACAAAGACTGCAACCACACCGCTGCACGGCGTTACTATAGCCGCGACGATACAACCGGAACCAACAGGTGTGCCTGATACGCTCGTTGTGCAGCAGGATCGACCGGTGCCGCCGATCGGTCTGAGTTCGATCATTGATGCGTATATGCAGGATCAGGTGGCGGACAATCTGTTCAGCGGTGCGATTCTGGTAGCGCATCAGGGCAAGGTGGTGATCAGCAAGGGCTATGGTATGGCAGATTGGGAGACACAGGTTGCCAACACACCACAGACTCGTATGCGCCTGGCCTCGTTGACCAAGCCTTTTACAGCGGTGGCGATATTGATGCTGCATGCCCATGGTCAACTCTCCATCCACGACTCGATCTGTCGGTATGTGCCTGATTGTCCGGCGCACTGGGAACCAGTGACGATCCGGCATCTGTTAAATCATAGTGCTGGCATTCCAAACTATACCGATTTTGTCGACTTTGAACAGACAGAGATGTTGCGCACAACACGTGACAATGTAATTGACCGGTTCAAACATCTGCCGCTGTTGTTTGAACCGGGAACTTTGTATAGCTACAGCAATTCTGGGTATGTCTTGCTGGGGTTGATTATCGAGCGTGTTTCTGGGCAACCCTATGAGATCTTTCTGCAATCCAACATTTTCGTGCCGCTGGACATGGTCAACACGGGCTATGATCACAACCACGAGTGGATTCAGCCCGATCAGGCGTCAGGCTATACCAGCATCGGCATACTGGCTCCATTTATTGACTCCTCGACCCTGGATGCGGCAGGCGGTTTGTATTCGACGGTCGAGGATTTGTATCGCTGGGATCAGGCACTCTATACGGAGCAACTCCTGCCAGCCACACTACGGGATGAAATGTTTACGCCTGACCTGAACGGCTATGGCTATGGCTGGCGCATCAGCAACCACAATGGGCAGCGCACAGTGAGCCATACTGGCATGATCAACGGCTTCTCCAATTACATCGTGCGCTATCCTGATGAACACCTGACGATCATCATGCTGAGTAATCTACAGAGCGCCAATCCCTGGGATATGAGTCTCTACCTGGCTCAACTGGTGCTGGAAATGCAGTAACGGTTCAGATCTAACCATAGGAGTAGGTACTATCCAAACAGGTAGGTGACAAAGCCTGTTCAACTGTACCCTTGTCGCCTTGACACCAGACGTACTCTCCGTTATCCTATGCGTATTCCCCGAAGAATGTTCTATCTGTCGCAACTCAAATGGACTCCAGCAGACAGTTAGTGATGACCAGCGGGTAGATGCATGCATATATCCCTGGTCTGGGTTTGGTAATGACAAAGACAAAACAGTACGCAGTATGAAAAGAGCAGGAGGTTAAGAGATGATCGAAGCCCCAACTATTGCGCATCTTCCCCGACGTGAGCCTCGTAGCAACCCGATTCTGACCCGCACCGATTGGGAAGTTCAGCGCAAGGCCGTTCTGGACAATCCTGGCGCTTTCCATGGTGCCATTGCCCGCAGCACGATCCACTGGTATGACCCATCCCTAAAAGCCTGGATCACCTGGGATGAGACACAGCAACGCTGGACAGGCCTGGACGCGGCTACGGGCGCTACGGTTGAGGTAGCCTATGATGCCAATCATGCACCCTGGCAACGGGCCTTGAACGATGATAATCCGCCCTTTTATCGCTGGTTTGAAGGCGGGTTAACCAATGCTTGTTTTAACGAAGTTGATCGCCATGTTATGCTCGGCTATGGCGATGAGATTGCCTATTATTTTGAAGGTGATCGTTGGGACTCCTCGCTGAACGATGGACGCGGTGGCCCGGTGGTGAGCTTTGCTATTACCCGCAAGCGACTGTTGCTTGAGGTGGTCAAGGCCGCGCAGGTGCTGCTTGATCTCGGGTTAAAGCGGGGCGATCGTATTGCTCTGAATATGCCCAATATTATGGAGCAAATTTACTACACGCAAGCAGCCAAGCGTCTGGGCATTATTTATACCTCGGTTTTTGGTGGGTTTAGCGACAAAACCTTGAGTGACCGTATCCACAATGCCGGTGCGCGAGTGGTGATCACCAGCGATGGCAGTTATCGTAATGCCCAGGTTGTAGAATTCAAAGAAGCCTATACCGATCCTGCTCTTGATAAATTTATTCCTGTTGAAACTGCGCAAGAGATTGTTCATCAGACCCTCGAAACCCTTGGTGGAACATTGAATGCTCACCAGCGCTATTTGATTCAGACCAGCGTAAATGAGGCGATTCGTGATGATATTACCGTTGAACGTAGCGATGTGATGCGAGGAGTGGGGCGTGCGCTCGATCAACTATCGAACCTGGATGCGGCCTCACAGTCACATGTGCGTACCTCTATCGCCCAGGCGCTGGTCGCAGCACCGTCACGGGTCGATACCGTGGTTGTTGTGCGCCACACCGGCCACGACATTCTGTGGCGTCCTGAGCGTGATCGTTGGAGCCACGAGTTGATCGCAGCGGCGACCGAGAAGGTGCTGGCGAACGCGCAGGCAGCGGGCATCAATGTCGAAACGGAGCAGGAATTGCTGGCGCTCCCAACGGAACAGTTTATTAAGGCTGTGTATGCCACCAGTACCTGTGATCCGCTCGATGCTGAGTTCCCAATGTTCATTATCTACACCAGCGGCAGCACGGGCAAACCCAAGGGCGTGGTACACGTGCATGGTGGGTATGTTGCCAGCCTGGTACATACGATGCGTGTTAGCTTCGACTACGAGCCGGGTGATGTCATCTTTGTGGTAGCCGATCCGGGCTGGATTACGGGCCAGAGTTATCTACTTACGGCTACAATGGCCTCTCGTTGTACCGGTATCGTGACGGAAGGTTCGCCAGTGTTTCCCAGCGCCGGGCGCTTTGCGAGCATCATTGAGCGCTACGGGGTACAGATCTTCAAGGCTGGTGTCACCTTCTTGAAGTCAGTGATGACTGACCCGCAGAATGTGGCCGACGTACAAGCCTACGACATGTCCACCCTACGTGTTTGTACCTTCTGCGCCGAGCCGGTTAGCCCTGCTGTCCAGCAGTTTGGAATGGAATTAATGAGTCCGCAATACATTAACTCCTACTGGGCCACCGAACATGGCGGCATTGTCTGGACACATTTTTATGGCAACGATGACTACCCGCTACGCCCCGATGCGCATACCTACCCACTGCCATGGGTGGTTGGCGATGTCTGGGTTGCTGAAACCAGCGCTGATACCCAGACGACGAGGTATCGTGTGGCCGAGAATGAAGAAAAAGGGGAGATCGTCATTACTGCACCTTACCCCTATCTGGCGCGCACGATCTGGGGTGATGTGGCGAACTTCAAGCTCGAAGGCCATGGTTATGCGCCGAACTGGAAGGGTGACGCTGAGCGCTTTGTGCAGACCTACTGGCGGCGCGGGCCAAACGGTGAGTGGGGTTATATTCAGGGTGACTTTGCGATGAAGTACGCTGATGGCAGCTTTACACTGCACGGACGTAGCGATGACGTGATTAATGTCAGCGGGCACCGCATGGGCACTGAAGAGATTGAGGGCGCTATTCTCCGTGACAAGCAGATTGTGGCCGACTCGCCAGTCGGAAACTGTATTGTGGTCGGTGCGCCACATCGTGAGAAGGGTCTCACCCCGTTAGCCTTTATTTTGACCACGGGTGGGCGCAAACTCAGCAGCGAGGATCGCCGCCGCCTGACGGAACTGGTGCGCAACGAGAAGGGTGCAGTAGCTGTACCTGAAGACTATATCGAGGTCAGCGCCTTCCCCGAAACACGCAGTGGCAAGTATATGCGCCGCTTCCTGCGTAATATGGTACTCGATGAGCCACTAGGTGATACGACAACGCTGCGCAACCCTGAGGTGCTTGAGGAAATTGCGCACAAGATTGATGCCTGGAAACGCCAGCAAAAACTGGCCGAGGAACAACAGATCTTCGAGCGCTATCGCTACTTCCGTATTGAATATCACCGCGTTACGGCTACAGACAAAATGGCGATTGTCACGGTCACTAATCCGCCGGTCAACGCGCTCAATGAGCGTTCGCTGGATGAACTGAATACGCTGCTCGATCACCTGGCTCGCCGCACAGACGTAGCTGCCTTGATCTTTACCGGCGAGGGAGCCAAGAGCTTTGTGGCTGGTGCCGATATTCGCCAGATGCTGGAAGAGATCCATACGGTCGAAGATGCAATGGCGCTGCCCAACAATGCGCATCTAGCCTTCCGCAAGATTGAGCGCATGGACAAGCCTTGTATTGCAGCGATTAATGGCGTAGCTCTTGGTGGTGGCCTGGAGTTTGCAATGGCCTGTCATTATCGCATTGCCGATACACATGCCGAATTTGGTCAACCAGAAATCAACCTGCGTCTCATACCGGGCTATGGCGGTACCCAGCGCCTACCACGCCTGCTTTTCTCGCGCCGCGGTGAAGCCGGTTTGCTCAAAGCGTTGATGATGATTATGGGTGGGCGCAGCATTACTGCCGACCGCGCCTATGAAGTGGGTCTGGTGGATATGGTAGCACACGGTAATCATGATTCACTATCGCTGGCAACCAGGATGGTGCGTGATTATGTGCTGACAAAGACCGAGAGTGACCAGACTATGGTGAGTGCGCCAGCGGGAACCAATGGTCAAACTGCGATCAACGGCCATGATGATCCCCGCGCTTTCTTCTCAGCATTCCACTATCCCAGTGCCGAAGATGGCCTGTGGCCTGGTCTGGCCGAAGGATATCAGAAACGTAAGGTGCTGACGGCTGAGTGGGAAAAACCACAACCGCAGTTTGTTGATGAATACCTGAGCATGGCTCTCAAACACCCGCTGATTGAACGTATTGTGCAGCAATCGGAGACAGCAGGACGGCGCAAGACGATTGACCGCATCATTGAGGCAATTCGTTATGGCTTTATGCACGGTCTTGTCCAGGGTCTGGAGCGCGAAGCACGGCTGTTTGCCGAGGCAGTGGTTGATCCACAGGGTGGCAAGAAGGGTATTCAGGACTTTATGGACAAGAAGAGTGCCCCGCTGCCTACACGTCGCCGGATCTCGCTGACGAAGGAAGAAGAGCAGCATTTGATCGATGAGGGCTATTTGTTACCGATTGGCTCACCTTTCTTCCCAGGCGTAACACCGATTCCTGTCGCGCAATATGCCTGGGCCGCCGTGCGGGATGAAGTGACAGGCGCCGCACTGCATGGCGACCCGATTGAGGTTGAAAAAGAGATCATCATTCCAGTCGAGCGACCCAATGCCAACCAGGTGTTGCTCTACATGCTGGCCAGCGAAGTCAACTTCAATGATATCTGGGCTATCACGGGTGTGCCGGTATCGCTCTTTGATGACCACGACCGTGACTGGCACGTAACGGGTAGCGGTGGCATTGGTTTGATCGCGGCTATGGGTGAAGAAGTCCGGCGTGAAGGCCGTCTCAAGGTCGGCGATCTGGTGACGATCTACTCCGGGCAGAGTGATCTGCTCTCACCGATGCAGGGGCTGGATCCGATGGCCGCTGACTTTGTGATCCAAGGTTATCAGACACCGGATGCCTCACACGAGCAGTTTATGCTGGCCCAGGCACCGCAGTGTCTCCCACTACCACCTGACCTGACGCTGGAAGCGGCCGGTAGCTACATTCTAAACCTGGGTACGGTCTATCGTGCTCTGTTCACCACACTGAAGGTTCAGGGTGGGCGACGCATCTTCATTGAAGGTGCGGCAACAGGTACCGGTATGGATGCGGTCAAATCTTCGGCACGCAACGGGCTGTACGTCACCGGTATGGTCAGCAGCAAGGCCCGCGCCGATGTGGTGCGTGAAGCAGGTGCAGTCGGGGTGATTAACCGCAAGGATCCGCGCTATGCGGGCATCTTTACGCGTGTTCCCGAAGACCCCAACCAGTGGGAAGTCTGGGAAGCGGCTGGACATCCGCTGCTCGATGACTTCCGGGCCCAGAATGGTGGGCATCTGGCTGACTATGCGCTGTCGCATGCTGGTGAGGTCTCATTCCCACGGAGCTTCCAGTTGCTGGGCGAACCACGGGGAGGATTTATTCCGACTCTGGCTTTCTATGGTGCCAGTAGTGGCTATCACTTCACGTTCCTGGGCAAACCAGGGGCAGCCAGTCCCAGTGAGATGCTTAACCGTGCCAATCTGCGCGCTGGTGAAGCGGTGATGATCTATTACGGTCTTGATCGCGATCCGACGCACAAGCATCGCAGCACCTATCCCTTGATGGATGGCGCGGGGTTGGAGGCGATCGAAGCCGCTCGTGTTTCTGGGGCACGCATCGTCGTTGTCACCTACACCGATGCTCAGCGCGAGTTTGTGCTTAGCCTGGGCTTTGGAGCTGCACTCAAGGGTGTGGTGAGCATTGAGGAGTTAAAGCGGCGCTTTGGCGATGAGTTTGAATGGCCAGATACAATGCCAGCCCTGCCTGATCCACGTACTCAGTTGAGAGAGTTTAAGGAAGCGGTACGACAGTTTAATGACCTGACCTTCAAGCCGCTCGGTCAAGCGGTGGGGGCGTATCTACGCAGCGCCGATAATCCACGTGGCTATCCTGACTTGATCATCGAGCGGGCCGGGCATGATGCACTGGCGGTCAGTGCCATGCTGATCAAGCCCTTTGTAGGCCGGATTATCTACTATGAAGATCTGGGCATGCAGCGCTATTCGTTCTTTGCACCCCAGATCTGGATGCGCCAGCGCCGGATTTATATGCCGACTGCCAACATCTGGGGGACACACCTGTCCAACGCCTACGAGATCGTCAAGCTGAATGACGAGATCAGCGCCGGATTGCTGGAGGTAACAGAACCGTTGCTGGTGGATTGGACTGAATTACCCGAAGCGCACCAGGCGATGTGGGAGAACCGGCACGCCGGAGCGACCTATGTCGTGAATCACGCGCTGCCACGCGCTGGCCTGAAGACAAAGGACGAACTCTACGAAGCCTGGGCCGAGCAGATGCAAATGTTAGCATCGGAGCATTAGCGAGGTTCTAGAGCAAGCATTACGGAATAAAGAGCGCGGAGCAGAGGGCAAGGTCTTTCTGCTCCGCGCTCTTTTCTTTCCTTGACTTTCACGACACAAAGAAAACATCAGGCCAAAAACTGCCCCCCAACACTGCCCATCGTATCATACCGTTTCGACATAAACCTTCCGCATGTTCTTAACATTTGTACTCCAATGAGACTGCGTCGAGGGTGCGGGGGCCTGCGGCCCCGCACATATGGTACTTTGCTGGTGCAGCGCGGCGAAGCCGTACCGCACCAGCAAGGGGATTTTGGTAGAGTTGCACCCCGCGCAATCTCGTTCCAGGGGAAGGCTCGTTGTCGTACGCGCAAGCGGAAGACGAACCAACGGATGCGGAAGGGCGAAGTCACATTGGTATCAGAGCGACAGATCAGCTACAATCAGACAGTGATCCGACCCCGCGCTGTCGCACCTGGTTGAACTGGCGATGGGTACAACTCCATTGCCGCTCCACACGTAGTCAATCCGCACCAGTGGAAAAGGAATGGGAACCGGCCCGATGCGAACCTGTTGTGTCGGAAAGGTTGTACCCAACCCCCAGGCTGTGTGAGCATGCGCATCGTGCAGGCGATGCGCAAACAGAGCATAGGCTTGTTCACGATCACTCAGATTAAAATCACCCAGCATAATCAGTGGTTCCTGCACTGCATCAACAATCTCAAGCAACTGCAGTATCCCCTGCGTACGGGAATCGGTGTTGTAGTTGCGAATGATGACTGGTTTACGCACAATGGGCAGATCGCGCAGTTCCATGCGTGGTTGGGAGAGATGTACATTGATGAAGGTCACTGGCTGACCCTCAACATCCAGGCGCACCTGCTGCCAGCGTTGCCCTTTTGCTGGTTCAACAGCGATGATCGGGTAACGGCTCATGATGCCTATATCCCACTTACCCGATGGAGGCTCAAATAAACGATAAGGATATACATGTCCCAGTTCTTGTTCAATCACACTGGCAACCGGCAAGGTCAGTTCCTGAAATCCGATCACATCGGCATCGTGCATGCGTAAGGTTTCGATGATAGCGTCGGTCTGCTGATTCGTATACAGGACATTAAAAGTTAATACGCGCAGTTGCTCACCTTCTGGCGGCGCATTTGTTACCGATGGTACGAGCCACGGGCCACACACGATTACAAAGGCGATGACGATACCGAGAACGGTGCCACGAAAAAACCTTGAAGGAAGCAGCATTGCCAGGGGAATCAACAGCAGTAAAGGCAAGAATAGATACGGTGCAAAAATATTAGGCAGTTCCAACCACCAACGATACCGGATTTCACTATGCCAGAGCAAGGCTAGCAATCCGACACTCAACCCATAGAGTAGCGTTACTATCAGCAATAGACGGTGGACTACAGTGGAAAGAAGGCGCATAGTTTATAACTCCTGACGCGACACTGATCTGATATATTTAGGGATAAGACGGTCAGCGTCCCCGACAAAGTTGCAAAATGACCATTTTGTTAGCCCCATATGCTATCGCCTATTCCAGTGACAGGAACCGTGTATCGCGTGCAAATAGCGCCAATGGTGGTTCAAACACCAGCATCAACTGTTGCTCACCGTTAGCAACCTGAAACACTTCCCAGCCCTCGATGCTTCCACCCGGAAAGAGATGGGCCTCAAAGATGGGCATAGGTGCCACCACCAGCGGGCGCTCATAAACGACGTTTTGTTCACCAGTGATGTTCAAAAACAACTGGTCGATCGACCGTACTTCGTCCGGGCGCTGGCTGTTGATCAGCCGGGCGCGCAGCTTAACTGCCACATATTCCATGCCTGCGTCCGGTGATGTATTAAAAGTGTTGGCGGCCTGCACCAACTCAAGAGCCGCAGCGCCCCGTAGGACATCAGTAACGACCAGTTCCCAATCATTGGTAATAACCAGTTCCCCCATGGGTGCCGGCGCAGTACGCTGACTACCAGCTTGATTCGGCTCAATTGCAGCCAGGCCCTGATCTGGCACCAGTGTTGCACCAGGATCGATGGCGACAAAGGCAGCACACTGGTGAAAGACAGCTATTTCCTGGACACAAAACATCAGATTGGTCTCATCAACCGGGATACTAAACACAATCTGGCCTACCTGGGTGCCACCAGGAAACAGATCGCGTTCAAGTGGTGTCGGCGGCACAACTCTGGCACGGCTGTACAGGATATTGCGCTGACCCGTAACACGCAGATTCAGAGCAAAGGCAGCACTGCGAGCTTCAGGGTCGGTTGAAACGTTGGTAAGCTGCAGAGTGGCGATCAGATAGGTATAGCCCGCTTCAGGTGGTGGATTAAACGGATTGGTCTCGGCTACAAGCTGCACCGCTGCTTCGCCGCGTTGCACATCGGTAATGACCACTGCCCAGTCATCAAGGCGGATTTCTGTTCCCAATGCATCTGGATTCTGGCGACTGGTGGTTGGGCGTGAGCCAACTGGTGTGGGCGCTTTATCGGCAATGACTGCTGGCTCAACTACTAGCGAATCGTGCGCCGGGATAACCGTCATCGCGGCAGCGGTGGCAGTAGCAGCAGCAGCGGTTTCGGTGATCAAATCCCAGCCTGTGCGATCACTCGGCTTTCCACTACGAGATGGACGAACTGGCTGTGTTACTGGCCCGGATCTGGCAACTCCAGTTGGTGTGCTACCTACGCTTGGCGTGGCAGTGGCGAACGCAACTGACGCTTGCTCAGACGTAGACACATTGTTGTAGATCATGATCATGATCACCAGGCGTAACATAATGCAACTGGCGACGATGATCATAATCAAGGCCAACAGTAACTTCCAGCGACGTTGGGGTTGTTCTGGTGCATTCTCAGATTGCATAGCCGTGATATCTTTCTGCACATTGCTCTAGTTGCCATACCTATCAGCGTAACCGTTCAGGTGGTACCTGCGCCGGCGGGGGCGCGGGGGCCTGCGGCCCCCGCAAAACCTTGAGACTCCAGGAGGGGCAACGCCCCTCCTGACCACCCCACCTGAACGGTTACCCTATCAGCTTCAGAATGTACTCTTCTGGTACTCCAGACAGACACGAGCTTCAACAATATTGATGCTGATTATACCATTCAGGTATTACCAATCTATGACCAGCAGCAGTTGGGCAATAGACTGATACCTCGCTGGTGTGGTACACTATGACATAATGAACAGCAACAGCATCGTAATCAAGAGGATTGGTGGATTAGCGCTAGGCTTTCTGCTCTATTATGGAGTTTTGTTTATGTTGCAACGTCAATTTTTGTTTCCTGGTACTCAGATTGCAGCCCCACCAGAAGGGGCAGAGTTGGTACCCGGTGTGGAATCGATCTGGGTTGACACCTCGTTTGGACAAATCGAAACCTGGTTTTTATCACCCCTTTTTTCCGGTCAGACCCAACCATCTCCCGTTGTGATTTTTGCACATGGCAATGCCGAGTTGATTGACTTCTGGCCCGAAGAGCTACAACCATTGCAACGGATGGGTATCGGCGTTCTGCTGGTCGAGTATCCAGGGTATGGACGTTCAGATGGAGCGCCAACCCAGACGAGTATTACCGAAGGATTTGTGGCCGCCTATGACATGCTGTTGACACGTTCGGATGTTGATGTAGCGCGGATCATCGCTATGGGTCGTTCACTGGGTGGCGGTGCGGTGTGTGCCCTGGCAGCCGAGCGCCCGGTAGCCGCATTAATCCTGATGTCGGCATTTACCAATGTGCAGGCTTTCGCCGCACAATTTCTCGCCCCAGGATTTCTGGTACAAGATCCGTTCGATAATCTGGCGGTAGTCCATGCCTATTCTGGCCCGGTACTGGTTGTTCACGGCAAGCACGACACGCTCATTCCCTATCACCATGGCGTGGCACTGGCTGAGGCGGCGCAAAACGGCGAGTTGATTACCTATGCCTGTGGACACAACGATTGCCCTCCAGATTGGGATGTGTTCTGGCATGACATTGAACGGTTTTTGCAGCAAGTACGCTGAGAGGTATAAGTCTCGATTCCTATTGCACACAAGGTGACAATTGACCATGCCAACGATGCTGGTAAACAACATCAAAATGAACACGTACCCTTAGTACGCTTCCTGGCAGCACTTACGAAATAATATGTTCAATGCGGATCCCCACCAGCACAAACAGGGTCATACGCAGAATACGTCCCAGAAAAACAGCCAGCAGAAACACCCGGAGTGGCAATCCTAATGCTCCTGCCAGCAGACCTGCCACATCAAAAGCCGGGTTAGGCGGTGCAGCCAGGAGAAACAATACCAGTGCCGCTCGCCAGGGATGACACAACTGACGCTGCAACCAGCGATACAAACGGGTATCAACAACTGTTGCCTGTCCAGCACGGCCCACAAAGAAGGCAATCGACTCACCTACGGCTGAACCAGCCGCTGCAGCCAGAATGATCCCCACGGGATCGAAAACCTGTCCCATCCGCGCAATAAGCGGAAAGTAGGGCACGGGCACAATCACAGTGGCATTGGCAATCGCAGCCACTACAAAGGCACCAGCGTAGCCCCAGTGTCCCAGTTGTTCGAGCCAGGCCGGCGTCAGGAGCAGGTAGAGCAAGACATTAACGATGGTCAACAGTGTACCAACCAGCAGCGGACGTTGCCAGCGTCGCCAGGCTGTTGGCTCTGGCGGTGGGGTCAGAGATAGGGACGGTTCACCCATGGCGTTAATGCTCAAAAAACCAGCGCATGACACGCTCAACCCAGCTTGCGGCGGTGATATGGACGGCAAAGGTGATAGGTAGTTGCAGATCGCCAGCCTGAAGCCGCAGACTAACCTGTTGCGCTCCCACTGGCATCGAAACTGGTGGTGTCAGTATCAGCATGCAGCGGCTGCGCCCATAGGATGACAACGTGCTGACCGCGTCCTTGAACCGTAGCCATTCACAGGGACTGCTCCATGCCAGACGATAGGGATGTTCACTCAGATTCTCCACCTCTAGCGTATATGTAGCCCGATCTCCAGCGGCAACCCGTAGATCGACTGGATCGGTACCATGCAGACGCAGCCAGGGAAAGCGCTGTGGAGCCAGACGATGCAGCACCTGCGCCACCATCAAGCGCAACGTCAGTGGATCTGGTGGAGAGCGACGCATGGCAGCGGCTAACGCAGTTGCCAGCGCCCGCTCACCTTGCGCCCGTAGCCAGCGCTGGAGCCGTCCCTGCTGCATCAACGTCTCCAGCATTGGCACGAGATCGGGTTGCGCAAGATCCACCTCCGCCAGGCGTGCCACGAGACGCGGGCCAATAGGCAGTAGCGCCCAGCCAGTTCCCTCCCACCGTATCGGGATGCTATACACACCGCAACGCAGGGTAACAACGCCCTGGTGTGTGCCCGTCTGTCCAGCAGCCACCAGCCACAGTTCAGTACTGTTGCCCGACAAAATCACACCGCTATGTTTGCGAACAGGACAACCATCGACCAGTACCCGTACCTCGGCTGCCCGCTGCGTAGGGCAATCCAATTCCCACCGAAGCGGATGCGCTGCACGATTGTAGATCGTTACGCGCTGAGGATCACTCCAGTTCCGCCACTGGCGCAGGGGAATCAATCCAAACTGAATACGATCCGGATACACCTGTAGCTGTGGGCTACCATCGGACGGGGCCAAAGCGGTTAAAAACACATCCAGTGGACGCTGGCGAACCGAGGCGGTGCGACAGACCGCACGCCAGTCGTGCAGTAACTTGCCCAACACCCGATCTGGATGCTGTACCAACCACAGTTCAAGCGTACCATTGCCCAACGCCTGTTCCAGGAGGTGCGGATGTTGCGCCGCCACCTGTAACAGATCACGCTGGTGCAGCAACGATATACCCTGATCCAGTACGAGCGGAGTGGGGGTCAGGGGCAAAGTCAGCGCGGAACGCAGAGCAGCCGCAGTCGGTGCCCGCCGATTTACATCCAGCGTGAGCGCCCAACGCAACGCCGGTGCAACACCGGGCGCGGCCAGGTTCAGACGCTGTAGATCAAATTGGAGCGGTGCCTGGGTGGGATCATCGCCCGTCAGCAGTTCATAGCAAGTTGCCGCCAGGCTGAACAGGTCGCTACGTTCATCGCTCTCCTGGTTGCCAAGCTGCTCCGGCGATGCATAGCCGGGAGTCCCATGGCGCAGACGGGCACGCTTCGGTGGATGCCGGGTGCGCGTCCACGCCGCGCCGAGATCGATCAAAGCCAGGGAACCGTCAGGTCGCAATACCAGATTGGAAGGCTTGATGTCACCACAGATAACTGGTGGTGATTGGGTGTGCAGGTAGGTTAGAATATCACAGAGTTGTACCGCCCAGCGTTGTACCTGGCGTGGATCGCACGGGCCACGCGTTACCAATTCGGCCAGCGAGGTACCGGGTATCAACTCACGCACCAACCAGGTTAAACCCGGCGTATGGGAGAGACGTAACGGGCGCGGCAGAGCCGAATGCTGCAACTTGCGCAGCAAGTAAGCCTCCCAGCGCAAGACCGCAATTGCCTCCTGGCAGGCATCCGGGGGCAGATCATTGCGCACCATTTTGACTGCCACTAGTGCTCCGGCAGCTTGTTGTTGTGCCTGGAGATCGGTAGCCTGAAACACAACGGCCTGCCCACCCCAGCCGAGCAATGTATCTAACCGGTAGCGTTGTGCCAGCACATCACCTGGCCAGAGATCGCAAGGCGGTGATTGCGCCGTGGTTTGTTTTCCAAGACTAATCGTACATGCAGTTTCTGACATCGGTTACAGTTTACAAGTTCACAGATATACCTACACACTAATAGTGCGTATCGGTGTTCATCTGTAGTTCCTAGAAATCATTCTGAACAGGTGGCGTGTAGTGCTTGACAGCGGTGTAACATCTCGGTACAGTTATCTATTGTAACTAACAATTCTCGATAGAGCGAGTGTGAGTCAACGGACATGTTCACTTTTCTCCTGGGAGCGCAGGCATCTTGCCCGCGCATGTGCGATGGAGGACGTCCCGTCCGCGCTTCCAGGGGGCATGTTCCCATATGTGTGACCAGTTACGTATCAACCTTCGTCCCATTCACGGCAGAACCGGAACAGGGTACCGATATGTCATCACCGTTGATACACAGATTGCGGGCAGCACGCACGACACCGGTATTCGTGACGGAGCCGGAAAGAACAAAATATGCACCGACTATACCATTTATGGCTACGCTGGATCATGATCGGGTGGATAGCTGGTTTGCTGGCCCTCGATATGCCTGCCGCTCATACCCCAATGTTGACCCACACAACACCGCGCACGGTATTTGTGCATCTGTTTGAATGGACATGGCCCGACATTGCCAGGGAATGTGAAAACTACCTGGGGCCGCAGGGCTTTGCCGCCGTGCAGGTTTCGCCTCCTAACGAACACGCGCTGATCCAGCAGAGTGATGGTAATTATCCCTGGTGGCAACGCTATCAACCGGTGAGCTATCGTATCGACCAGAGTCGCAGCGGCACCCGGTCTGAATTCGAGGACATGGTTACACGCTGCCGCAAAGTGGGCGTTGACATTTATGTCGATACAGTGATTAATCATATGACGGGCGGCAACGGAACGGGCTTTGACGGCACCTACTTCTATGGCAGTAACAACTCGCCCTATACCAAATATAATTACCCCGGTATCTACGCTGATCACGACTTCAGCCGTTGTCGCCACAACATTACCACCTATCACGATGCCTGGCAAGTGCAAACTTGTGAACTGGTCGGGCTGGCTGATCTTGATACTGGCAGCGAATATGTGCGTACCACAATCGCCAACTACCTGATCGAATTGGTGCAGATAGGGGTACGCGGCTTTCGGATCGATGCAGTCAAGCATATCAACCCGATCGATGTAGAAGCAATTATAGCACGGGTCAATGCTGCGGTTGAACCCAATCCCTACTATTTCCTGGAAATCATTGATCATGGTGGCGAAGCCGTGCATGCCAGTGACTATTTTTATGTAGGTGACGGACAGGCCGATATTACCGAATTTACATACCAGGATAAACTGAGTAAAAAATTCCTGAACGCAACCTACCCTGGCGGTCATGAAAAGATTGCTGAACTACGCACCTTTGGCGAAGCGTGGGGTTTGCTACCGAGCGACAAAGCGGTGGTATTTACCAATAACCATGACTCCCAACGCGGACACGGCGGCAGCGGTGCCTACATGAGCTATCAGCACGGCGCACTCAACGATCTAGCCCATATCTTTATGCTGGCCTGGCCTTATGGCTATCCTTCGATCATGTCGAGCTACGCCTTCGATACCAGCACCACTGCCGGTACGGATGCTGGCCCACCTTCCGACGCCAACGGTAATACCACACCAGTCTATCCTATACACAGCGACAATCCCGACTGTTTCAACCAGACGCCAGGGAGCGGGTGGGTATGCGAACATCGCTGGCGACCGATCAGCAACATGGTGGCCTTCCGTAACTACACCAACGCTGCCTGGTCGGTCGACAACTGGTGGGATAATGGCCATAATCAGATCGCTTTTAGCCGCGGTAACCTGGGTTTTGTGGTGATCAACCGCGAGGACAATCCTTTGCACCGTACTTTTCAGACTGGTCTAGCGTCGGGGAACTACTGCGACATTATTAGCTATGATTATGATCCGGCAAACCATACCTGCTCTGGCACACCGATTGTCGTAGACACGAACGGGCAGGCAACGATCAGTGTCGCTAGTTTTGGTGCTGTGGCGATCTATGGTGGTACACGCCTGTAAGTACCTGTCATTTTGAAGATCTCAGATAGAGCAACTGGCTGCACATATAGGATTTGACCAACGCAATGGCCGCATGATACCGTTATGGTATCTCTGCCAGGGGTAACTCCCCAGAGCTGTGATACCATAATGGTATCGCTGTCGTAGTCATTGCACAATGGTAGCACCTATGATACCATAACGGTATCCCTGCCGGGGCAAGTTCCCTGGAGCTGTGATACCATAATGGTATCATGTTCCGCTCTCGTTCCGTCAATGACAGGACGTACGCGGTCATTCAAACAAAGCGTCTTTTTCGCATTCGGCAAAGTAGTACGTTTTCTGTTTTTCCCGCTGCTGAAGGCGCAAAGTTTAGCTAACTATACTACCGCGTAACTCCTGTCAATGACACAATTGATCGAAAGGTGGCTCTATGACGCAAGATGATTTTGGATTGGTGCCACGCAGCAGCTACGAAGAAATTGTTTTTCATGGCGATCAGTTGCGTACCGTTATTCTCCCGGAAGGAGTTGCAGTACCGACACGATTAGTCTCGCAGGCCATTGGTATAGAACCCGATCATCAGGCGCACCAGTTGCGCAATCACCCGGTACTGAGTGAAGGACTACGAGTCGTGCGTATTCCTGATGGCAACCAGTTGCGGCCAATGCTCGCTATCTTGCATACCTATATTCCCTTCTGGCTCGCAACCATCAATCCGGCCCAGGTAGGAGAAGCCGTTCGTGAAAAACTCGTAAGCTACCAGCGTGAACTGGTGCATGTGCTGGATGCGCTGTATGGCGCGGCACTGCCAGCAACACCCGATAATACTACCAATAATGAATGCTCGCTTGTCGCCACACTCCGTAAGCAACAATCACGTCTGTTGCAAGAATTGCGGATCACACGGGAAACCCTCCTGAGCGCCCAGCAGTCTGTCGCGGAAGAACTAACGGGACATGATCAGCGGATGACACACCTTGAAACCCTGGTCGACGAACTTCAGCAACATATTGCCAGCCACACCACGATCAGTGCTGCCCAGGCCGAGATCATTAAAAAGGGCATCCAGCGGCTGGCAACCCGCTATCAACAAAAAACGGGGCAATCCATCTTTCCCCGGCTCTTTGGTCGGTTTTGTGCCGATCTGCAAACTCCCAAATATGCTATGCTGCCCACTGGACGCTATGAAGACGCCCTGACATGGCTACGAAATCGGGCTGCAGAACTTCTCCCAGATGATCCGGATGCGCTACCTCCATTACAGGAGCGGTTGCTGTGAGTAAAACGACCCCGAATGCCACCATCAGCCAGCACATAGGACAGGCGCTCCAACAGGCTCGCTTACGGAGCGGAATCACACAGGCAGAGTTAGGACATGCACTAGGAGTCAAGCGCGTCACCGTATCGCGGTGGGAACGCGGCGAACGCAGCCTCGATATTACGACATTGCTGATCATTGCACGACTGTTGCATATCAATCCAGCCACATTGCTGCCCGACACCGAACCAATCCTGTATGAGCAACTTCCATCAACACCGCCACAGCAATCAATCGCAGAAAGTCCATATAGTGCTGGCTCAGACCTGCTGCTCGCTATTGAACTCTTACACCAGCATCCTCAATTAGCTGGAAGTGTGATCGAATTGATCGAAACAATGGTGGAAGACGAGGAAAGCAAATCGCTATCTGTCTGACTATCATCGTTTCACCGCACTATCCTGTCTAAACGCCGTATAGAGATGTTCATCGTACCACACCTGGTGATTGTGAAAAAATACACGTATTTTTTCACCTGATCCTCATTGACAAGCGTTGAAGCCGTAGGTTATAGTGAACACAGCGCATACTGTCATCTATGTATTTCCAGGAGGCACCGGTGTCGGTTGAAGAATGGCAACGATCTGGATTAGTAGGCCCCCTCACTGGAGGCCAGTCTTATAAGACCAGTTCACTTTCGGAACCTGTAGAATGGGCCGGAGAACGGCAGTCGACAAGTGATGTGGAACAAAGCCACCCGCCCACAACGCCTGAAGCGCACCCACCGTGCAGTCAGGGACGACGGGTATGGCACACGTTTATGGTCATCGTTCTCGCACTCATACTGAGTGCTGGCGGAATGCTGTACTATCTTGATCAGACCTTCGCCGGGCATATTTATCCCAATGTTTCGATCAGTGGCATCCCAGTTGGTCAGATGAATAGCGCTGCTGCCAGTGAGTTGCTACGCGAACGATATGAGCTTTTTGCACAACAGCCGGTTACGCTTATGTACGGCGACCAGGTATGGACGCCTACCGCAGTCGAGCTAGGAGTACACGTCGCCATCGAACAATCAGTGCAAGAAGCACTGGCAGTCGGTCGTCGCTCCGGATTTATCACCAATTTGCGCCAGGTTGCTGCTATCAGGGAGCGCGGCCTCGATTTACCGTTGCACCTGACTATCGATCAAACGCAGATGCAACGTTATCTGCTGGAGCGCTCAGCGGAAATCAACAAACCCGCCGTTGATGCTCACCTAGTTCTGCAAGGTACCTATGTGAAAACAACACCGAGTATACCTGGACGACAGGTGCTGGTTCAGGATACCATCGATGACATTACGGCTGCGCTGCAGCGCCTGGAACCTCATACGATTGTACTCCGAACACGCCAGCTCACTCCTGCCCTGAGCAATGATGCTGTGGCAGCAGCACAGCGTGAAATTCGCGCCTGGCTGCAAGGGCCTCTCCTATTGCAAGTCAACAACCGTGAGTGGGAATGGAGTGAGAAAGACCTGGCAGAGATGATCCAGATCGAGCGTCAGCCTGCCACTGATGGAACCGGTGATCAACTGGTCATTAATCTGGATCAGGAACAACTGCGTACACGTTTACAAACGATTGCGGCAGTTGTCGGTAGCTCCAGTGCTAATCCACGTGTCGATTGGAACGGTGGCAACTTAAAGATTATCCGCGAGGGTGAAACCGGTCGCCAGCTCAACCAGGCGCGGGCCGAGCGGATGATACTGGCTGCGTTACCCACAGCCAATCGCGTGATTGAGTTGCCCTTCCATACAGCACCACCGGCCATTACGCGTGCCAATATTGGGCAGATACGTATTCCCGATCTGCTGGTGGTGGGTCAGAGTGACTTTAGTGGTTCGGCGGCCTATCGCATTACCAATATTCAGGCCGGGATGAATCTGCTCCACGGTATTCTGGTAGCACCTGGTGAGGAATTTTCCTTTAATCGGGCAATTGGACAGATCAATGCGGCAAATGGTTTTGTTGAGGGCTATGCCATTGTTCAGAATCGCACGCAGTTGGAGTGGGGCGGTGGAATCTGCCAGAATTCAACCACCATGTTTCGGGCCGCATTCTGGGCCGGTTTGCCAATTACCGAGCGGCATGGACATTCCTTCTATATCAACTGGTATGATCGATACGGCTTTGGCGAATATGGCGATGGTCCTGGTATGGACGCGACAATCTACACCGGGCCAGGGGGAGCCGATCTAAAATTCCTGAATGACACCGGCAACTGGCTACTCATTCAGACGAACGTCGATACTGCACGGGCACTGGCCGAGATTGCGATTTATGGGACAAAGACGAATCGCACGGTCGAACTAGAAGGGCCGGTGATCTCTAATCGCATCCCCGCACCAACGCAACCAGTCTTTGTGCCCGATCCCAGTCGTCCCCGTGGCTCACGACGCCAGTCGGATACCGCTCGTGGCGGGATGGATATTACATTTACGCGCATCATTAAGGAGAATGGTACCGAGATCCATCGGGAAACGTTTCTGACTCGTTTCAAGCCATGGCCGAACATCTTTGAGGTGCATCCACTTGATATGCCTGGCGCACGACCCGCACCAGCTCCAACGCGTGAAGAACCATCACAGACGGAAACTACACCGCCTGAAGCACCACCAGCACCGCCTGAAGCACCACCAGCACCGCCCGAAGCGCCACCGACACCGCCTGAAGTGCAGCCAGCACCCGCGCCAGTACCGCCTGAACTGGAACCTGAACCAATGCCCGCGCCACCTGAACCTGCGCCCGCACCACCCGAACCTGCGCCCGGCGAATAAATGACTGCTAATCGATAGGGATTGACGCAAGAGCGTCGATCCCTACCAATAGTCGAATGAACAGGGAGCAAGAACCTCTCGGCTCACTCATTACCGACAGGATGCACCGCTTGCATAATACAATGACATACGCATGCAGAGTGCAGTAGCGCGAGTCGAGAGTGGAATACCTACCCTTCCTCAAACCTCCTGCCGGGTTGAGACCTGATATACCATACACAGCATTCGGAGGCGTGTTCTATGCTATTCCGTTCTATCCTGTGTTACCACTACCTGTCCCGATTATTGATCATAGCTATTTTTATACTACGTACAACTACATCGGTCCAATCCTCACACGATCCTATTAATCCGCACGAGCGCATCAGTTCTCACGTATTGCGGTCCGCCGCAAGCTTACAGCAAGGTGGCAGTCAACTCCAGCTACCTACCCTATCTTTACCAGGCAGCATTCAAATCAGTGCAGAGGGAGAGATTGGTGTTGAGGTGCGTATCAGCGGATCAACCACCACCGCTGCGGTGGAGATCGCCGGTCTGGGTATTCGTGTCGGTGATTACTCAGAAGCTTTCCCGCTGATCAGCGCCTGGCCGTATCCCGATCAACTCGCTGCTCTGGCTGCGCTCCCCATGGTAATCTACATCGACCCGCTGGTGACGCCCCTGATCCGCACTGGCTCTGTCACATCGCAGGGCGATAGTGTATTACGAGCAGATGAAGTGCGACGTGAATTCGGGCTATCCGGGACTGGAGTGCGGGTGGGGGTAATCTCAAATGGCGTGGATACGCTGGCATCTGGGCAAAGTACCGGCGACCTGCCACCTGACTGTCCGACTGAGCTAGCACCTGATACCGCCAGTTGCATCATTGTCGATCCACGCCGGCGGGGTATGGAAAATGAAGGGCGGGCGATGCTGGAAATCATTCACGACCTGGCACCGGGTGCGATCCTGGGCTTTTCCAGTGGCATACAGGGCATTACCGGCTTTGTGGGGGCTATCGACTTTCTGCAACACGAGTTTCATGCCGATGTAATTGTGGATGATGTGGGCTATCTGAATGAACCGTTTTTTGAAGACGGTATCATTAGCATGCGTGTGCAACAGGCGATTGATGCGGGCGTGGTCTTTATCTCGTCGGCTGGCAACGATGCCCAGCGGCACTACCAGGCACTGCTCAACCTGCCTGCTGGCTGCCCGACCGGCGTCAAACGCCAGTGCCTCCACCAGTTTGCGCCAGATGACACCACGCAGCGTTTTACATTGCAACCAGGCCAGACCATCCGCGTGGTGCTGCAATGGGATAATCCCTTTGGTGCGGCAGAGGATGATCTGAATCTTTATCTGCTTGAGGGTGACACCGAGTTGGCATCTGCCACCGAACGTCAACGCCTGACCCGCCGTCCACTGGAGATTACGCCGCTCTACACAAACCAGACAGGTCGGGTACAGCAGGTAGATCTGGTGGTCGATGCTATCATACTCAACAGTGGTACCACGCCGTTGATTGAAATGTTTTTTATTACCGAGAGTAGCGCTGAATATGTCACCAACGCTGATAGTATTTTTGGACATCCGGCGGTACGCGGCGTGCTGACCATCGGCGCGGTGCCGGTTCACGATCCTACACGCATCCAACCGTATAGCTCACGTGGGCCAGTGACGATCAGCCATCCTTTGCCCGAGACGCGAGCCAAGCCCGACCTGGTCGCCACCGATTGTGTACGTACCAGCGTGCCTGGCTTTCAGACATTCTGTGGTACATCGGCAGCGGCTCCCCATGTGGCGGCGCTGGCAGCCCTTATTCTCGAAGCAGAGCCAGAAGCAACACCAGATCGTGTGCGGATGTTATTACAGCAGAACGCCGTCGATCTTGGCTCACCGGGCTTCGATATGACCTATGGTTCCGGGCGGGCGGATGCAATACAGTCGTTGCATGATAGCCGCGCTGTGCCCGCGCCAGACACTATCTTCTTGCCATTGATCATGAACAGGGCAGCACCCTGATCGATCGCCGACCAGTTCGGGTGACTTGTCGCAAGAAGCTTTGCCCCGTTGCACCCGGCTGTCACAGGCGAAAAGGCAAACTGACCATACCACTGTGTACCTTGTGTCAGTTATCAGCAATCTGCATGCTCCAGTGACAGTACCTCCCCCCAGAGATGCGCAAACACCGGGGCAACACTGGCCGGATCACCAGTTGTGGCGGCGCACACCCGGCCCACATCTGGTACCAATCCGGTCATAGCCGCCACCCGCGCCACCTGCTGTGCCACTGCCGGGCCGGTGTCAATGAGCGTGACATCGGGCTTGAGCAACTCAACGAGCAGCGGACGTAGGAATGGATAGTGGGTACAGCCGAGGACAATCGTATCCACACCTTGTTCCAGCAGCGGTGTCAGGTAGTGCTGCAACAACTGCTGCGTCTGTGGGCCATGCAGATCACCCGCTTCGATCCGTTCGACCAGGCCGTGACATGGCACGGTCTGCACCTGCACCTCGCTGGCAAAACGCTCGACCAGCCGCGCAAAACGTGCCCCGGACAGCGTACCGCCGGTCGCCAGTACGCCCACTCGCCCCACCCGCGTGGACTGAATGGCGGGCTTAATGCCAGGTTCCATACCCACGATCGGTACCGAAAGTTCGGCCCGCAGTACCTCCAGCGCCGCCGAGGAAGCGGTGTTACAGGCTACCACCACCAGATGTGCGCCACGAGCCACCAGCCAGTAGGCGCAGGCCAGCGCCCGCTCCCGCACTTCCTCGGTTGAACGCGGCCCATATGGACAAAAGGCGGTATCGGCCAGATAATAGAGGTTGTGCTGTGGCAATAACTGATGTACAGCCTGCATCACTGATAGTCCGCCCAGACCAGAATCATAGAAACCAATCACTGTTAGCACCTCATCAATGACAGGAGTTAGACAGTCGTATCGTTACCTCATCTTTCCACCTTCGGCAGAGCGATACCTGGTCTGTTTTTCACCCCAAAATTCGCCTATGTCGAAATTTTGGGGTGAAAAAAGGGGTATTTCCACCTTGCCACAGGCGAAAAAGACATCTGTTTTACACGACCGCGTAAATCCTAGATACAAGTCACGCGGTCGTCCATTACTTTCTGGTTTTGGTCTTTGACAGAGCGGTGCGTTCCCTTTCTTTCCACCAACATGGGCCCTATGGGCGAATATTGAGAGGGAAAACGACCCCCTGCTACGCTGACACCAGCCTGCTGTGCAGCGGTGCCGGTAGGCTGGCAAAATACACGTGTAGAGTAACCTATCGCGTAAGTCGTGTCATTGACTATTGTTCGTTATTGACGACAAGCACGCACGAACTCGGCAAACACCCGCTGCCAGCGCAGATCAACGACATCCCACAGCGTCTCCGGGTGGAATTGCACGCCGACTACAAACTGGGTATCAATGCCCTCAACGGCCTCGATCACGCCATCGGGCGCGTGTGCCACCACACGCAGGCCGGGCGCAACCGTTTTAAGCGCCTGGTGATGCACGGTGTTGACCGCGATCTGTGTTGTCCCAAGTTGCTCGGCCAGCCAGGAGTCGGGCGTGAGCGTGATCGGGTGCGCCAGGTGGTGCCAGTGCGAGTGCGTGGCGGACTCAGTGTGGTTCAGCGCTCCCGCGATCTGGTCTGACACATCCTGATAGAGCGTACCACCTAGCGCCACATTCAAGATCTGTATGCCGCGACAGATCGCCAGCAGCGGCTTGCCATCGGCCCGCGCCCAGGCAATTAACTGCAACTCAAGCACATCTTGCAGCGGGTCGGTTGGCCCCAACGCCGGGTGCGGCTCCTCGCCATAGCTGGCCGGGTCAACATCGCTACCACCAACGAGCAGTACACCCTGACAGCGCTCATAGTGCGCACGCAGTACCGTTCGATTATGGGTAAGATGGATCAGGTTGGGAATGGCCCCGGCCGCTTCAATTGCCTGAATACAACTACTGAAGCTACCAATGATCGAACCGTAGAAGTCGTGAACAATATGCAAACATGGAATACCAATAAAGGTCGGGTGCGTTAGATGCATAGCAGTATCCTGATTAGGACTGACAAAAATCTGGCCTTAAACGAGCAGACATAGCGTAATCCTGAACAAGCATCAGAGATCCTAAACTATCAGGGAGCTGTGTGTCCTTCGTGTCTTTTATAAGCTGTCGCACATCAGGGTACCAGGCCATTCCCACGGACGATAGGCCACAGAACGCCTGTACACATAGAACGTTCGCGCTATACGGTACGGTTTTGCATTCGGACGTCAGCACGTTAGCACAAGCCAAAGTACTAACGTGTCAACGCTGCTGCCTTTGCGTCTTTACGTTAAAAAATGAGCGTCCTTCTCGCGTCTTGTTCACCTTCACCATCTACCGGACACTCAACGGGCGCACCGCGCCTCGGAAGAACGGACTACGAAGGGACGAACTTAAGTACGACCGAAACGTCGTGCAATGGGCTACAAAGCTGGCAAACATGGCGCTCCAGCGCGGATCGAATGTGGCCTGCACTGCTTCAGGGTGACACTGCACGCCCAGCATAAACTGGCCGTTAATACTCTCAACTGCCTCAATCACGCCATCCGGTGCCCGCCCCACCACGCGCAGATCCGGCGCCAGATCCTTGATGGCCTGGTGGTGCAGTGAATTAGTCAAGAGTTCAGACGTGCCGAGTAGGGCCGCCAGGCGCGAGTCGGGTTCGAGGTACACCGGATGCGCCATGTATGTCCAGTCTTGCAACTCATACGAACGCTCATGACAGATGTCGGTATTGATCTGAGCCGGAATGTCCTGGTAAAGCGTACCGCCCAGCGCCACATTTAGCACCTGGATACCGCGACAGATCGCCAGGATCGGCTTGCCGTCGGCGGCAGCCCAGCGGGTCAGCGGCAGTTCGACCACATCGCGCAGTGGTTCAAGTGTCCCCAGACGGGGATGTGGTACCTCACCATAGTGATGCGGCTCTACATCACCGCCACCAGCCAGCAGCAGGCCATCGATGCCCTCGTAGAACATGCGTAAAACATCTTCCTGTGCCACCAGCGGAAGGAGCAGCGGCACTCCGCCGGCCTGCACGATGGCGTCAATATAGCTTTGACGATGCCCGAGGATAGGCGGGCACCAGTCTTTGTCGAGGAGGGTGGCGCAGGGGATGCCAATGATGGGTTTTATCAAAACTGAACTCCTGTTGGAAAGAAAGCTGAACTCTAGATATTGAGTACCTAACGCTGAAAGCGTTGGGCGACAAAACTCTATTGTAACGCAAAGCTTGCCACTGCGAAAGTGAGGTTATGGAAAGAGGGTGTGACGGCGGGATAGTGGTAGGAAACACCTGTTGTACGTACTCGCAATGTACCGCATCACAATGACGGCTGACAGATGACGGCTTCAGGGAACGTTATGCATGGCATGGCATATAGATTGCATATACAAATACGAACGATCTTGATCACCAGTTATAACAGTGGGTTGCTCCTGGCCGCGTGTGGGATGGTGGCGACCGGGCAAGGGGCTGAAGGGCGCACAGCAGTTGCTACTGGCGCGTGTGGGATGGTGACACTGCAGGACGAACCTGTCCAGATTATTGCCAGCGGTGACGTAGCACAGGGGCGGCAGGCGATCCAGGATTATGGCGGTTTTGTGTACCATGCGGTACCCGGTATGCGCAGCACTGGTGGCATTGAAAGAAAGCCAGATCGGGCCAACGTTTGACGGATTTGCGCAACGTACCTTCCTGGCGGAAACAATATCCAATACTCCAACCAATGACAGCGATGCCCAATGTTGGCGTTGATGCGAATACCGCCCGGTATATGGGCATCCTATCTGTATACTCTGCGTTCGTGCGACAACGAGACTTCGTCTCGGCGGGGATGTGCGGGCCTGCGGCCCCGCACATGTTCCCTATCCCGTGCGGCGAAGCCGCGCCGCACCAGACAGGGGATTTTGTGGGAAACTCTCGCCCCACGAAGTCTGCTTCCAGGGGAGGTCTCGTTGTAGTCTTAGCAAGACCTCAACCGGCTCATAGTGTGTGAGAACTGACTATGGGATGGCTGTGCTATTCCCTCTTCCTTATAGCGATCGGTGAATCTGGCATTTTGTATAGTCATAACGAGATAAAAAATGAAGGAAATGTGAGGCAATAACGTGAGTCAAAAACCTGTGCAACAAAAGACAGACCATAGTGGACAGCCCAACGATCAGCGCATGATACCATGGCATACCTTTACCTCAGAAACCGTGTTTGAACGCTTGCGTGCGAATGATAAAGGATTGAGCAACGAAGATGTTGCACAGCGACAGGAAGAATATGGCCGCAATACACTACCAGAGCAGGAACGCCCCACGCTCTTCAAAATTATCTTGCACCAGTTTATAAGTCCGCTGATTTACATCCTGATAGTCGCTGGTGTGATATCGATCATCATTGGTGAAGTAACCGATGCCATTTTTATCTTTGTGGTGATCTTCATCAATGCTGCTCTGGGTGCCTATCAAGAATGGCGTGCCGAACAGAACGCGGCTGCCTTGCAGAGCTTGCTCAAGATTACCGCCAGAGTCAAGCGCGACGGCGATACGTGCGAAGTTGACTCGGAGGAAATTGTTCCTGGCGACGTGGTACTGCTGGAATCGGGCGACCGTGTTCCAGCCGATATGCGCATGCTGGCGGTGCAAAATCTGGCGGTCGATGAGTCGTTCCTTACCGGCGAGTCCGTTGCACGCGATAAACAGACCGATGTGCTAGAAGACGAGACGCTATCGGTTGGCGATCGGGTCAACATGGCCTATGCTGGCTCGACCGTCATGTCGGGACGCGGCACCGGAATGGTGGTAGGAACCGGTTTGAACACCGAGATTGGCTCGATTGCTGAGGCAACAACCAGTGGTGAGACCCGGAAGCCACCGCTGGTCATTCGTATGGAACGCTTTGTCCAGTACGTTAGCTATGTGGTGATCGGTGCGGCCACGCTGCTGGTGGTGATCGCACTGTCGCAGGGAACCCCCTTCGACGAAGTCTTCTTCCTGGCTGTGGCTCTGGCTGTATCATCGATCCCCGAAGGATTGCCCGTCGCCATGACCGTTGCGCTCTCGCTGGCCGTTAATCGCATGGCCAGACGTGGTGTGATTGTGCGTAAGATGCCAGCGGTGGAGGCGTTGGGCAGTTGTACACTGATTGCCAGCGACAAAACGGGCACCCTCACCGTCAACAAGCAGACTGCGCGGGCGGTTGCGCTACCGTCGGGGGCGCGGTTTAACATATCGGGTGAAGGCTATAACGGCGATGGCGAGATCAGCAGCGCTGATGATAGCAATATCGATGCTGTAAACGAACATCTGACGGCGATTGCGAAAGCTGGTGTGCTGTGTAATGAAGCTCGATTGCGCCATGAAAACGGGGAGTGGAACCACTCGGGTGACGCGGTGGATGTTGCCTTTCTCGCACTGGGCTATAAGGCTGGCTTTGATGTACCGACACTACGTAATGAGACTACCATCATACGCGAAATCCCCTTCGAGTCCGAGCGCCAGTTTGCTGCTGTCATGTATGAGGCAGAAGGTAGCAACCGGGTGGCGATCAAGGGTGCCGCCGAACGCATACTCTCGTTCTGTCAGACGATGCTGAGTGACGATGGCCCGGTGGAGATCGATGCCGAGGCGATTGAGCAGCAATCCTACAAACTGGCGGAAGAAGGCTACCGTGTCATCGCTGTGGCCGAAGGTGAATTGAATGGGCAACTGCCTGCGGATGATGACTTTGACGAAGACACCTTGCCGCCGCTGACGTTACTAGGACTGGTGGGCATGATCGACCCGCTGCGCCCGGAAGCAAAAGAGGCGGTGGATACATGCAAGCATGCCGGAGTTGAGGTGGCTATGATTACCGGCGATCATCCAGCAACGGCACTGGCAATTGCTCGTGACCTGGGCATTGCCCGCACTCGTGATGATGTAGTAGTCGGACGCGATCTCCCTGATCCAGAAGACCCGGAGTTTGCTCGGCGCGTGCGTGATGTACGGGTTTTTGCGCGGGTCGCACCGCTCCAGAAGCTGCATATTGTCGAAGCGCTCGGTGATGCAGGCCACTTTGTGGCCGTTACCGGCGATGGCGTGAACGATGCGCCCGCGCTACGAGCAGCAAACATCGGTGTAGCAATGGGTTCAGGTACCGATGTCGCCAAAGATACGGCTGAGATTATTGTCACCGATGATAATTTTGCCTCGATTGTCGCAGGTATTACCGAGGGTCGCTATGCCTATGATAATGTGCGTAAGGTGATCTACCTGCTAGTCTCCACTGGTGCGGCCGAAATCTTGTTATTCCTGGTGGCAATTGTGATTGGTTTGCCCTTGCCGTTGCTCGCAGTGCAGATCTTGTGGTTAAACCTGGTGACGAACGGTATTCAGGGCGTAGCGCTGGCATTTGAAGGTGGCGAACCGGAAACGATGGATCGCCCACCCCGCCCACCGTCTCAGGGAATTTTCAACTCGCTGATGATCCGGCAGACGCTTCTGTCGGCGCTGGTCATGTTTGGCGGGACAATTGGACTATGGTACTGGTTGAACAATGCGGGGTGGGAAGAAAGTGCCGCCCGCAACCTGGTACTCCTGCTGATGGTGTTGTTCCAGAACTACCATGTCTTTAACTGTCGCTCCGAATACCGATCAGCGTTCCGGGTACCAATTCAGCGCAACCGGTTCCTGGTGCTGGGCGTGATCGCTGCGCTGGGTATCCACCTGGCCGCAATGTGGTTGCCTTTTATGCAAACCGTGCTGGATATACAGCCAGTGACACTGACTGAGTTTGGCTACCTGGCGCTAGCAGCCGCAACAATCTTGATCGTGATGGAGATCTTTAAATTCTTTGTACGTTCGGAAGAAACAACGGCAAAGCCAGTAACACACGAGATGCAAACAAAGAAAGCCACGGGTCAGCCGGCACGCCAGCCACTGCACCACCTGTCGCAACAAACCGGCTCTGATCCTGGGAACGGGCGCGAGCGGTTGCCAACCATTGTTACGCTGACCTTGAATCCGGCGATTGATACCACTACAACCGTAGAGCATGTGCTGGCCGAACATAAGCTGCGCTGTGGCCCGCCGCATTATGAGCCGGGTGGTGGAGGCATCAATGTTTCGCGGGCAATCCGTAATCTCGGTGGCGATACACTGGCGGTGTACTTCAGCGGTGGCATCCATGGTGAAATGCTGCAACGCCTGTTGGATCAGGAAAACATGCATCATCGCCCCGAACCAATTGTGGGTGAGACGCGCCAGAGTATGACCGTGCTGGAAGAGTCGACCGGACAGCAGTATCGCTTCAATATGCCTGGCCCGACCCTGGCGAAGGCCGAATGGCAACGCTGCCTGGACGATCTAGCCGCGCTTGATCCGCACCCGGACTACCTGGTTATCAGTGGCAGTCTGCCGCCGGGTGTGCCTGATGATCTCTATGCCCATATTACCCGCATTGCGCGTGATCGAGGGGCACGTGTCATCCTGGATACATCCGGGATAGCCTTGCGGCGAGCATTGCGCGAAAAAGTCTTCCTGATCAAGCCCAACCTGCGTGAATTGAATACACTGGCCGAGCGCCCGCTGGAAGATGAAGAACAGCAAGAGACGTTTGCGCGCAGCCTGATCCAGCGCGGTAGCTGCGAGGTGGTACTGGTCTCGCTGGGTGCAGCCGGGGCGTTGCTGGTGACACACGATGGTTGTCAACGTCTACGGGCACCCACGGTGCCAATCAAGAGCAAAGTTGGCGCTGGTGACAGCATGGTGGCTGGTATTGTACTGGGTCTGGCCCGTGGGATGTCGATAAATGATGCCGCTTCCTTCGGCATCGCAGCCGGAGCAGCGGCGGTGATGACACCCGGTAGTGAATTGTGTCGCCGCGAAGACACCGAGCGCCTGTATCAGCGTATTCATGCGAACCATGTACCGTTGCATACTGACTTGAAGGTGCGTCCGCCGATACGCGAAGTGGTGGTATAACAAAGCGCCGGAATATGCTGTATAGCAAGTCTATTGTACAGGACTTACGCGGTGGTATGGTCACCTCGCCTTTTCACATGCGGCAGAACGGTACGTTGTCTTCTTTTTCCGCCACATTTTCGCCTATGGCGAAAATGTGGCGGAAAAAAGAGTCCCTTCCATGCTGCCCCATTCGGCTTCGCTCAGGGTAAACTCCGGCGAAAAAGCTTGTCCCGTTCGACTGCGCTCAGGGCAAGCTCTGAGCGTAGTCGAAGGAACGTTGGTTCACGCGACTGCGCAAGTCCTGCTGATGTAAGATTGCTATATAAAAGAAGAAGTAACGGATAGCACGGTCGGTGTCCTGGATGCAGCGGCGCTAAGCTTGTAACGGCATGGAACAGCCTGCAACTTCATACCTACCGGGTGCGTCCTACGTATAGCGAACCTGATAAACTAGGTAAGGAGAAAGTTATGACCCGTTTAGCTATTTTTCAAGATATTAAACTGATCAACCGTTTCCCTCGTCTGGACGATGCAGATGTCATCTCGATTTTTGGTGATCTCAAAGTTGACTATACCCGTACCGCGCTCGAACCGGGCGATCATCAGATGCATTTGACGACCTTCTTTGGCGATGTCAAGCTACGCTTTCCTGAGAGTGTAGGGTTTCAAATCACAGGCTTTTCGCTCTTTGGCGATGTCGAGGTCGAGAATCTACGCACGGGCGACGAAGAACAAACCGGCACAAACTATATTACCGAGAATTTTGCCACGGCTCCGGTACGCATCCAGGTGCATATTATCACGGTCTTTGGCGATTTCGAGATCGTCCGCGTTCCGATTGAGCCGGGCGCACCTGCGGCTGTGTATCAGGCTGCTCACCTGGATCAACATGCCGATGAACAGCCATGGTCAGCCACTGATGGTGCCTATGAAGGTGAGACCAGCCGCCTACCACGCCGCCAATAAGTAATGGGACTTACGCGATGACAATAAAGATGGGCAACACGTCAGGTCAACCGTCTACGAATAGAGCCACAATTGCACGAATAGACCATGCCAGCGTCAGCAGACGATCGAGATTGACCGGGTCGCTCGCCGTTATGGACGCTCACCACGTAAGTCCTATCATGAATACGAGTTACACGGTGGGTCATCTGCCGACCGTTTTCGCCTGCGGCAGCGTAGAAGAAACGCTTTTTTCACCTCAAATTTTCGCCATAGACGAAAATTTGAGGTGAAAAACAGACCAGGTACCGCTCTACCCCGTTCAGCTTCGCTCAGAGCCGGCCCCGTTCGACTGCGCTCAGGGCAAGCTCTGAGCGTAGTCGAAGGGGTAAACTCCGGCGAAAAAGACGGGAGCGACGAGTGACCGTGTAACTCGTGTCATTCATACGAGTCACGCGGTAGTATGATTAGATGGCCTTTTCGTTTGCGGCTGCTCGTACCTACGCTGCCGATCGCCCGTGCTTGAGCGATCACATACGTCCAATGCTTAAAAGAACCAGAGAGTTCTATCGCCAATCGTAAGCAAGACATGGTATACTTGACCCAGCAGCGATATTTGCTGCTGATGCGCTATCTATAGCAGGTCTGTAATCATATGCAACTATGATATTTCTTGAAGATCTACTAGCTGTCGGCGGGCGGTTGCATGGCGAAGCCCAGGGGCAACGGTTTACCGACTTTGCCTATGACTCGCGCCTGACCCGTCCCAGCGAACTATTCCTGGCTCTACGTACTCCCCGTGGTGATGGGCACGACTATATCTCGGCTGCGCTGGCTGCTGGCGCAACCGGGGTCGTTTGCACCTGGGCACCGGGTAGTGCCGAAGATGCCACGATTGTTCTGACCGATGACGCGCAACAACTGGTGCAACGCTGGGCAGCGCATCGGCTGCAACAGGTGGCACCATTCGTGATCGGTGTAACCGGCAGCGTGGGCAAAACATCAACCAAGCGAGCGATTGCCACCTTGCTGCGGGTATTGGGGCCAACGTTCAAGAGTCGCCAGAGTTTTAATTCTTTGCTAGGTCTCCCGATCGCTCTGGCGCGTCTAGCTGATGATCACCGTTATGCGGTGCTAGAGTATGGCAGCGATCAATTTGGCGAAATTCAGCAACTGGCACACCTTTTCCCGCCACGAGTAGCGATAGTGACAAATGTGGGCAGCGTTCATCTCCGGGCGTTTCAGTCACTGGCAGGCGTGGCACGTGAATATGGGGCACTGGTGGAAGCGCTACCGGCTGACGGCTGGGCTATCCTCAATGGTGATGACTCGTATGTACGAGCGATGCGCCAGCATACAGCCGCACGGGTGATGACCTTTGGGCACAGTGCCAACTGCGATCTGCGCGTCAGTGCCATTCAGTTCGCACTTGAGGGCACGCGCTTTCGTATTCACTGGCGTGATGAGTCGGTAGCGGCGTTCATTCCATTGCTTGGCGAACCAGCCGTCTCGATTGCACTCGCTGCTGTCGGCGTAGCGCTGATCTGCGGGATGTCCTTGCATGAAGCCGCCGAGCGACTGGCCCAGGTTGAGGTGGCCGAAGGCCGCTTGCGCCCCTTGCCTGCACTGAATGGTGCCACTTTAATTGATGATACCTTTAATGCATCCCTGCCTTCGTTACGCGCCGCATTGCGCACACTGGTAACATTACCAGCTCGCCGCCGCATCGTCATCCTGGGCGGCTTAAGCGATCCTGGTGCCCATCCTGAAACTGCCTATGCCGAAATTGGTACCCTGGCCGGCTCAATGGCCGATCGACTGATCTGTAAAGGCGACTCGGCGCTGAAAATCGTGCAAGCTGCACGCCGGCTGCAACCACTATTGCCAACCAGTGTGGTACACACGGCAGCGGCAGCGCTCCAGGCATTACCGTCCGATATCGGAGAGGGCGATCTCATTCTGGTGAAGGGCAGCGCCAGAGAACGCATGGAGCGTATCTCGGCTGGCCTGTTAGCACCGACGGTTGAGGCTACCCAGGTTCTCGTACGTCAGGAGTCAACCTGGCGCACAGTGCGCATTGGTGCCCCCGATCGACCCACATGGGTACAGATTGATCTGGATGCGATTGCCAATAATGTCCGACGCTTGCAAGCCCTGGCAAACGTGCCGTTACTAATGGTACTGAAGGCTGATGCCTATGGCCATGGTGCTGTGCGCGTAGCGCGTACTGCTTTGTCCAGCGGCGCAGCGGCGCTGGCCGTGGCAACGTTAAGCGAAGCACGTGCGTTACGCGAAGCCGATATTACCGCGCCGATCCTGGTACTGGGCTATACTCCACCCTGGCAAGCACATGAGGCTGTTGCGCTGGGAGTTACCTGTACCGTGTTTGACCTGGATGTAGTGCAGGCGCTGGTTGATGCAGCGCGAGCGCTGGAGCGCGAGGTACGCGTGCATGTCAAAGTCGATACCGGCATGTCCCGCCTGGGGTTACCGCCTGATCGGGTAGGGATGTTTTTGCAGACGCTGGCTACTCACAACGAACATGAGCGTGACTATCAGCGCCTGTATGTGGAAGGACTGTATACCCACTTTGCCACCGCCGATAGTGCTGATGAGACGTTTGCCCAACGGCAACTCACACGCTTTCAGGCCATGCTGTCGGAGATTACAGCGATGGGACTACGCCCGCCGCTGGTTCACGCCGCCAACAGCGCCGCCCTGCTCCGCTTTCCCGCCGCTCGCTTTGACATGGTACGTCCTGGCATTGCCTGCTATGGCCTCAATCCATCCGCCGAAACACCGCTCCCAGCCCATTTTCGACCAGCGCTGTCGTTTTACAGCGAGATCGCCCAGGTCAAGACGCTGCCAGCCAACACCCCGCTCTCGTATGGCGGCACGTTTGTGACCCGCCGTCCCTCGCACATTGGCACCATACCGGTTGGTTATGCCGATGGCCTGCGCCGCGCACCACCGTGGCGCGAGGTGCTGGTGCGCGGTCGTCGCGCCCCAATTATTGGGCGCATTTGCATGGACTACGCGCTCATTGATGTCACCGAGGTAGGCCCCGTCAAGCGCGGTGATCCGGTGGTACTGATTGGTACCCAGGGCGACGAACGCATCACCGCTGATGATGTAGCCGCCTGGCTCGGCACCATCAACTACGAAGTCGTCACCACGATCTTGCCCCGCGTGCCCCGCGAGGTGGAAGTGTGAGGTGAGGAGGCGATGAGACGCGAGGCGATGCGGCATGTCGTGACGACTTTCGTCGTTTCCGTCTTTTCTAGATGCGCGGTGTGAAACAGCGAGCCGTATAGTAACGACTTTCGTCGTTTCCGACGCCCTTCTCCTTATCACATGACCGCTATGTCGCTGCGTCCTTACGTTGGCACGTTAATACGTTGGCTTGTTCTAACACTCGTTGCAACGCTGCGGCAAAACTAACTGCTCATGACCAGGGCGGGCATTGCCTGGAAATGGCCCTCTCTGCTGGTGACAATGTTAAATGCCATGTACGAGAAACGCATCGGTAGCGATACGTGGTAGCATTACGGTTGCACCTCACCCTGGCGAAAGCGCTTGAGCAGGTCATGCATCCAGGCGGCGGTTGCGTCATCCAGGTCAGGTGGCGGTGGGGATTGGCAGTAGTCAATCGAGTGATCGTAAGCCGCTTCATCATAGATGGTTGCCAGCGCCTGCGCCAGATCCAGCGGAACGTCCGCGTCGGGTGGGCGTAACAGCACCGCCACGACAGGCAACTGCGCATTAAGCGAGATCGGCCAGGCTTCAACCGTATCAGCGCCGGCCCGTGCCAATGTCACCAGATAGGCTACTTGACCCATCGTTATGGTGGACATACCTACTGGCAAGCGGATTGGACGCTCGCCTCGCCGGATAAGATCGATCTCCAGCAGGTGAACATGCGCTGCACGCAGACGCATGCGCTTCTGGCGAAACTGGGTGAGATCAGGTTCGCGCTTGTTCGCTGGTGACAGTACCTCGATGCTTGTTACCAGTTGATTATTACTACTATCACGTATCTCAACCGTAACCATACGCACTTCCAACTGGAGCAAGGGCACAATGAGCGCCGGGGTAATAGGTGGTGCCATCGCGGCCACCTGGTTCGCCTGCGATTCGTATGGTTCCGCAACAATCGGCTGTTTCCGACGCAAAACTTCTCCATCCGGGTACATAATCCCAATTTCACTTTCGGGCGTTTCATCGTAAAAGGTTGTCAGCGCCAGACGGGCGACATACCGCGGTCGTAGATACGGAGTAAGCTGGCTACTCACCGCAGTTGCCAACCGCTGATGGACATCCGGCCACAAAGCACCTTCGAGATATGGATCCATGCCAGGAAATGGTGATGGCATGATGGACACTCACTTCAGGTCTAATCCATATAGGAGTCCTATCCCAGGTATTGGAGGCGAGGCTTAGCCTGGGCAGCGCTCCGTTAGATTAATCCAGGCCCAGGTACGCCTTCTGTACCATCTCGTTTGACTGGAGGGAAGCAGCAGTATCTTCGAGTACAATCTTCCCCGACTGGAGGACATACCCACGATGGGCAATCGCCAGTGCCATTAACGCATTTTGCTCCACGAGCAGGATGGTCGTGCCCTGCTGGTTAATGTCCTTGATAATATCAAAGATTTGCTCCACAATCACCGGTGCCAGTCCCATACTCGGCTCATCAAGCAGCAACACCTTTGGGCGAGCCATAAGTGCGCGTCCAATCGCCAGCATCTGCTGCTCGCCACCGGACAACGTCCCACCTTTCTGCTTGACCCGCTCACGCAGGCGCGGAAACAGCGTCATCACCCGATCCAGATCAGCCCGAAACTCCGGGCTGTGCGTACTGTGGATGTAGGCACCCATTTCGAGGTTTTCCAATACCGTCAGGCGCGGAAAAATACGCCGTCCTTCCGGCGACTGCGAGATGCCCAGATTGACAATAGTGTGTGGTGGTACACGATCAATACGCCTGCCTGCCAGCGTCACCTGTCCCTGGCGCGGCGTCAGCAAGCCCGAAATGGTACGCAAGGTCGTACTCTTGCCGGCCCCATTCGAGCCAATCAGGGTAACGATTTCACCCTGATCAACTGTCAATGAGATCCCTTTGAGCGCGTGGATCTGTCCATAGTAGGTATGCACATTGGTTAACTCGAGGAGGGCCATGACACTTCCTTCGATCTGACAACGCTATAACGCTGGCTTCTGACGACGAACTTCGGGCGTTGTGTGAACTTCCGCTTCCTGCGTCGTAATTTCTGGATCCTGATGCGTAGCCTCGGATTCCTGTGTCGCACCTTTGCCCAGATAGGCCTCGATCACCCGTGGGTTAGCCCGAATATCATCGGGCGTACCTTCGGCAATCTTGATCCCATAGTCTAAAACGCTGATGCGCTCCGAAATACTCATCACGACCTTCATGTCGTGTTCAATCAGCACGACGGTCACACCCATATCATCGCGCAGACGCTGGATCAAGCGCGTCGCACTAGCCGTCTCGTGGGGATTCATACCAGCGGTTGGCTCATCCAATAGCACCATTTTTGGCTCAGAGGCCAGCGCCCGGGCAATTTCCAGTCGGCGTTGATCACCATACGGCAGATTTTTTGCCAGATCATCGCGCTTGTCGTCCAGCCCCACAAAGTGCAGTAACTCGCGGGCCTTCTGCCGCGCCTGACGTTCTTCCTGGCGCATAGTGGGGGTGCGGAATATAATGTTCCACATGGGGGCGTGTAACCGTGAGTGCATCCCCACCAGCACATTTTCCAGCACCGTCATATTATTGAACAGGCGAATATTTTGGAACGTGCGTGTAATACCACAGGCAGTAATCTGATCCGAACGCAGATTGAGCAAGGACTGACCATTAAAGGTAATACTGCCCTTATCAGGTTTATAAATACCGGTTAATACATTGAAAAACGTTGTCTTCCCGGCACCATTCGGCCCAATCACACTGACGATACTGCCGCGGTCAATGGTCAAGGTCACATCATTAACGGCCAGCAGCCCCCCAAATTGTTTCGTAACGTTTTTTGCCTGGAGTAGTGCCACGTTTGGTTTCCTCACGATTTCATACCCACATCGGGTTCGGTTGCCTGGGGTGGTGATTGCTCGATCTCCGCTGGCACATCAATGGCATTGCCCTCGAGTTCCTGGCGGCGGCGATCTTCGGGTAGAATACCTGCAGGGCGGAAGATGGTCATTAAAATGAGCAATAAGCCAAACAACATACGTTGATACTGAGTTGGATCAAACTGTGAAGGGATTTGCAGCACACTCAGTTCACGTGCCAGACGTGGCAGCAACTGCAAGTTGAGAAGTGTAACGAGCGTAGCTCCCAGAATGACGCCAGGAATGCTGCCCATGCCACCCAGAATGACCATCGACAGAACATTGATTGAACGCAGCAAATCAAAAGTCGGTGGATTGATAAATAACTGCTTGGCGGCAAAGATTGTACCCATCACCGCCGCAAAAGAGGCACCGACCGCAAAAGCGGTAAGCTTCATCCGCACGAGCGGCACACCCATTGCAATCGCCGCCGTCTCATCTTCACGAATGGCTGTCCAGGCGCGCCCAATCCGTGAGTTGCTCAACCGATAGACGACCATGATCATAAAGCCGAGGACAAGCAAGACCAGAAAATAAAAGAAGAGTTGATATAACTGGCCCTGACTGAGATCAACGCCCATCTCTCGTACCCAGGGTTCAAAAAACAACGGTGGGCGTCCAATATCGCGGATACCCTGGGCACCATTGGTGATGTTGACCGGGCGATCGAGATTGGTTGCCAGCACACGAATAACCTCCCCAAAGCCGAGCGTGACAATCGCCAGGTAGTCGCCCCGTAGCCGTAGCACTGGCGAACCGAGCAACAGGCCCATACACGCGCCAACAACCAGCGCCAGCAGCATAAAAATGAAAAACCAGGATGGAGGTACCGGAAAAAGGTGGGCCAGTCCCGGAAAAATATTTTGCGCCTGTCGCGTACTGAAAATAGCCCATAGATAGGCCCCGGCGGCATAGAACGCAATATACCCCAGGTCAAGCAAGCCGACAAAACCCACGGTGACATTCAAGCCTAACGCCAGCACAACAAAGATTCCTACCATCGTGGCAATGTCCATGTAAAATGGATTGAGTGTACCAAAATAGGGCAAACCGATGCCAAGAAACAGGGCTGCGATCGCCAATTTGAATTCTGGCCGCAGTGCCATCTTGTAGGTCAGCAGCATGATGCCCAGAAATAACACAAACAAAATATCGGTGTTACGGCTAGTGGACGGGTTACGAAACAGAAGGAGCGTAACCACCAGGGAATAAGTGGTAATCAAGAGATAGGGCCAGATGCCGCGATTAAGCCGGGTTTTGAGTTGATCCCAGGTACCAACCTGGAGGCTGGACTGCGGATTTGTCTGTGCCATAACAGTTACACCTTTTGCGTCGTTGCCTCACCAAGCAAACCGGAGGGACGAAAGATGAGAATGAGGATCAAGATACTAAAAGCAGCAATATCGGCATAATTTGCACCCGCAAATTGCCCACGGGTAAACAGCGAGAGATAGGAGGCTACAAACGCCTCCAGAAACCCCAGTACAATCCCACCGACCATAGCCCCGGTGATATTGCCAATGCCACCTAGCACCGCAGCGGTGAATGCCTTTAAACCGGGCAAAAAGCCGACGTAAGGATTGATGGTACCGACGCGAATCCCAAACAAGACTCCCGCCGCCCCACCGAGCGCCCCGCCGATCAGGAAAGTCAGCGCAATAATGCGGTTGACGTTAATGCCCATCAGACTAGCCGTTGCTCGATCCTGAGCTACCGCACGGATAGCCTTGCCCAGCCTGGTGACATTAATCAGATAATTCAGACCGATTAACATGATAATGGCGGCGACAATAAAAATCAAGGCGCGGCTATCAATACTAAATGAGGCAAAGCGATCACCGCCAATCGGGATCTGACCCAGCGGCAAGGATCCGCCTAGCGGCGGCGTTTGAAACCGGACATTGAACCCCATGCCAGTGGCAAGCGCAATCATACGCACCAGATCTTGCAAAAACAGCGACATGCCAATCGCCGAAATTAAAGGCACCAGGCGCGGCGCATTGCGGAGCGGACGATAGGCGATGCGCTCGGTCAGCATTGCCAGTACTCCGCTCACGATCATACCGAGCAATATCGCCAGAACCACAAATAACAACGGTGGAAAGTCGGCCAGCATGCGTTGCTGGGCGAGACTCAATCCAAATCCAGCCCCCACAAACGCACCGACCATGAAAATCTCTCCGTGTGCAAAGTTGATAAACTCCAGTACACCATAGACCATGGTGTAGCCCAGTGCGATGGTTGCAAACAAAAACCCGCGTACCATGCCATCAATAATCACCTGGGGCAGGATAATGAGCGTTCCTTGCAGAAGATCAATATCGGTGCGTGATCCGCGCAACACAAAGGCGAACAAAATAACGATCAAACTGAGGATTGTGGCACTACCCAGAACAAACATCAAGACCTGGAGCAAGGGGCCAAAAATCTCAAGGAGAATGGTTTTAATCGATCGCTGCCCGACAAGATGACCTGAACCAGTCGTTGCTTGCACAACCATACGTCACATCCGCATTCTTTTACAATTACAATTCGATACAATAATAGTTTTCGTAATTTATTAAGTCAAGAATATTATGTCTTGAAAGACTGCAGAAGGTAAAGTGATTGAAGTGAGTGGGGGCAGTGATCTGCCCCCACTCACAGACTTAGCGCTCTGCAATCGTCACTGATTCACTATTCCGATTCAGGTGGAGCGATGGTCAGACGTTTGACGACCGCATTCTCATTCCAACCTTCTTCGGGGTTGTCGGGATCGTAGTTTACCTGCAATACAAAGTAGGTCGCCTCAGTCGGGTCACCAATGTCGTTGAACTCATAGGTACCAGTGATACCCTCATAAGGATCCAGGTTGCGCAGTGCTTCCACCACCTGCTCACGGGTAGGCTTACCGCCCGCATCCACCGCCGCCTGGGCAATTGCCTGGACGCAGATGCCCACTACATCATAGGCCTGGGCCGAGAACGGCGGAGCTGGAGTGTTGAAGCGCGACTGATAATCCTGCGCAAACTGCGCTGCGGCTGGGAACTGACTGACCGGTGCGGCCACCGAAGTATAGTACATATCGGCCACCGCTTCGCCCGCCAGCGTCACCAGTTCTGCATTATCCAGGCCATCCGGCCCCATGAATTGAGCCGTAATACCCGCACGTCGTGCTTGATCAAACAACGGACCAGCCTGACTGTAGATGCCGCCAAAGAAGATGAGATCTGGGTTTTGGGGCAAAATCGGCGTCAGGATCGAGTCAAACTGCGACTGTTCCTGGGTACCCTCGAAGCCCAGAACGGTGATACCATTTGCCTCAGCGTTCTGGCGGAAGAACTCGGCCACGCCCTGGCCGTAGTCCGTCTGGTCATGAATAATAAACACACTCTGGATACCCAGTTCCTCGCGTGCAAATTGCTCGGCCACTGCACCCTGTACATCATCCCGACCGACAATTCGGAAGGCAACCTCATAACCACCCTCAGTAATGTTCGGATTAGTGTTGGCTGGTGAAACCATAGGCACGCTGGCGTTTCTGTAGGTTGGCAATGCGGCCAGGGCCACGCCTGAGTTCAAGTGCCCATTAACACACAGGATGTCGGGATCAGAAGCGATATTGTTGGCGTTCGCTGTCCCAACCTCGGCCTGCGCCTGGTCATCGAACGGTGCTAACTCAACCGTGAAACCCAGGCTGGTGAGCGGCTCGGTCAGTTGCTCGACTCCTAGCTCAGCCCCATTCCGAATACCAAGGCCAATCGCGGCCTGGGGGCCAGAGAGCGGACTCTGGGTAGCGATCTTAATCAAACCCTCGAAATCGCCCGTCGGTGGAGTAACGTCTTCGGGTTCCTCGGTCTCTTGAGGTTCCTCGGTCTCTTGAGGTTCCTCGGTAGGAGTAGCAGGAGCTGGCTCCTCTGTAGCAGGTTCTTCTGTTAGCTCAACAACAGTTGGGGTTGGTTCTTGCGCAACAGGCTGTTGCCCGCAGGCGGCAATGAACCCCAGCATCATGACGAGCAGTGTTAGCAAACTCACTAGTCGCTTCATACTCGAACGACTCCTTTCTGACAACGGTCTTGATTTATCTGCATAAAGTTGCAGCTACAGTTCACGTAAGTTGAGATAATGCGGGGAGCTAACCCTGGCACAGAACCTCGCTGCTCAAGCTCTGTACCTTCTAAAGACTGAAGATCGCTCGTATCACCCCCTTCCTGCACCAGACATTCTTGATGAAGCAAATATCAATAACGGCCAGGAGTGACTCCTTGCCAGAGTTATGATCGCCGCAATGCAGCATGTCACCAATGCCTGTCATGAGGTCAGATTGTGTGATGCGTCAGTGTAATAGATTGTTAAGGGTTTGTCAAGCTTTGCAACAGGTTATCATCGTGACATCCTGGTTGCATGTCACCGGTTCTCTCTGTACAATAGAGATCTATGTTACGAAATACACGACAACACATACCGGTCTGGATATGGGGGCTAGTGCTAGGGCTTGGTTTGATCCTGCTCAGTACGCGTGGCCGCTTTACAACGAATGAGACGGCGCTCCAGCGGCATTTTGCGGCCCAACCGGCTGTACCAGGTATCACGCTGCCCCAGCTTGATATGGTTAACCTTGCCCCCGACATTCAGCGTCGTGTAGACGAGATGCAGCAAATTATGCGCCGTGGTCAGCCTGCACCTGCGCTGACACCTGTAGCGCAAAACCAGCGCGTGCGAGTGGAGATACGTCATATTCGGCGGGTGGCTGCGGGTGTGCAAATACAGGGACAGGTAACGAATGTTGGGTCAACAGCAGTAACGGTGCCAATCCGTGCCTTTGAATTGCAGGATAACACTGGCACTTCGTATACCTCGGCAGACACAGCCAGTGTGCCGCTTGGGCCGGGCCAGAGTACCCCTCTGGATTTGACCGTACCGCTCCCGGAAGGGCGTGGGTTGCGTCTGACGATCAATTTACCGCCTGATCCGCCACTGGAGCAGGTGCTGGTGGTGGCAACCGATTGATATGATCAGGACTTACGCCGTCGCGTGAACCAACGTTCCTTCGACTACGCTCCGAGCTTGCCCTGAGCGCAGTTGAACGGGGTAAACTCCGGCGAAAAGGCGAGGTGACCAGATCACTGCGTACGTCCTGGTGATGTAAGGTAACAGTGTGAACCAAATTGCAACACGGGTGCAGATAGTACAGGAACGCATCGTGGCCGCAGCACAACGTGCGGGCCGCGACCCACACCAGATAACGCTGGTAGCCGTTACTAAGACGCATCCGCTGGAGGTGCTGCAGCAGGCCATTGCTGCCGGTGTTGTTCACCTGGGTGAGAGCCGTTTGCAGGAAGCGGAACCCAAAATTTCCGCACTGCATGCCCAACGACCCGACCTGACCTGGCACATGATCGGACACCTCCAGCGCAACAAGGCGAAAGCAGCGATCGGCATGTTTGATCTGCTGCATACCGTTGACAGCCTGCGCCTGGCGGAGACGCTGAATCGACACTATGAACAGCGTGTAGCGGACATAGCGGCCACACCTGAACATTCGCGCTTGAACGTGTTGCTTCAGATCAACGTCAGTGGCGAGGCGACCAAAGAGGGCTTTGATCTGCCTGGCGGGGTGCAGAATCACGCTGGGTTACCGTACTTCCTGGCCAACGTGGAGCGCATTGTGGCCCTGCCCTATCTGCGCGTGCAGGGACTGATGACGATTGCGCCCTGGCAGCCAGACCCGGAGGCGGCGCGTCCCGTGTTTCGCGCCCTCCGCGAGTTGCGGGATCATCTGGCTGCCCGCTGGCCACAGGCGGAGTGGTCACAGCTTTCGATGGGCATGACCGATGATTTTGAGGTGGCGATTGAGGAAGGGGCGACCCTGGTGCGCGTGGGGCGGGCCATTTTTGGCGAGCGGGCGTGAGCGGTCAGGCATGCGTGGGCAAGCGATCCGTGTTCCCAGGAGCAACGAGAACACGTCCCCCCTATTCGCCATTGAGCGCAAGATGCCGTATAATGATCGCGGGGAAGGGTGAGGTATGGCTGTAATCTGATAGTGTTCATGTTCTTCGGTCTCTGCGACCGTGTTGCTGCTTATGGCACGAAAGGAAGCGCAGGTCGAGCAGACACGACAATGTAGGCTGACCACGCTAGACAAGCCTATTGCTACCCGCTTGTTTATTGCGGTGTTGCGCTTGCTGTCGCTGCACGTTATCCAGATCCTACAACTGTTCTGGTCTACGTTCGTACTACTGACGGTTTTTTTAACCCTCTGTCCTGATTGCTATATTTTGAAATTCCCAAAGCGAGGTACGCTCATGCCACGTCGTTCCCTGTTGCTCTTCGTCATGCTCCTGCTGGTGCTGACCGCATCTGAGCTGATCACCCACCCCTTGCCCATCCCCACCGCCTACAGTGCCGGGCCGGTTGGCCCGGCTGCCTTTGGCCTGAATTCGCATCTCGCCACGCGCTATCCTGACCCAACCACGATGGATGATCTGGCCGATCTAGTGGTTGAGTTGGGTGTGTCGTGGGTACGGGAAGACTTTCACTGGCATCGCGTGCAGCCCGCGCCTGATGTGTGGGACTGGACGTTCACCGATGCTGCCATGCGCGCACTCTTGCAACGGGATATTAAGATCCTGGGTGTATTAGGGCCATCGGTCGGCTGGGCAACACCGTATCCCCATGATAATCCGCACGATGTTTCGTACTATGCACCAGACCATGATCTTTTTCTGGATTATGTGCGGGCGGTGGTGACGCGCTACCGGCGCTATATTCATCACTGGGAAATCTGGAACGAGCCGGATAATGCTGTGTTCTGGCGGCCCCAACCCGACCCGGTGGCTTATGCGGATCTGTTGATCCGTTCCAGTCAAATTATCAAGGAGATTATCCCCAATGCACAGGTGGCGATTGGTGGCTTTAATCCCTTCGATGTCTCCTTTGCGCGGGCGGTGGCAGCCCAGGGTGCCTGGCACAGCTTTGACATTATTGCTATCCATCCCTATGTCGATCCCTATGGCCCCGAAGACGGCAACCTGGTGGCCTCGGTTGACATGGCGCGAGCGCTGGGGAATCAGTTTGGCCCCAAACCAATCTGGGTGACGGAGCTAGGTTGGGCCAGTGGGCCAGGGGATCGCGATCGCCAGGGGTTAACCGATGCGCAGATGCAGGCCAGTTATCTGGTACGCTCGCTGCTGCTGTTGTGGGAAGCCGGGGTCGAGCGCACCTTCTGGTATAGCTTCAAGGATGATCCGGGCAATCCCTATGGTCTGTTTGAATATGGACAGGGGCGCACCGACTATCGTGATCATGTGCGTAAGCCCGCTTTTGCCGCCTTGCGTACGCTCAACCGTCAGCTACAGGGGGCAACATTTGTGGAACGACGTGATCTGTTTGACACCACCGTTGTGCTGGACTTTGATGTACTGGGTGAATGGCGGCGCATTAGTCAACCCAATGGACGGCTACAGGCCAGTGAAAAGCATGTGCATACGGGCACGGGTAGTGCCCAGATTGTGTATAACTTTAGCACGCCTGAAAATGATTATGTCGTGTTCGAGCGGGTGCAACCGGTGCCGCTACCGGGAGAGCCGTATGCGCTGGGGATCTGGGTCTATGGTGATGGAAGTGGTCACCTGGTGCGTGCCTGGATTCGCGATGCAGAGGGCGAACTCCTGCAATTTACGCTGGGCGCGGTAGGCGCTCCAGAGTGGCACTTTATTTCGGCCCCGATTGGCGTTGCGGTGCATCCAGCAAACCGGATTGCGGGCAACGGTAATCTGCGTGTTGATTTTCCGGCCAGCCTGGTGGCCCTGGTGTTGGATGATGTCACCGACGAGTCGATAGGGCGCGGTACGATTTATCTTGACAATCTGACCACAATCCATGGCCGCGAAGTATACGATCTGCGTTTGCAGCGCGGTGAAGCGGCGCTGGATATTCTCTGGTCACCGCCAACCACCCGCGTTGGCTTTACCACCACTGCCACCAGTGGGCGTCTGGTACAACGCGACGGAGCCGAGCGAACCATGAGTGCGCAGGATGGCCGCTTTTCGCTGACGATCGGGCCAGAGCCGGTGTATTTGTGGCATCAGCGCTAAGGCCGGCTCGAATGTCCTCTTTTTTGAACGCAAAGACGCACCAGAGCAAGAGCGCAGAGGGAGTGGAACCGTACATCGCCTATCGAGAAGAAACCAGCAGTATCTCTCAAATGTAGGTTTTTTAATTACATCGCATTGGGATGGGGCAGAACGTCCCTGCTATCGTCATCGCTTTTTTTGCCGTCCTGATGCAGCAAAGCTGACTTCTGCGCAAAAAATCTACACTTGTGAACCTGCCCCCCACCCCTCTGATCGGGGAAGGCAAGGGGGTCGAAAAGAGGTGGAAGGGAGCAGTCACACTGGTATAAGAACATTAAAGTGGTCGCACCACTACGTTGCTCAGTCAACGAATGTCAGCCCGCATATGGCAGGGATCGAAGCGTATGCTCAACAGTGTGAATATGAATGATCGGACGTCCAATACGCTGCGTATAGGCCACCACGTCACCTGTACCACCCCTGCCCGCCGCTGGTTGCCCGTTCCAGACGGCCAGCAGGAGATCGCTGTGATCGGCCAACCAGCACCCCGCCGCCATGTACGCCTCGTCCGAGCGGGTGGCAAACGGAAGCGTATATACCATCTCGCAGCGTGTTACCAGATGTTGATACTGCTGGCGTAGCGAACCAGTTGGAAAGTCATCAATAAAACCTGCATAGGGAATAACGGCAATGAGCGGGATGTTCAAATTCAGGGCGATCTGCGCAAACAGCGTATCCGTTCCCTCCGCCATGCCAAACAGGGCCACGATGCCCTCCGTGTGCCTGTGCTGCGCATCAGCAAGCAGTGTATGCAAGGATCGAGTCACAAAGCGAAAGGTGGCAGCATTGCCCAGGTTGCGGTGCCCGGTAATGCCAATATGATAGGGCGCGGTTGTGCGGGTTGCTCCACTGAAAGCGCTCAGCATGTCCCGGGCCTATTGTCCATAAATTGCGTCAGTTTTGGCCGCCATAATAAAATCATTACGATGCAAGCCCCTGATCTTATGCGTCCACCACGTGACCGTAACCCGGCCCCATTCGGTTAAGAGCGCCGGGTGGTGCCCCTCTGCCTCGGCAATGGCTCCAATGCGATTGGTCAAATCCAGCGCGGCGCTAAAGTTTTGGCAGGTAAAGACCCGTTCCAGACGCTGGATACCATCCCGTTCGACAATTTTCCAATCCGGTATCTGTGGATGCAGTTCTGCGATTTCCTGCTCGGTGATCCTGGGAGCATCTTTGCGGCAGGCCACACACGTTTGTTGAGAAAGTGACTCACTCATCATATGTTCTCCTTTTCTACAGGGTACAGACTGTCGCCTCCTCGCTTCCTCGCCTCCTCGCTTCCTCGCTTCCTCACTTCCTCGCTCCCTCGCTTCCTCGCCTCCTCGCCTCCTCGCTTCCTCGCCTCCTCGCTTCCTCGCTTCCTCACTTCCTCGCTCCCTCGCTTCCTCGCCTCCTCGCCTCCTCGCCTCCTCGCTTCCTCGCTTCCTCGCTTCCTCGCCTCCGCCCTTCTTTGTATCCTATCATAAAAATTCCAATCGTAGTTACGATTTAGTACTACATTTTTGACCTCGATTTGAGAAAATTCATGCCTTCACAATCACCTTTCTTTCATTATAAACAAATTGCACGGCTCTTGCACACTGTTTGTAGATCTTGACTCTCATAGCATTGTCTGATAGGAATATTGTAGAAGAAATGTCACGCTGATGAAAGTAGTTGAACCCTCCATCATTATACTATCTGGTTATGTAGTTTCGATTTCTCACTACATAATCTTGGGGTGGCTGACCGCTGTTTACGTGACTGCAGTCAGCTCGATCAAGGTTTTTAAACTCTTGCACAATTATTGCATATAGTTTGTAGATCTTGACTCTCATACAATTCTCTGCTACCAATGTAGTATGCAGCTTTATCTAAAACAGAATGCACTGCAAGGAATGCACAGAGGCGACGAAGCGCAGACGCGAGGTGCTGTGTTCGCATCCTCGCATGTTTGTGTCTGCGTCTCTGCGTCTGGTAGCGTTAACTGAGTAATAACGACTATGCGATTTGTGTTTATTACAATGGAAGGCAACCAGGCCGTCGCCCTGCGCACTGCCGTCGAGCGTCTGCAACAGGACGATGACATCAGGCTGGGTGTGAGCCTCTACACGGCACCAGCATTGCAGCATGATGCAGATTGGCAACGCCTGAGCCGTGATCTGGACAATGCCGATTTTGTTTTCGGCTCGATGATCTTTGGCGCAGACTATGTCCGCCGCCTGGAGCCACTATTACAACAGGCATCCTGTCCGGTGTGTGTGATTACCAGCAATCCGAGCCTGATCCACTGCACCCGGCTTGGCAAATTTATGCTGAAACCCCAATCCGATGCAGCAGATGGCGGCATGCTACGCCAGTGGATGCGTCGCCTGCGGCCCATGGGCGGGCATAGGGAGGGCCAGCGCCAACTGGCGCTTGTACGCAGTCTCAGCAAACTGCTCAAACATATCCCTGGCAAAGCACGTGATTTGCACACCTATATTGCCGTTCACCAGTACTGGTTAAACAGTTCCAGTGAGAATCTGTACCGTATGCTATGTCTGCTGATCGTCCGCTATGTACCGGGCTACAAAGATCGGCTATCCATACGCGATCCATTGACCTATCCCGATACGGCGCTGTTTCACCCCGATGCGCCTGCGCCCTTTGCGGATCTGACGAGCTATCAGCAGTGGCGACGCGCACAGGCAAAGCCAGGAAAGCGCACACGGGTTGTGGCGCAGAAACGCAGCAGCCAGAATGGGGCGCAATCGTCTGCCTCTGCCGGTTCACAGTCCACGGTTGGAACGGTGGGCCTGTTGACACTGCGTTCTGTGGCACTCAGTGGCAATACAACCCATATTGACGCGCTGGTGCGGGCACTTGAGGCACGAGGGATTGAAGCCCAAGTTGCTTACAGCGCCGGGCTTGATCTCCGTCCGGCCATCGAGCGGTTCTTTATGACCGACGAACGGGCAGCACATGGACGCAAGCCACAACGAGCGACCGCACCCCAACCACAGGCCCGTGCCGCAACGATTGATCTGCTGGTGAACACCACTGGCTTTTCGCTCGTTGGTGGCCCTGCCGCCTGTCGTCCAGACGAAGCGGTGCAGGCGCTGACAAGATTGGGCATTGGTTTTCTCGATCTGATCCCGCTGGTTTTTCAGCGCGTGGAAGAATGGCAAACCGATCCCACCGGCCTGGCACCAATCCAACTGGCGCTGAATGTGGCGCTCCCGGAACTCGATGGCGCAACGGAGCCGCTGGTTATCGGTGGAGCCAGCACCGGCAGTGATGCATTTGCCGTGGTGCCAGAGCAGATCGAACTGGCCGCAGAACGGATTGCTCGCCGGGTGACACTCTACCGCACCGATAATGCGCAGAAAAAAATCGCCATTGTCCTCTTTAATTTCCCGCCCAACCTGGGCAATGCCGGCACCGCCGCTTATCTCGATGTCTTTGCCAGCCTCTACCGGCTCCTGCAAGGATTACAGGCCGATGGTTATGCGGTCGATCTGCCTGCCAGTGCCGACGCGCTCCGCCAGGCAGTGGTTGAAGGCAATGCCCTCGTCTATGGCACTGATGGCAATGTTGGGGCACGGTTGCCGGTTGATGACTATCGGCGGCTCTTTCCGGCTTATGCCCAGATCGAGCCGTTCTGGGGCCAGGCACCGGGTGAGTTGTTAACCGATGGCAAGCAGTTTCATATTCTGGGGCGGCAGTTTGGCAATATCTTTGTGGGCATTCAGCCCAGTTTTGGCTATGAGCGTGATCCCTTTCGCCTGCTGATGGCGAAGGATGCCACGCCGCATCATGGCTTTGCGGCCTTCTATACCTGGATTGAACACGTGTTTGGGGCGCATGCTGTGCTGCATTTTGGAACGCACGGGGCGCTCGAGTTTATGCCAGGCAAGCAGGCGGGCCTGAGCAGCAATTGCTGGCCGACGCGATTGCTGGGCAGGTTGCCCAACATATACTACTATTGCGTCAACAATCCCAGCGAGGGCACGATTGCGAAACGACGCAGTGCCGCCACGCTGGTAAGCTATCTCGTGCCGCCCTTGCAGCACGCCGGTCTATACAAAGGGCTACGCCTGCTGAAAGACAGCATTGACAGCTATCGTCAGCGCCCTTCTGCCGAACTACTCACCGACATTCGTACTCAGGCCGAAAAACTCGAGTTGCAGCCAGAACAACCCTTCTGTGAACCGCAAGATGCAGCCGCCACCGATGAACAGTATGTGACGGCTCTGGCACAGGAGTTGATCCAGGTGGAGCAGCGTATGATCCCGGTCGGGTTGCATGTGTTAGATGCGCCGCCTACTAGTAGCGAGTTAGTCGATGTTCTTACGCTGGTGGCAACCTTTGCCCGTCCTGCTGCCGAACAGGGGCAGGCGACGATGCTGCCGTCACTGCCCCAGGTGATCGCCCGGGGTCTGAACTGGGACTATGAGCGCATCCGCACCCGGTTGAACCAGGATCAGACCGCACAGGAACAGTGGGAGCAGATTGAGACGATCAGCCGCCAGGCGTTGCAGCGCTTCGTAACGGCAGCGCCGCACGAGCGTGAGGTGGTTGTTGATACCTATTTGCAGCAAGCAGCCCACATTCCCCCCCACACGCTGACACCGCTCTGGGGTTTTCTGGCCGATCTGTTGCAGCGTCTGGTCGCCAATCAGGAGCTAGATAGCTTGCTGCAGGCGTTGCGCGGCGTGTATATTCCCCCTTCGCCGGGCAATGATGTGGTGCGTAATCCCGCAGTGGTGCCAACCGGGCGCAACCTCCACGGGCTTGATCCCTTCCATATACCCAGTGCGGTTGCGCAGGACGTAGGGAGCCGCCTGGTGACCGAGATGCTGCACCGCCTGCGACGCGAGCAGGGCGACTGGCCGGAGACGGTGGCGCTGGTACTGTGGGGCACCGATAATCTCAAAAGTGATGGTGAGGGTGTGGCGCAGGTGCTGGCGTTACTTGGCGCACGGGTGACACTGGACGAACTGGGCAAGGTTGCCGATGTCGCGCTCATCCCGCTCGCCGAGCTAGGCCGCCCGCGCATTGATGTCGTGGTAACCGTGAGTGGCATTTTCCGCGACCTGTTGCGCCACCAGATGGCGTTGCTGGATCGGGCGGTGCAACTGGCCGCGCACGCCGATGAACCGCTGGAACAGAATTTTGTGCGCAAGCATGTGCTGGAGCAGGCTGATGCGCTCAATATTGACCTGGACGAGGCGGCGGCGCGCATCTTTTCCAATGCTCCCGGCAGCTATGGGGCCAACGTCAATCACCTGGTCGAGAGCAGCACCTGGGAGCAAGAGCAAGAACTGAGTGAGACCTTTTTGAGCCGCAAGAGCTTTACCTTTCGCGCCAACGGTCAGTGGCATGATGCCCGCCCGGTGATGGAACGTGCGCTGGGCACGGTGACAGCAACGTTTCAGAATGTTGATGGCTTTGAGTTGGGTATTAGCGATATTGACCACTATTACGAGTATCTGGGTGGGGTAACCAAGAGCGTTGAAATGTTACGCGGTCAGCGACCGACTGTACTGGTGGCCGATGCGATTGGGACGACGGGGCGGCTCAGTTCGCTGGAGCAGATGGTGCGCCTGGAAACACGGGCCAAGTTGTTGAACCCCAAATGGTATGAGGGGATGCTGGCCCATGGCTACGAGGGCGTGCATGAGATTGAAGCGCGGGTCAGCAACACCTATGGCTGGAGCGCCACCGCTTCCGCCGTGGAAGGCTGGGTGTATCAGGGTGTGACCGAGACTTTTCTCCTGGATGCGGCCATGCGCGAGCGGATGGCACAACTCAACCCACATGCCACTGCCGCCGTTGCGCGACGCTTGCTGGAGGCCCATAGTCGCGGGTTCTGGGAAGCCGATGAAGCAACGCTGGCGGCCCTGCGCGATATTTATGATGACCTGGAAGATCGGATCGAGGGTGTGGGTGGATCGCAGCCGAAAACCGAAGCCCCACTGACTGAACAAGAGGTATGGTAAGACAGGATGAAGGTGTATGATCAGGTGCATAGGCAGCACAGTGGCAATGACCGCGCTGATAATCAGCCTGTGGCACGGGAGGAAGTATGTCTCCCCTACCGCAGGCTGTCTTTTGCAACCGACTATGGGGAACTGGTAGGGGTTTCTATCGAAGATGCATAGCACTGAATGGTGCATTCCAAACAGTTCAGACGCAGACAGACATGTCTGCACGATGTTACAAGGCAACAGGTCTACGCTCCGGTTTTTTTGACAGTTCATGAAGGTAGTGCTACATTGCACAATGCATAGATTTGTATAGGTTTTACTTGATCATGTTTCAATCGCTATTTCTGGCATTGCTTACAATAGTTCCTACAACGACCATCTGGGCAGTCGATTTCATTGTTGAAAGCAGGTGCGGCTGTTTTTGTAGGAGGGAGGACACGTTATGAATCTGTGCGTAGTCGGGCTTGACCACACGACAGCGCCGGTCGAGGTTCGCGAACGTCTGGCTTTTAATCCTGCTGATCTACCTGCTGCACTGCTGCAGCTCACCAGGCGGCACAATGGCACACGGCCGCTCCTGGCAGAGGCGGTGATTGTCTCCACGTGTAATCGGGTGGAGATTTATGGTGTAACCGCTGATGCGGGCACTGCACGGAACATTATTCACTTTCTTTCTGAGTTTCATGGGGTGCCAGAGGAGCAATTCGTTTCCTCATTGTTCTTCTATACTGGGAAAGAAGCTACACAACATTTATGTGAAACCGCCGCTGGTCTGAACTCGATTGTGCTGGGTGAGGCGCAAATTCAGGGGCAGGTGCGCAATGCACACGAGGTTGCGCAACAAACTGGGAGTATCGGGCCAATATTGTCGCGGCTCTTTCGGCAGGCGATTATCACTGGCAAGCGGGTACGCCACGAGACCCAGGTGGGTCAGGGCGCAGCCAGTGTGTCTCAGGCCGGAGTGGAACTGGCACGTCAGCATCTGGGAAGTCTGGAAGGACGGCGGGTCCTACTGGTAGGCAGTGGTCAGGTCAGTGAACTGGCGGCACAAAATCTACTGGCAAACGGGGCACGCGATCTGATGATTGTCAATCGTACCCTGGCCAACGGCCTGGCGCTGGCCGAACGCTATGGGGCACGTAACTTTTGCTATGAAGAACTGACAGATGCAATGGCGCAGGCCGATATTGTGATCAGTTCTACATCAGCACCGGTAACCGTCATCCATCGTGAACATGTGGTAGCCGCGCTCCAGACTCGGGCCGCGCAGCAAGAGTTAGCCCTTGAACTCAACGGCATTCCTGCCTCAAATGAAATATTGTTGATCGATCTGGCGGTTCCCCGTGATATTGACTCAGACGTGTCGGAGGTACCTGGCGTCTATCTGTTTACAGTGGATGACCTGCAGGCCGTGGTCAATAGTACGCTGGAGCGGCGCACGGCAGCAGTGCATGCGGCGCGAAAGATTGTCCAGCAGGAGGTGAATACATTCCACGAATGGCTCACCACTCGTGAAGCGCTCCCGGCTCTCTCCCGCCTGCGTCAGCATGCAGAGGAACTGCGTACCAATGAACTGAAGCGTGCCCAACGACAGCTCGACTCGCTCTCATCGGAACAGTGGCACGTGATCGAGGCTCTCAGCCGGAGCCTGGTCAATAAGCTGTTGCATTCGCCCACGGTGCGGATGAAGCACGCGGCAGCGAATGGTGATGGACCGCATTACGCGGCGATGCTGTGTGATCTGTTTGATCTCAATGTAGAAGATTTGGAAGAGATGATGGTTCCGATGATTATGGATCGTCGTGAGCGCGTCCGAGAAACAGAGACATGTGATGTCTAAGCAAGTACTGGTGCTTGGTACCCGCGGCAGTAAGCTGGCGCTCACCCAGTCCGAGCAAATTGCAGCGCTGTTACGTGCTATTCACTCGGATCTGGACGTTGAGCTACGGATTATTACCACCAAAGGCGACCAGATTCTCGATGTCGCCCTCTCGGCTGTGGGTGACAAGGGTTTGTTTGTTAAGGAGATCGAGACAGCGTTGCTGGCCGGGGAGATCGATCTGGCGGTGCATAGCTGCAAAGATATGCCCTCCCAGCTACCCGAGGGGTTACTGCTGGCAGCCTTTCCGCAACGAGTTGATCCACGTGATGTGTTGGTATTCCCAACACAAAGCCCAGAGACCATGGCAGTCGTCGAAGCGAATCCGCTGGATCGCTTGCCATTACATGCAACGGTCGGCACCAGCAGCCTGCGTCGCGCCTGCCAGTTACGAGCGGTGCGTCCCGATCTACGGATTTTAGACGTGCGCGGGAATGTCGATACCCGATTACGCAAACTGGATGAGGGCCAGTATGATGCCATTATCCTGGCCGCTGCCGGATTGCGGCGACTGGGCCTCAGTGTGCGCAGTCATTCGCCACTGCCACCAACGGTGATGCTGCCAGCGGTGGCCCAGGGAACGCTGGCAATCGAGGCCCGCGCCGATGATGCAGCGACACTGGCGTTGCTGGGCGTGCTTGATGATCATGCGACCCGGGTGGCAACACTGGCCGAGCGGGCTTTCCTTCGACGGCTGGAGGGTGGCTGCCAGGTGCCGATCGCGGCCTATGCCCAACTGGAAGAGCAGAGCCATGCTGGTCAAACCACGTCAGTTTGTCAGTTGCACGGTTTAGTCGGATCATTGGATGGGCAGCAGATCGTACGTGGTATGCGCGTAGGGCCGGCCAGCACGCCGGAACAAGTGGGAACGGCACTAGCGGAGGAGTTGCTGGAACGGGGTGCAGCCGATATACTGACCGACCTGCGCACCGTGGCTCTCCATGCTGACACAGGTGAATCATGAGTGCGGATCGCACACCGCTATCTGAACAGAATCCACCATCCGCCGATCCATCCCGTCCCTTGCAGGGATGGCGGGTGGTGGTTACACGCTCGGAAGACCGCGCCGATGGCCTGGCAGATCAACTGCGTACGCTGGGGGCTGAACCAATCGTCTATCCGACGATCATGTTCGCTCCCCCCGAAGATTGGGGCCTGGTTGATGCAGCCTTACAACGCTTGCTGGCCGGAGCGTATGACTGGCTGGTACTAACCAGTGTTACGGCGGTGCAAGCAGTTCAGGAGCGTCTGGCAATGCTGACCGGGCCAGCGCCAGCAGCAGCAATACCCCGGCTGCGCATTGCAACGGTCGGGCCGGCAACAGCGGCTGCCTGTACAGAAGCACTGGGTCTATCGCCGGCGCTGGTACCGGAGAAATTTGTGGCCGAGGCGCTGGCAGAAGCACTCACTGCCCCTGATAGAGCGCCACATCAGGGGCTGCAAGGACAACGCATTCTGCTGGCGAACGCAGATCTGGCGCGCCCTAAACTGGAGGAAATGCTGCGTGCTGGCGGGGCGCTCGTTGAGCGGGTGGTGGTCTATCGTACCGTTCCCGCCCGTGGCGGGGTCGATTTGCCCGCGTTGTTGGCGCAGGGCCAGGTTGATGTTATTACCTTTACCAGTGGCTCAACCGTGCGGTATTTTGTTGATCGGATTGGCCCTGCGGCCTTATCCGCCGCCCATCAGGTACTGATTGCTTGTATTGGCCCGATTACCGCCGAGGCAGCTCAGGCAGTCGGCCTGACCCCCACCATTGTCGCCCGGAGCTTTACCGAAGCGGGATTGCTGGAAGCACTGGTAGAATATGTGCATACGTTGGAACGTTAGCCCGTTTCTGTGCATGGATCAGCGCTGGCCTCGTATCGATGCGCCGGCATGAGCAGATACGTATGGAATGGCAGAAATGCAGAAACGTTCCAATGTTACAATAAAGGAGGGATTATGAGTAGTTTCCCGGTGCTACGCCCACGCCGTTTACGTCTCAACGCCAATATACGCCGCATGGTGCGTGAGACAACGCTCAGTGTCGATAATCTGATTGCGACGCTGTTTATTCGCCCTGGCCAGGGTGTGCAGCGTCCAATTGCTTCAATGCCTGGACATGCCCAGTTTTCGGTAGATACCGCCGTGCGCGAGGCCGAGACTCTGGCCGAAATGGGAATTCCCGCCGTGCTGTTGTTTGGTATTCCGCATCAGAAGGATGCCGTGGGCAGCGAAAATTACGCGCCAGATGGTATTATTCCCCAGGCTATCCGCGCTATTAAAGCCGCCGTGCCGGAACTGGTGGTTATTTCCGATATGTGTTTCTGCGAGTACACCGATCACGGACATTGTGGGCTGATCAATACGCTAGACTCGCCCCTTTATAACCCACAGTTGCCCGAACATTATCTCCTGAATGATGAAACTCTGGAGTTGCTTGGTCGGGCATCGGTCGTACACGCCGAGGCTGGCGCAGATATCATCGCCCCATCGGGGATGATTGATGGCATGGTCGGAGCGATTCGGCAGGAATTAGACAGCGCCGGATACACACACACGGCCATTATGAGCTATGCCGCCAAGTTCGCCAGCGGCTTCTATGGCCCATTCCGCGATGCAGCCGAGAGTCCGCCCAGTTTTGGCGACCGCAGTCAGTATCAGATGGATCCAGCCAACACCCGCGAGGCGATCAAAGAGGTAGAGTTGGATGTGGCAGAGGGAGCCGATATTCTGATGGTCAAACCAGCGTTGCCCTATCTGGATATTGTGCAACGTCTGCGTGACCGGTTTGACCGCCCACTGGCGGCATACCAGGTCAGCGGGGAATACAGTATGATCAAGGCCGCCGCCGCACAAGGTTGGCTTGACGAACAGCGTGTGGCCATGGAAAGCCTCTTTGCCATCCGTCGTGCCGGGGCCGATATGATCATTACGTATTTTGCCAAAGATGTCGTACACTGGTTGCGGTGAGTGATGGGCCGGTAATAGGGAACAGATCATAGGGGACGGGCATCAGTATGCTGCACCCTGTCTCCCCTTGACTATGGAGATAAGATGGTACATGATCGTTTTCTGCGTGCCTGCCGCCGCCAGGCGGTTGATTGTACTCCGATCTGGCTGATGCGTCAGGCCGGGCGGTATATGCCCGAATATCGGGCAATACGGGCCGGGAATAGTTTTTTAGATATGGTCAAACAGCCGGAACTGGCTGCCGAAGTAACGCTCCAGCCGGTCAAGGCCTTTGCGGTTGATGCGGCCATTATTTTTGCCGATATTCTGCCCCCGCTAGAGGGGATGGGTCTGCAACTCACGTTTGCCCAGGGTGAAGGCCCGGTGATCCATAATCCGCTCCGCGCGCCGGCCGATGTGGCGGCGTTGCATCAGCCTGATCCCCGCGAGACCGTGGCCTATACGCTCGATGCGATCCGCCTGGTGAAGCAGGAACTGGCGGATCGGCTGCCGTTGATTGGCTTTAGTGGCGCACCCTTCACCCTGGCGAGCTATGCCATCGAGGGTGGCTCAACCCGCGAGTTTCGCGCAACCAAAGGATTGATGTATAATGATCCACAGACATGGCAGTTGCTGATGTCCAAACTGACGCAACTGGTAAGTGACTATCTGCTGGCCCAGATTGCGGTTGGCGTCGATGCGGTGCAGATCTTCGATAGCTGGGCCGGCATTCTGGCACCGACTGACTATGCCGAGTATGTGTTACCCTATGTACAGCAGTGTATCGCCAGCGTCAAACCCGGTGGCGTGCCGGTGATTTATTTTGGCACCGATATGAACGGCTTGCTACCACTGTTACGGCAGACCGGCGCGGATGTGCTGGGAGCCGACTGGCGGATCTACCTGGATGATGCCTGGGCCCAACTTGGACCAGGTGTCGCCATTCAGGGCAATCTTGATCCGCAGGTCTTGTTTGCGCCCTGGCCAGTGATCGAGCGGCGTGCCGCCGACATCCTGGATCGCGCCGCCGGTCGTCCCGGTCACATCTTCAATCTGGGTCACGGCATTATGACCGAGACACCCGTTGAGCATGTGGCGCGTCTGGTGGACTTTGTGCATAGCTATAGCGCTGAACGCTGAAGGTTGAATGCTGAACGTTCTTGCAACAGCAAAAGAACAGGTAGAACACAATGCGAGTGATGAGTACCATCTGCCATATCCTGCCTGCAACCTGCGACCTGTACTGCACCATCAGGTATGAGTGATGAATGATCGCTGCTAGCAAGCCCGTTGTCGTTGTAGACATGGAGTTCAGGCTTGAGCCTGGTAACGCTCTGTCAAGGCTCAAGCCTGAACTCATCCTGTTGCCAGTTCGCCATCACCCGACTTCTCCAAATGAGCGGCGAGCTGTCAAGGCTCAAGCCTGAACTCGTCCTGTCGCCAGACTTGTCCCCGTAGAAGCAGGGGCTGGAGAGAAAGTGTTATGACCACTAATTATACTCGTTCAACGGAGTTGTTCGCGGCAGCCCAACAGGTGCTGCCCGGCGGGGTCAACTCGCCCGTGCGCGCCTTTCGGGGGGTAGGTGGCACGCCGCTGTTTATCGAACGGGGAGCCGGAGCTTATATCTGGGATGTGGACGGCAATCGGTATATTGATTATGTCCTCTCCTGGGGGCCATTGATTCTGGGGCATGCCTATCCAGCCGTCGTCGAGGCATTGACCTGGCAGGCCCGCCTGGGTACCAGTTTTGGCGCACCTACGCTGCTGGAGACGCAACTGGCAGAACTGGTCATCGCCATGGTGCCCAGTGTGGAGCAGGTACGCTTTGTCAATAGTGGTACCGAGGCAACCATGAGCGCGTTGCGCCTGGCGCGGGCCTACACCGGGCGCAACAAAATTATCAAGTTTAGCGGTTGTTACCATGGTCATGCCGATATGTTGCTGGTGCAGGCTGGTAGTGGCGTGGCGACGCTGGGCCTACCCGACAGCCCCGGTGTACCGGCTACTACCACCGCCAGTACGCTGGTGGCCGAGTACAATGACCAGGAAGGTGTCGAGACCCTGTTTGCTGCGCATGACGATATTGCAGCCGTGATTGTGGAGCCGATTGCGGCGAATATGGGCTTTGTGTTGCCCGAGTCGGGCTTTTTACAAGGGTTGCGTGATGTGACGCGGCGGTATGGAGCGCTGCTTATTCTTGATGAAGTGATGACCGGCTTTCGGGCATCGCCGGGTGGAGCGCAGGCGTTATGGGGCATCGATGCCGATCTGACCTGTCTGGGCAAAGTGATTGGCGGCGGCTTGCCCGTTGGTGCCTATGCCGGTAAACGTGAGATGATGCAACTGGTTGCGCCCGCCGGCCCGATGTATCAGGCCGGGACGCTCTCTGGTAATCCACTGGCGATGCTCGCCGGGCAGGTCACGCTCCAGCAGATCCAGAGCGAGGGGTTGTTTGATCAGATGACCACCCATACCACAACGCTGGCGGAAGGCATGCGCACACTGGCGCAGGAACTCGGTGTGCCGTTGCAAGTCGGGCATGTCGGGACGATGTTTGGTTTTTACTTCTTGCGTGAACAAGGGCAGCATATCATGAATTACACCACCGCCCGCCAGTTTGCCGACACAGAGCGATATGCGCGCTTCTTCTGGGCCATGCTTGAGCGTGGCGTCTATTTTGCACCCTCACAGTTTGAGGCTGGCTTCTTGAGTGCGGCCCATACTGATGATGAGGTGAAACAAACACTGGCTGCAGCGCGGGAAGCGCTGGCGTTGGTGCGCTAGAACGGCAGTCTTAGGGGTGTACATCGCAGGGAATATCGAGGCTATTTTGATGTCGCTCCCACCACTGATGTGATGGGAGGGTATGACCATCCTCCAGGCAGAAGGAGTGTTGCATGCAACGCCCCTTTTGAGATACAACTGACAACGTTTTTGCAACGACGAATAGGAAAGAAGCAATGCTGATCGAAGAAGGCCCCGCCAAGGGACTGCATGAAATAACGCTGCTGAGTCAGGATGAACGGCTCAAGGGGCGGCCCAGGTTGTGCAGCGATTGTGGCCTGTGCGATAGCAGCCTGCGACCACTGATGCCCAGATCCTGTGTGTTCGTGCAGAATCAGGTAAGCGACATTGAGCAGCGGCTGCACGGGCGCACACGGCAGGGAGTCGATGAGTTGCTGTTTGGTATCTACCGTGCGATGTATGCGGCGCGGATGCGGCAGCCACCAGCGCATGCGCAGTGGTCAGGCATTGTCACTTCGCTGGCAGCACGCTTGATCGAGGAGGGCCGGGTAGAGGCGGTGATCACAACCGGAGCAGTGCCCGGCACGCGCTTTGCGCCACAGCCAATGCTGGCACGTACTCCGGACGAAGTGCGTGCCAGTGCGGGAAACAAGCCCTGCCTTGCCCCCAATTTGCGTCTGCTCGATCAGGTGCGTAGCAGTGGCCTCAAACGCCTGGCCTTTATTGGCACTGGTTGTCAGGTACATATGCTGCGCGCCGTGGAGCAAGAGTTGGGTCTGGAGCAACTTTATGTCATCGGGATTCCGTGCAGCGACAATGTTACCTATCCTGATTTGCAGCATTTTTTGCACCTCGTGTCACGCTCGCCAGAGACGATTGTACACTACGAGTTTATGCAGGATTTTAGCCTGTGGATGCGCCATACTGATGACAGGATAGAGCGTGTCAACTTTATTGACTTTCCGATGGACAAGCTGCAAAACGTGTTCCCCTCGGCCTGCCTGTCGTGCTTTGATTACCCCAATACACTGGCCGATCTGACGGTTGGCTATATGGGCGCACGGCTGGGCTGGCAGTGGCTGCTGGTACGCACCGGGCTGGGCCAGGAGTTGTTTGACCTGATTGCACCCGACCTGGAGTTTGGCGAATTGAGCGAGCGCGGCAATCGGCGGCGGGGCATGCCGCGCTATATCGAGATGCTGG